>CAYQJJ010000147.1:0-6024 GCA_964417745.1 uncultured Wenzhouxiangella sp.
CGGGCTGGTGGCGTTGGTCAAACGCTCGTCACCGCCGGTGCCGGCCGAGAAGTCGAATTCCAGATAGCCGCGCAGGTCATCTTCAGGGCGCAGCACTTCAAAGCTGAAGCGGGTCTCCCGAATATGGGTGTCGAAGTCGGTGTTGGAAGACTCGCCGCCGACCGGGATGGTGGCCGGGACATAGAAATCGCGCCCGATACTACCGCCCGCGATCGACCCGCCGCTGTAGCGGCTGACCATCATGTCGTGTTTGATGAACCCGCCGAAGTTGAATTCAGTACCGCCGCCGGCCGGTCGGCCGGCCTTTTCGGCGTCGAGCTCAGCGACACGCTCGCGCAGTTCACCGAGTTCGGCGCGCGCGTCCTCGTCGACCGAGGGCTCCGATGCATCGGCAACGGCATCATCGCGCTCCTCGAGCAGGCGGTGGACCAGGCGCTCGAGTTCGGCGACGCGCTCCTCCAGCGCTCGCTCGCGTTCGCTCGGGTCAGCGTCGCCCCAGGCCGGAGCACTGAGAACAAGCACCAGAAGAACCAGCGCTGTCTGTTGCAGGATCCTGATCGGCATGACGAATCTCTCCTCTTTGTCAAATCATCAGAGCCATGCCGTGGCAACGACCACGGCGCCTGCGCTGAACTATGAGCTGGTGCGGAAGCCGGTGCCATTGGCGATTCGTCTATCAGACCAAAGTCGCACCCACTAACCCGGCTACCGGGCCGCGACCATGGTCGAATACGCCCGGGGCGACCGGGACTGCTAAGATCAAAAACGAAATCAACGTTGGCCTGGAGCCTTTGATCATGTCCGAGAACAAAACCTATCCCGTACCCGAATCCATGCAGGATGCCTGGGTCAATCGAGAACAGTACGAGCGCATGTACACGGCCTCGATCAACGACCCTGAAACCTTCTGGGCCGAGCAGGCCCGGGAATATCTGGACTGGATCAAGCCGTTCAACAAGGTCAAGGATGTCTCGTTTGCCAGGGACGACCTGCATATCCGCTGGTTCGAGGACGGCACGCTCAACGTCAGCGCCAACTGCCTTGACCGCCACCTGGCCGAGGCCGGCGATCAGACCGCCATCATCTGGGAAGGCGACAACCCCGACGAAAGCCGCAGCATCAGCTATCGCGAACTGCACGGCATGGTCTGCCGGCTGGCCAACGCGCTCAAGGACCAGGGCGTCAAGAAGGGCGACCGCATCACCCTCTACCTGCCGATGATCCCCGAAGCCGCTGCTGCCATGCTGGCCTGCGCGCGTATCGGAGCGGTCCATTCGGTGGTCTTTGGCGGCTTCTCGCCGGGCGCGCTGGCCGATCGCATCATCAACTGCGAGTCCTCGGTGGTCATCACCGCCGACGAAAGCGTGCGTGGCGGCAAGCGCGTGCCGCTGAAAAAGAACGTCGACAAGGCACTGACCCACGACGAAGTCACCACGGTCGAAAAGGTTATCGTGATCAAACGCACCGGCGGCGAAATTGCCTGGGACGACAGCCGCGACCTGTGGTACGAAGAAATTACCGCTGCGGCCTCCGACCAGTGCGAGCCCGAGGAACTGAGCGCCGAAGACCCGCTGTTCATCCTCTACACCTCCGGCTCGACCGGCAAGCCCAAGGGGGTGCTGCACACCTCCGGCGGCTACCTGCTCTACGCGGCCATGACCCACAAACTGGTGTTCGACTACAAACCCGGTGAAGTCTACTGGTGCACCGCCGACGTCGGCTGGGTGACCGGGCACAGCTACATCGTCTACGGCCCGCTGGCCAACCGCGCCACCACACTGATGTTCGAGGGCGTGCCCAACTACCCGGACAACTCGCGCTTCTGGGCGGTAATCGACAAGCACAAGGTCAACAGTTTCTACACCGCGCCGACCGCCATCCGCGCGCTGATGCGCGACGGCGACGAGCCGGTCAAGAAACACTCGCGCTCGAGCCTGCGCATCCTCGGCAGCGTCGGCGAACCGATCAACCCGCAGGCCTGGGAGTGGTACTACCATGTCATCGGCGACGGTCGCTGCCCGATTGTCGATACCTGGTGGCAGACCGAGACCGGCGGCATCCTGATCTCTCCCCTGCCCGGCGCGACCGACCTCAAACCCGGCTCGGCGACCCAGCCGTTCTTCGGCGTACAGCCGGCGCTGGTCGATACCGACGGCAACGAACTCGAGGGCGCGACCAACGGAGCGCTGATCATCAAGGATTCCTGGCCGGGGCAGATGCGCACCGTCTATGGCGATCACGAGCGCTTCTACCAGACCTATTTCGCCACCTTCAAGAACACCTATTTCACCGGCGACGGCGCACGTCGCGACGAGGACGGCTTCTGGTGGATCACCGGGCGCATGGACGACGTGCTCAACGTATCGGGTCACCGCATGGGCACGGCCGAAATCGAGTCGGTACTGGTTGCCCACTCGGCGGTCGCCGAGGCGGCCGTGGTCGGCTACCCGCACGACGTCAAGGGCCAGGGCATTTATGCCTATGTCACCCTGACCGCCGGAGTGGATGCCACCGACGAACTCCTCGGCGAGCTTGCCCAATGGGTACGCAGCGAAATCGGGCCGATCGCCAAGCCCGACCATATCCAGTTCGCCCCCGGCCTGCCCAAGACCCGCTCGGGCAAGATCATGCGCCGAATCCTGCGCAAGATTGCCGAAAACGACTACGCCAACCTCGGCGACACCTCGACCCTGGCCGAACCGGCCGTGGTCGACGATCTGATCGACAAGCGCCGGAACCGATAATGATCACTTGAAACCACGAAGGACACGAAAAGCACGAAGGACGGTTATCGACGATAAGACCCGGGTCTGAATTCATGTGATCTGCGCCGAGCTCGACCCGGATACAACCAGCCATCTTTCTGTTGATTTCTTCGTGCTCTTCGTGGTTTTCTTTTCAGTCATATGGCATCACCAAGAGCGTGATTGAATGAGCAAGCATCAGGTCATTGTTGCCGACGATCATCCGCTGTTTCGCGAGGCGCTCGGGCTGGCGCTGGAAAAGGCGCTCGACGGGGTCGACCTGGTCGAGGCCGGCAACATGGCCGAGCTCGAGCGCGCCGGGCGCGAGCACCCCGAGGCCGACCTGGCGTTGCTGGATCTGCACATGCCCGGCGTCCAGGGCTTCTCGGCGCTGATCTACCTGCGCTCGCACCACCCCGAGCTGCCCGTGTGCGTCATTTCGGCCAACAAGAGCCCGCTGGTCATGCAGCGAGCCATGGACCACGGTGCCGCGGCCTTCATCCACAAGTCAGCCTCGGTGGCCGACATCCGGGCGGCCCTGCAAACGGTTCTCGCCGGCGACATCTGGCACCCGTCCGAACTCGACCAGGCTCCGGCCGGCACCGCCCAGGAAGAACTCGACGTCGCCGAACGTATCGGCGAACTCACACCCCAGCAGTTCCGGGTACTGATGATGGTCGCTGAAGGCTTGCTCAACAAGCAGATCGCCTTCGAGCTCGATATTTCAGAAGCCACGGTCAAGGCCCACATGACCGCCATCTTCCGCAAGCTTGGCATCAACAATCGCACCCAGGCGGTGCTCCTGACCCAGCGCCTTGCCGTCGAGGCACCCGAACACGACCTCGGCAGCGGCTGACCGACCCGACGCAACGCTCACCCGATCGGATTTCCCATCGGCCAGTCCGGCAAACCCGGCTACCGGCACAACCTTTTGCGATCGCGTAGCGATTCGATTACCGGCCCCTACCATGGTCGAATGGGCCGGGCCGGAAGTACCGCGTAGACTTCAAGCGAGCCTGCAGCACTGCCAATCGACTGTGATTCGGCACGCTGCGGGGTGAGGCCGGCCCGACGCATTTTCCGGGGCCGGAGGCACGACTGCTTCGGGAGATTCAATCATGTCCTTGGACAAAACCGCTGCCGCCTACTGGTCGGCGAATATCCGCGTCATCACCGTCTGCCTGGTTATCTGGGCGCTGGTTTCTTTCGGCTTCGGCATCGTGCTGCGCCCATTGCTGGCCATGCTGCCGATCACCATCGGCGGAACCGATCTGGGCTTCTGGTTTGCCCAGCAGGGTTCGATCCTGACCTTCATCGTACTGATCTTCTATTACGCCTGGTACATGAACCGGCTCGATCGCGAATTCGGCGTCGACGAACAATAAGGGAGCACATTCAATGGACCAGTTCACACTCAACCTGATCGTCGTCGGTGCCAGCTTCGCCTTGTATATCGGCATTGCCATCTGGGCGCGCGCCGGGACGACCTCCGACTATTACGCCGCCAGCCGTGGCATCAACCCGATCGTCAACGGCGCGGCGACGGCCGCAGACTGGATGTCGGCGGCGTCCTTCATTTCCATGGCGGGCCTGATTGCCTTTGTCGGTTACGGCAACTCCAGCTTCCTGATGGGCTGGACCGGCGGCTACGTGCTGCTGGCTTTGCTGCTGGCACCCTACCTGCGCAAGTTCGGCCGCTTCACCGTGCCGGAATTCATCGGCGATCGCTTCTACAGCAACACCGCCAGAATCGTGGCCGTGGTCTGCTTGCTGGTGGCCTCGATTACCTACGTGATCGGTCAGATGACCGGAGCCGGTGTCGCCTTCTCGCGCTTTCTGGAAGTCGAAAACACGACCGGATTGCTGATCGCCTCGACGGTGGTCTTCATCTACGCCGTCCTTGGCGGCATGAAGGGCATCACTTACACCCAGCTGGCCCAGTACTGCGTGCTGATCACCGCCTACACCATTCCGGCGGTATTCATTTCCATGCAGCTGACCAACAACCCGGTGCCCCCGCTGGGGCTGTTCTCGACCCACGCCGAGTCGGGCCTGCCACTTCTGACCAAGCTTGACCAGGTCCTTACCGATCTGGGTTTCCACGACTACACCGGCCATCACGAATCGACCCTGAACATGTTCCTGTTCACGCTCTCCCTGATGATCGGTACTGCCGGTCTCCCGCACGTCATCATCCGCTTTTTCACCGTTCCGAGAGTGGCCGATGCACGCAAGTCGGCCGGCTGGGCGCTGGTGTTCATCGCCCTGCTCTACGTGACCGCTCCGGCCGTCGGCGCCATGGCCAAGCTCAACATCATGACCACCTTCTACCCCGACGGCACCTCGGCCGAGCCGATGCGCTACGACGAAAGACCGGACTGGATCCGCAACTGGGAACAGACCGGGCTGCTGAGTTTCGAGGACAAGAACAACGACGGTCGCATCCAGTACTACAACGACCAGTCCGAAGACTTCGCCCCGATCGCCGAAGAGCGTGGCTGGGAAGGCAACGAGGTGGTCAATTTCAACCGCGACATCCTGGTGCTCGCCAACCCGGAAATCGCCCAGCTTCCACCCTGGGTACTGGCGCTGATTGCCGCGGGCGGCCTGGCGGCCGCACTGTCGACCGCGGCTGGCCTGCTGCTGGCCATCTCCTCGGCCATCAGCCATGACCTGCTCAAGTCGGTTCTCACGCCTCGCATCACCGACAAGCAGGAGCTGCTCTACGCGCGCATCTCCATGGCCTTTGCCATTGCCCTGGCCACCTACCTCGGGCTCAACCCGCCCGGCTTCGCAGCCCAGGTGGTGGCATTGGCCTTCGGGTTGGCCGCGGCGACCCTGTTCCCGGCGCTGATGATGGGCATTTTCTCGAAGAAGATGAACACCCAGGGCGCGGTCGCCGGGATGCTGGTCGGCCTGGTCGCGACCCTGCTCTACATCTTCACCTACCTGGGCTGGTTCTTCGTTCCGGGCACCAACATGCTGCCCAACACGCCCGATAACTGGCTGTTCGGTATCTCGCCGCTCTCGTTCGGTGCCATCGGTGCCATGCTGAACTTCGCCGCGGCATTCCTCGTGGTCCAGATGACCCGCGAACCGCCGGCCGAAATCCAGGAACTGGTCGAGAGCATCCGCGTCCCCCGCGGCGCTGGTGCGGCCACGGAACACTAGTGGGCCACTAGGCCACCCCCGCCAGGACACGCACCGCGTGTCCTGGCCAACCCAGGCGAGACGGGAAACGGGAAAACGGGTTACGCTTTACGCCTCACGCCTCACGCCT
>CAYQJJ010000147.1:6124-7494 GCA_964417745.1 uncultured Wenzhouxiangella sp.
ACGCCTCACGCCTCACGCCTGACCTATTGACCCCCGAGCCCCTATCCCATGCTTCTAGAATTCATCGCCGCCATCGCCCTCGGTCTCGGAGCCGCCGGGCTTGTCATGGTCCTGGACCGGATCACCGGCAGGCGCTTGCCGAGCTGGCTGATGCCGGCCGCCGCCGGGGTCGGCATGATCGGCTTCATGGTCTACATGGAATACTCCTGGCTCGACCGCACCCGCGCCACGCTGCCCGAAGGCGTCGTGGTGACCGCGACAAGCTCGGAGTCGACCTGGTATCGACCCTGGACCTACATCCGTCCCCTCAGCCTGCGCATGGTCGCCGTCGACACGCGGCGCAACCGCAGCCATGCCAACGCGCCCGACCAGGTCATGACCTCGGTTTTGCTGTTCGGCCGCTGGATGCCCACCCGCAGTATCCCGGTGGTCTTCGACTGCGCCAATGAGCGCAGAGCCGACCTGCATGCCGGTGTCGAGATGGCCGAAGACGGCCGGCTCGAAGGCGCCGACTGGCGACCGTTGTCGCCCGACGACCCGGCGCTTGCGGCCGCCTGCGCGGGGCCATCCGACAGCGCCGACACCAGACCCGAATCGAACTCCGGTTGAGCCGGCCAGTCAACCGTCGCCGCCGGCGACGCCATCGGCGATGCGGTAGTAGAGCGTCTGGACGCGCTGGCCGTCGCGATGAATCGGGCGCTTCTGCAACGCACCAACATTGACCAGGGCCCGATCAACTTCCGGCCGCAGCAATTCCTCGCGCTCGAGCCCGTAGACAATCACCGGCTGGTCAACACGGCGCTCTGTGCCATCGAACCACCACTCCCACTGCGCGCCCGGCAGGCCGACCAGGTTGCGGGCCGTGATCCGGCCGGGGTCCATGCTTTCTGTGTGGAACGCGACCGCGGCTGCAGCCGCCCACTTGGACATGCCGGCCAGCAACGGTGCACGGCCGCTGTCGAGCTGAACCTGCCGATCGACAGACTCCAGCTCGGCGACCACTTCGGACCAGCCGAGGTAGCCACGGCCGTGCTCGCGCCACTCCAGCCCCGGCAGGCCCAGAACCAGGTAGTGCATCACCAGGCCGAAGACCAGCACCTTGGCCAGCAGCACAGGACGCCAGAGACGCTGAATGCGCCCCGCCCAGGCACCGGCGGCCGCAGCCGCCGGCAGCATGCTCGCGCCGACGATCGGCAATACCGCCAGCCAGACCGGAACGGTCCAGTGAAACTTCAGCTCGGTAAAAACCCCGGCGATCGCGAACAGCGCGGCGGGCGTACCGGCCATAACCAGCAGGAAAATGCGTTCACGGCGCTGGCGAGCCCGCGCCCGACCGAGCGGGCCGAAGGCCAGCAGCGCCACGAAGCCGG
>CAYQJJ010000148.1:0-7469 GCA_964417745.1 uncultured Wenzhouxiangella sp.
GCCCGGTTTTCGTTCATTCGTCTTGCACACCTGTCGTGATTTGTTGGTGGTGCACGAAAATCGTACATTCCTGGATCACGAAATGCCACCCCGAAAAGGTGCAAAAAAAGTCGCTCGGGGGGGGCTTGACAGGATTTTGGGAGGGACCCCAGGTGGTGTGCGATTGCATCGGGATACTCCCTGGCCGCTGTCGGTGTGACCGGGAGGTGGGGCGGGTGAATCAGTTCAGGGGCATCTCTTCGAGCGGGCGGGGGCGGGACATCGCCCAGCCCTGGACGCGGTCGACGCCGATTTCGACCATCATGTCGCGGATTGCCTGGGTCTCGACCTGCTCGGCGACGGTGATCTTGCCGAGGACGTGGCCGAGTTCGTTGATCTCGGCGAGCAGGGCGCGTTCGCGCTCGGAGTCGACCGATGCGCGCGAGAAGCTGCCGTCGATCTTGAGGATGTCGACTGGCAGCTTCTTGAGGTAGGCCATCGACGAGATGCCGACGCCGAAGTCGTCGAGGGCGAGGGTACAGCCCATGGCGCGCAGGCGTTGAATGGTCGCCAGGCCGGTGTCGAGGTGGGTCATCATGGCCGTTTCGGTCAGCTCGAAGCCGATCAGCTCGGGCGGTACCTGGTGGGTCTGGAATTGTTCGAGCACGTAGGGCAGGAAGCGGTCGTCGCCGAGGCTGCGGGCCGAGATGTTGATGTAGACCCGGGTGATGTTGCCAAGTCGGTCGCGGTGGCGGGCCAGCCAGGAAAATGCGGTAGCGACTACCCAGCGGTCAAGCTGGTGGGCGATGAAGTATTTTTCCGCCGCCGGCACGAACTCGCCGGCCGAGGCGACCCGTCCGTCCGAGAGGTTCATGCGCAGCAGCAGCTCGATGCAGATGTCGCTTCCCGCGTCGGCGCGGGCCGGCTCGATGGTCTGGTAGTACAGCGCCAGGCGCTGCTCGGCGAGCGCCAGGCGGGTCTCGTGGGCCCAGCGCATGGCGCCGTGACGACGGGCCAGAGTCTCGTCATCGGGATGGTAGACGTGGACCCGGTTACGGCCGGATTCCTTGCCGGCGTGGCAGGCCGCTTCGCTGCGCTTGAGTAATTCACCGATCGAGGCCTGCGGTTCGTCGGCAACGGTCAGTCCGAAGCTGGCGGTGACCTGAAGGCTGTCGTCGCCGGCCTCGAAGCGCTCGTTCTCGAGGCTCGAGCGCAGCGTCTCGGCAATGCTTCGGGCGCGGGTCTCATCGGCCTCGGCGAGCAGTACGCAGAATTCGTCGCTGCCCAGGCGTGCCAGAACATCGCGACGCCCGAGCTGGCGCTTGATCAGGTCGGCGATGTTGTTGAGGACCCGGTCGCCGATCTGGTAGTTGCCCGAATCATTGACCAGCTTGAACTGGTCGAGATCAATGTGCAGCAAGGCGAAGTGTCCGGGCTGCTGGCTCCGCTCGCGCAGGCGTGATTGCAGGTGTTTCTCCAGGCCAGCGCGGTTGGGCAGGCCGGTCAGGGCGTCGTGGTGGTAGTGAAAGTCGATGTTGCCCCGGCCGCTCAGACGCTTGCTGCTGCGCTGGCGGAACTGCCAGGCGACCAGCGCCGCGCCGAGCAGCACAAGGACGGCAACGGCGACAATGATCGGCAACCACTGCCCGCTTCGATGTCCGGGCTGGTCGCTGAGGCGCCCGAGCCAGTCCCGGTGGAGGGCGTTGAACCGGCCGCTGGCCTTGAGGGCCTCGAGGCCGGCGTTGAGTTCGGCGAGCAGCGCCTGGTTGCCGCTGGCCACGGCCAGCGCATATTCGACCGGCAGCAGCGCCGGCCCGCTGGTGGTCAGCCCGTCGAGGTTTTCTTCCATCAGGGTGCGTCGGCCGACGATTTCGCTGACCAGCGCTGCGTCGTGCTCGCCGCGCGCGAGCAGGCGCAGCGCGGCGCGCTCGGTCTCGACCAGGGTCAGGTCGGCTTCGAGGTTCATGTCCAGCAGGCTCTCGAGGACCCAGGCACCATCCTGAACGATCACTCGCTTGCCGGCGAGTTGTTCGATGCTTCGAAACGGTTCGCCGTCGATCGGGATGAAGATTTCGTGGTAGATGATCACGTGCGGTTCGCTGAAGGCGATTTCCGGGCGCCGGAAGCCGGCCACGTACATCGGCAGAACGTCGATGTCGCCTTCGATGATGGCCTCGCGGGACTCGGCCCAGGGACCGAGGCGAAAGTTGACCTCGAAGCCGCGTTCGGCGCCGATGGCCTCGAGCAGGTCAATGTGCAGGCCCGCGGGCTGGCCGTTGTCGTCGATGAATTCGTAGGGAGGGAAGTCGTGGTCGCCGCCGACGGTAATCGAGTCGAGCCCGCCCGCGCCGGCCGGGCCGGTGAGCAGCAGGTAGAGCACGAGCCATCGCGGCGGGTGTTGGTGCAAGTTGCATCCCCCGTGGTCTTTGGACTTTACGGGAGCGTATCCTAATTGGCCCACAGATGCTATTCACGGGAAAACGGTTTGGGGTTGTTGTGGTTGGTCACGCTCGGCTGGGCGTTCAGTTTCTCGCTGATCGGCGTTTACCTCGCCGGCCAGGTCGATGACTATATTTCGGTCTTTGTACGGGTATCGCTCGCGCTGTTGCTGTTCGCGCCGCTGCTGATGCGGGCGCGGCTGCCGCCGGCTCGCGCGCTGGCGCTGATGGCGATCGGTGCGGTGCAGATCGGCCTGATGTACCTGGCGCTGTTTCGTGCCTACGGACACCTCGGAGTGCCAGAGCTGTTGCTGTTTACCATCTTCACGCCGCTCTACGTCACCCTCATCGACGAGGTGCTGATCGGTCGGCGCCACTTGCCGGTTGTCTGGTGGCTGGCCGCCCTGCTGGCGGTGGTCGGGGCTGCGGTGATTCGCTACGACGGACTGACCGCAACGGCGCTGACCGGTTTTTTCCTGGTGCAGGCGGCCAACCTCTGTTTTGCCATCGGCCAGGTGGCCTATCGGCGTCTGGCGCTCGGCGCCGTGGTCAGCCAGATCCAGGCATTCGGATACTTCTTTCTCGGCGCTACTCTGGTGGCTGGTCTGGGGATGGTGCTGTTTGCCGATTTCGACCGCGCGCCGGCGACGGTCCTGCAGTGGTCGGTGCTGGCCTGGCTGGGGCTCGGGGCTTCCGGGCTGGGTTATCTGGGCTGGAATCTCGGTGCCAGGCGCGTCAATACCGGACAGCTCGCGGCGATGAACAACATGCTTATCCCGGCCGGCATTCTGGTCAACTACGCACTCTGGGCGCGCGATGTGGACTGGCTGCGCCTGGTCATCGGCGGGGCGGTGATTGCCGGAGCGGTATGGCTGGCCGGCCGGAGCATGGGCGGCGCGCGGCGCTCGACGGGGAAAGATTGAGCGCACCGGTCCGGTGCCGTCGTCGTTGATCGCCGAGCTGGGCGATTTCGTTCAGCCCGGTTGCTGGTCTATCCCGAATCCTTGTTGATCCCGAATTCCCTAGTTACTCTCGGAATCCTTGCTGATCTCGGCTCCCTTATTTGTCTCGGCTTCCTTTTTCATCTCGGCTTCCAGGGCTTCGAGCTTTTCGCGGGTTCGGGCCAGCACTCTTTTCTGGATTTCGAATTCTTCGCGGGTGACCAGGTCCATGCGGTTGAAGGTCGCTTCGAGCACGTCGCGAAAGCGCCCCTCGAGTTCGGCGCGGGCGGTCCGGACTTCGTCGGGCACGGCGGCGGCGAGGCGGCGGGTGATGTCGTCGAGGGTCTGAAAGTCGGGGCGCATCGGGTTCGGTCCGGTTGGCTGTTACGGTTTAGAATTCGACTTTAACCCAAGCTCAGGATGCGCGTCATGAAAATGATCACGGCCATCATCAAGCCCTTCAAGCTCGACGATGTGCGCGATGCCCTCGGCGAGGTCGGTGTGACCGGCATGACGGTCAGCGAGGTCAAGGGCTTCGGCCGCCAGAAGGGCCACACCGAGCTCTACCGGGGAGCCGAGTATGTGGTCGATTTCCTGCCCAAGCTCAAGCTGGAGATCGCCGTGGCCGATGACGATGCCGAGCGGGTCGTCGAGACCATCGTCGAGACTTCCGCCTCGGGCCGGATCGGCGACGGAAAGATCTTCGTGACCGATATCGCCCGGGTGGTGCGCATTCGTACCGGCGAAGAGGGCGAAGACGCCTTGTAGGCTCGCCACGTCCCACCGATCCGCCAAATGATATTGACAATGATTCGCATTCATGTATGATGAGTGTCATGTATGTATGCGTCTGCAATGCGATTCGCGAAGACATGGTCGAGAGCCTGGTCGAGGAGGGCTATTCCTTCGCCGAGATTCGTGACCTGACCGGTTGCTCGGGCACCTGCGGCAGTTGCCTGGAGTTTGCCGAGACCCATGTCGAAACCCTGCGCGCTCGGCTCTCCGCCCGGCGCGCCTCCCACGGCGTATTGCCGGTACTTTCCCCGGCCTGATCCCGGTCGACAAGACGGGCTTGTGCTAGAGTCGGAAGGTGATATTCACCGTCCGAGGACAGTGCGAAAATGAAAGGCGACCCCAAGGTTATCGAGTGGCTCAATCGGGCCCTCAAGGCCGAGTTGACGGCCATCAATCAGTATTTCCTCCACTCGCGCATGCTCGAGGACTGGGGCCTGGAGCGTATGGCCAAGAAGGAATACGACGAGTCGATCGAGGAAATGCAGCACGCGGATTTGTTGATCAAGCGCATTCTGCTGCTCGAAGGTCTGCCGAACCTGCAGGATCTCGACCGGTTGCGCGTGGCTGAAAAGCCGGTCGAGGTGCTGCGCTGCGACCTGGAGATGGAACGCGAGGCGGTTCCGATGTATCGCGACGCGGTCGAATGCGCCGAGCAGTGTCGCGACTATGTCAGCCGCGACCTGTTCCAGAAGATCCTCGACGACGAAGAAGAACACGTCGACTGGCTCGAGACCCAGCTCGACCTGGTCGAACGGGTCGGCGAGCACAACTACCTGCAGACCCAGATCGGCGGCGAATGAACGTTCCGGGCGGGGTGGCTCATGCCGCTCCGTCGGGCATTTTGTGAAAGAATAGCGCTCGTCTGTTCCACCGGTAATGTCCGCCAAAATGCCCAACATCCTGTTTCGCCTGCCAGCCCTGCTGGTTCTGGTCACTGCGCTGAGCGCCTGTCAGACCGACGAGCCACCCGAGCCGCTCACGCCCTCGGAGACCTATCGCGTCGAAGTCGGCAGCGACCCGCACAGCTTCGCCGAGTACGACAAGGTCCGCATCACCCACATGCGCCTGGACCTCGACGCCGACATGGCCGCGCGTACACTCGCCGGTCACGTGGTGCTCGATCTCGATCGCCCCGAGCCGGGCTTCCAGCGCCTGGTGCTCGATACCCGGGACCTCGACATCGAAGACATCAACGCCATCAAGCCCGATGGCGAACACCTGCCCGTTTCCTGGCGCCTGGGTGAAGACCACGACCATCTCGGCCAGCCGCTCATCGTGGTGCTGCCCTCGGGCATTGAACAGGTCCGCATCGACTACGCCAGCCAGCCCGAAGCGTTCGGCCTGCAATGGCTCGATGCCGAGCAGACCAGTTCGGGTCGGCCGTTCATGTTCTCCCAGAGCCAGCCGCATTACGCGCGCACCTGGGTGCCCCTGCAGGACACCCCGGCGGTGCGCTATACCTTCGAGGCCACGATCCGCGGCCCGCGCGAGCTGATGGTGGTCATGGCCGCCGACGGCAACGCCTTCGAGCGCAACGACTCGGGCGAGTATCACTTCGAAATGCCCGAGCCCATCCCGTCGTATCTCATGGCCATTGCCATCGGCGATCTGGAGTTTTCCGAAATCGGGCCGCGCAGCGGCGTCTACGCCGAGCCGGACTGGATCGACGCCGCGGCCGACGAATTCGACGTGCTCGAGGAAATGATCGACATCGGCGAGGGCCTCTACGGTCCCTATCGCTGGGGCCGCTACGACTTGCTCGTGCTGCCGCCGAGCTTTCCCTTCGGCGGCATGGAAAACCCGCGCCTGTCCTACGTGACCCCGACCATCATCGCCGGCGACGGCAGCCTGCTGGCGCTGGTCGCTCACGAACTCGCCCACTCCTGGTCGGGCAATCTCGTCACCAACGCCGCCTGGCGCGATCTGTGGCTCAACGAGGGATTCACGGTATATTTCGAGGCGCGCATCATGGAGGCCCTCTACGGCGAGGAAATCCGCGACCAGCTGGCCAAGCTGGCCTGGGATGGCCTTCAGGACACGCTCGCCACAGCCGATGAGCGCGACCGTCAGCTGGTGCGCGATCTGTCCGATCGCGATCCCGAGCAGGCCTTCATGCGCGTGCCCTACGACATGGGCCGGTTTTTCCTCGACTGGCTCGAGCACGAATTCGGGCGCGCGACCTTCGATGCCTTCCTGCGCGAGTATTTCGATCATTTCGCGTTCGAGTCGATCACCTCCGAAGACTTCCGCGACTATGCCCGCGAGCACCTGGTCGAGGCCCATCCGGGCCGGGTGAGCATGGCGCAGATCGATGAGTGGCTCTACGAGCCGGGCATGCCGGAATTCGCCATTGCGCCTGAATCGAACGCCTTCGCGGTTGTCGACGAGCAGCGCCGTGCCTGGCAGGAAGGCGACCTGGCGCTGGCCGAGCTGCCGGTCGAAGACTGGTCGGTGCATCAGTGGCGCCATTTTCTGACCGGGCTGGAAGACGCGCTCGATGCCGAGGCGATGGCCGCCATGGACGAGCAGTTCGAGCTGACCGGGCAGAGTAACTACGAGATTCTGTTTCTGTGGCTGATGCGCGGCATCGAAGCCGAATACCAGCCGGCCATCGAGCGCCTCGAGCCGTTCCTGCTCGAAGTCGGCCGCAACAAGTTCACCCGGCCGCTCTACGCCGCCCTGGCCGACAGTGACTGGGGCCACGACTGGGCCATTGAGGTGTACGAACAGGCCCGGCCGGGCTATCACCCGCTGACCCGCCAGGCCGCGGAGCGCGCGCTCGGCCTGGATTGATTTGGCGCCGCTCGATCCCGATATAATAGGGACCAAATCGCTCCCGTTTTCATTCGCGAGGTCCCAGCATGTTCGGCAACGCCTACACCCCGGTCAAATTCGAGCGCGACTGTTCGGTCATCATGGTGCCCGAGGGCGTCGAGGTGGAGCTGCCGGTCGGTACCGTGGGCTACATTACCCAGTCCCTGGGCGGCAGTTTTACCGTATACGTCGACGGGCGGCTGTTCCGGCTGTCCGGCGAGGATGCCGACGCCATTGGCAAGAACCCGCCACCGCGCCCGCAACTGCCCGATGATGCCACCGACCAGGATGTCGAGGAACTGATCTGGCGCCAGCTCGCGACTGTCTATGATCCCGAAATCCCGATCAATATCGTCGACCTGGGCCTGATCTACGAGTGCCGGCTCGAGCGCAGCGAGGACGGCCAGCGCCGGGTCGCAGTCGACATGACCCTGACCGCCCCGGGCTGCGGCATGGGCGAGGTGATCGTCGCTGATGTTCGCGAGCACCTCAAGCAGATCCC
>CAYQJJ010000149.1:0-4025 GCA_964417745.1 uncultured Wenzhouxiangella sp.
TAGAAGTGTTGCGAAAACTCATCATTGCGCTGGTTGCGTTCGTGGGGCTGCTGGTCATCCTGGCCACCGCCGCGGTGTTGCTGATCGATCCGGATGACTACCGCGACGAAATCGCCGCCCGCGCGTCCGATCAGCTCGGCCGCGAAGTCTCGCTCTCCGGCCCGATGTCGCTCAAGCTCTTTCCCTGGCTGGCCATCGAGATCAGCGAGGTGCGCGTGGCCAACCCCGAGGGCTTCGGCGAGGCGCCGCCGCTGGCCGACATCGGCTCGGCGACCGCCGCGGTGAAGGTCTGGCCGCTGATTCGCGGTGACCTGGAGCTCGGCGGGCTGACCCTGGAGCAGGCGCAACTGCACCTGGTCACCCGCGCCGATGGCCGCTCCAACCTCGATGGCCTGCTGGCCGAGCCGGAAGCCGAAGCCCCGACCGGCGAGCCCGACCTGTCGCGCTTCAGCCTGGGCGAGACCCGCCTGCGCGAAGTCGATTTCACGCTGGTCGACGAGCGCAGCGGCGAGACCACCCGGCTGCATATCGACCGGCTCGACCTGGCGCCGTTTCGTGCCGACACGCCGGTTGCCTTTGAAATGGCCGGCCGCCTGAGCGACGCCGAGACCGACCGGATCCGCTTCGACTCGCTCGAGGGCCGGCTCCAGGTTGCCGCCAACCTGGGCCGCATCGAGCTGTCGCACCTGGTCGCCGCCTTCACCCTGCCCGACGCCGAGGCCACCGGCAGCCTGCGCGGTGGGGTCGAGCTCGATCTTTCCGCCGACCCGGTTCTTGCGCGGGTGCCGGTTCTCGAGGCCGGGCTGAGATTGCCCGAACAACGCATCGGCCTGGTCGCCGAGGCGCCGATCGAAATCAGCCTCGGCGAGACCACGCGCGCCCGTTTCGAGCAGCTCGCGCTCAACCTTGGCGACCAGCCCTTGAGCGCGAGTGGTCAGGTCAGCCTTGGTGAGGTGATCGACGCCCGGCTCGAGGTCCAGGGCGAGCGACTGGACCTGCGCGACCTGCTGGCGGGCGCTCGCGAGGCCCCGGAGGCCGAAGCCGAGCGCTCGGACCCGGCCGACTTCGCTGCCCTGAGCGCGATTACGGCAGCCTTCGATCTCGAGCTTGGCGAACTCGTGCTTAGCGATGAGCTGGTGCTCTCCGAGGTCGTCGCCCGGGCGCGCCTGGAAGACGGCGAGCTCGAGCTGGCGCCGCTGACCGCGGGTCTGTTCGGCGGCCAGTTCGACGGCCGGGCGAGCGTCGATTTCAGCGTCGACCCGCCCCGGGTTGTCCTGCAACCGAGGTTGTCGGGGGTGCATGTCGATCGGCTGGCCCGCCTGGGCGTGACCAGCGCGCCGGTCCAGGGTCGCGGTGACCTGGCGCTCGATCTGAGCTTTTCCGGATTCGGCCTGGATGCCATTCTGGCCAGTCTCGACGGCAGCGGTGACTATCGCATCGAGGACGGCGCCCTGCTCGGTATCGACCTGCGCGAACTCATCGGCGAGGAGCTGACGCGCTCGAGCCTGGGCAACGTGCGCCGGGCCTTTGGCGGCCAGACCGATTTCCGCCGCTTTGCCGGTAATCTGAACATCGACTCCGGGGTCGTCGAGCTGCCGGACATGTCGCTGCTGGCATCGGGCTTTGGCGCCACCGGCAGTGGCACCATCAATCTCGGTGCCGGCATGGTGGATTACCGCCTGCAGCTCGAGCTGGGAGAGGAGCTGCTGGGCCAGCTTCCGCGCAGCCTGCGCGAAGCCACTGGCGGGCGTATTCCGCTGGCCGTGAGCGGCCCGTTGAGCGGGCCGACGGTGATGGTCGACGTGGCCGATATCGCCCAGCGCGCGCTGCGCCAGCAGATCGGCGAGCGTTTGCTCGGCGGTGATCGTGGCCGTGAGGAAGCGCGGCAAGAGCCGGACAGCGATGCCGACCCCGGCGAGGCCGGCGAGACCGAAGAGGAAGCCGCCCCGGAGCGGCGCGAGCGCGGGCGCGACCTGATCCTGCGCACGCTGATCGAGCGCCGCGCTGCAGACGATGATGAGGACCCCGACGAGGAAACCGGCGAGTCCCCGGAATCCGGGCAAGAGCCCGAGGAGGAGCCCGAGGACCCGCCGCCGGCGCGCTGAGCCAGCAGACTACCGGCTCAGCGCCGCATCGGCTGGGCCTGCCAGTAGGTCAGGCTTCGCCACAGCCATTCGGCCGGCCCGAAGCGGAAGCGCTTGAGCCACCAGATGCTAAAGCCTGCCTGCCCGGCAAAGAACACCAGCGCCAGCGGCAGGTGCGCTGCCCGTGTTATCGAATCCCCGAGGCCGGCACCGTGGCCGTAGAGCAGCCAGGTCCAGACCAGCGATTGCAGGAGGTAATTGGTCAGCGCCATTTGCCCGGCCGGCGCCAGAAACGCCAGCTGCCCGGCCCGGCGCACGACCAGGGCCAGATAGCCCAGCGACAGCACCACACTGGCCGCGGCAGCCAGGCTCGCCCCCAGGGCGACCGAAAAAGTCGGCACCATCAGGTTGGCCTCGTGCAGCAGCAGCGTCGCCGACACCGCCAGCGCCAGGCCCAGCAGCACGCCCGGTCCGGCCAGGCGCCGGTAGAAATCCGGATACTCGTCGGGCCGGATCAGCCGCCCGGTGGCGACCAGCCAGCGACCGAGCAGGAAAAAGCCGAGCACCGGCAGGCCCCAGAACGGTAGATGGGCGAGCGAAAAGGCCATGTCGCGCCCGCGCTGGGCCAGGTTTTCGGTCCAGCCGCCCTCGGCGTGGATGCGCGCGGCAACGTCGATACGTTCGCGGGCCTGCTCACTACTCTCGGCGAAATCGCTCATCACCTCGCTGTGGACCTCGGGGTCGAACTGGCTGGCCCAGATGCCCAGCGCGCCGAGCCACAGCAACAGCAGCGGCGCGACGAAGAACAGCACGGACCATTTCCACAACCGGCTGACCGGGGTGTTGCGGAACAGCAGCACCATCACGAAGGCGAACAGCGAGTAGACCAGCAGGATGTCGCCGGCCCAGACCAGCAGCATGTGGGCCAGGCCGAACAGGCCCAGCAGCGCGATGCGGCGCAGGTAGATCGGTCCGAAGCGACTCCCGCGCGCCTCGGCGCGCTCGGCCATCAGCGCGAACCCGGCGCCGAAGAGCATCGAGAACAGCGGGTAGAACTTGCCCTCGGCCAGGGCGGCAATCAGCCAGTCCACGACCCGGTCCGCGCCGGCCAGGCCGGGCTCGGCGCCCAGCACGATGGCCTGCAGCGGGCGCGCGAACCATTCGAAATTGACCAGCAGAATACCCAGCAGCGCAAAGCCGCGCAGTACATCGAGATGCACCAGGCGCTGCTGGCGCGGGTACAGCCTGTTTTCGTTCATGTCTTTTCGCACCCTGCCAGAGAATGTACGCCGATTGTGTCGCCGCGGCCTGTTCCGCGCCAGTGAGGAAAGTCATCCGTACCAGTTTCCCTGACGCCGGCCTTTGTATAATGCCGCGCATGTTCCAAGCGCCTCAATCGGCCTGGCTGGTCGAGTCACTCCAGGTCCGCCCGGCGCTCGAGGATGCAGGCCGGGCCGACCACACGCTGGCTGGTTTCGAGTTCGACGGCGTCAAGGACGGGCGCCTGGCGACCGGCCTGGGCTTTCTTGGCGGCAGCCTCGAGCGGGAATTCTGGCAGGTCGACCGGGCGGTGGAAACCGTCACGAACGGAGATTTCCCCGCCCGCCGTGCCGGCGGGCTGATGCTGGTTGCCGCCGAGGTGCCGGATCGTTCCGACGCCGACCCGGCCGCGACGGTCCACTCGGTCTATCGCCGGCTGCTTGCACAGGCCGCCGCAGCCGGGCACCCCTGGCTTCTGCGGGTCTGGAACTACATGCCGGCGATCAACGCCGGCGAGGGTGACGACGAGCGCTATCGCCGTTTCTGCATCGGCCGCGGCCGCGCCCTGGACGAGGCCGGGCACGGCGGCGCCGAGCACTGTGCCGCCACGGCGATCGGCGGCGATGATCCGACCCTGCGTGTTTACGCGCTGTGCGCGAGCGATCCGGTCCAGAGCATCGA
>CAYQJJ010000149.1:4035-7456 GCA_964417745.1 uncultured Wenzhouxiangella sp.
CGAGAACCCGCGCCAGACCAGCGCCTATGACTACCCGCGCATCTACGGGCCCAAGAGCCCGGTGTTCGCACGCGCCACGGCCGTGCCCGGCCCGTCCGGTGATGTCACGCTGATGATTTCGGGAACCGCGAGCGTGGTCGGGCACCGGACCCGGCATCCGGGTGATCTCGATGGCCAGCTGGACGAAATCGTGCGCAACGTGCAGACTTTACTCCAGGAGGCGGTTCGTCGACTCGACGCCCCGGGGCTGGGTGAGCTGGGTGAGAATTCGCTGCTGCGGGTTTACCTGCGCTCGGCCGGCGATTGGCCGCGGGCGCGCGCGCGCGTCGAGACGGCCTGGCCCGACGCCCGGATAGCCGGTTTTCGCGGCGATATCTGCCGCAGTGACCTGGTCGTTGAAATCGAGGCCGTGACCCGCGCCGCGGCTGCCGGAAATTGAACTTGCCGCCCTTGCCATGGTCGGCATGACGTACCGGCAACGAAACTGCTTTAAATAGTGACTGACCCATAAGGAGATGGATCGAATGAACACTTGCAAACAACTCGCCCTCGGCGGCGCCCTGGCACTGTTCGCCCCGTTCGCCATGAGCGCGGATGTCGTCGGAGAATGGTCCAACGAGCCCGACAACTGCGACGATATGCGCGTTGTCTACGCCGAGGACGGGCACAACCCGACGCTGGTCAACGCCGACGGTGACTGGGTCGAGGTCAGCGAGAGCAGCTGGGAACGTGATGACAATCTGCTCTACGTCCAGACCGGCGCGCGCCAGGATGTCTGGGATATCGAACGTCTCGACGACGAGGAACTGCATCTGGTCAACCAGGACCCCGAAGCCGCCGACCACGGAGCAGGCGAGGCCCGCTTCTACCGCTGCGATCCGCGCTGACCCGGTGCATCTCAAGCTCGCCACCTGGCCGGAAGTCGAGGCCTACCTGAGCCGCAGTACCGGCATTGTCATCCCGATCGGTTCGACCGAGCAGCACGGGCCGACCGGGCTGATCGGCACCGACATCATCTGCCCCGAGACCATCGCCGAGGGGATGGCTGCCGAAGGTATCCTGATCGGGCCATCGCTGAACATCGGCATGGCCCAGCATCATCTGGCCTTCCCGGGTTCGGTGGCGTTGCGGCCCTCGACCTTGATGGCGGTGGTCCGCGACGTGGTCACCTCTCTGGCCAGCCAGGGCTTCCGGCATTTCTACTTCCTCAACGGACACGGCGGAAACATCGCCAGCGTCCAGGCCGCGTTTGCCGAGATCTGGGCCGAGGCCAGCATGGCCGGGCAAGCCTCCGGGCTGAACCTGCGCCTGGGCAACTGGTTTGCCGGTGCGCGGGTACGCGAGCTGAGTCAGTCACTGTACGGCGCCGCCGATGGTGCCCACGCTACCGCCTCGGAAATCTCGCTGACCTGGCACGCCTACCCCGAGGCGGTACGCGAGTATCGCTTCGACCCCGAGCGCGCACCGAACGGGCCAATTCGTGACGCACACGATTTTCGCGGCCGCTTCCCCGACGGACGCATGGGCTCCGAGCCCGCACGGGCCAGCGCCGAGCACGGCGCGCAATTCATGCACGCCGCACTGGCCGACGCGCTGGCCGACTACCGCGACTTGCTGTCCGGCTGACCCGGCGGCTTACGGTCAGTTTGCGCTCGGAATCGGCCGAACTTGACGCCCTGCTGATCCGGTAGAGCCGGAAAATCCCGCGCTTTTGGTGCTCGTTCGTGACGGCTGGAACGCCGTGGGCGAATTGGCACGCGAATTGAATGGTTAGCACCATAAAGGTTCTTACATTCAATCAGACGCAACGGGGAACGAGGCCATGAACTACCAGGTCGAACAGACTCAGAAAAGGGCGAGGCAGGCCGATTACACCTCGGTGATCGGGGTCGGAATTCAGTTTGCATTCCAGCCGCTGGTGCATATGGGCGCCGGCCAGGTGGTCGGTTACGAGGCGCTGGTGCGGGGCCGTTCCGGCGAGCCGGCCAGCCAGATCATCGCCAACGTGCTGCCGGAAAACCTCGGATTCTTTGACCAGGCCTGCCGCAGCCGGGCGATCCAGGATGCCGCCGGTTTGAAAATGCAGAGCGATCTCTATCTCAACTGCACCCAGATCAGCCCGGACAACCTCGGCCTGGCGCTCGATACCACCCGCGAAGACGCCGAGGCCTGCGGTTTCAATGCCTCGAAAATCGTGCTGGAGTTCGCCAGCCTGGTGCGGCTCGGCTCGCCGCGCGAGCTGGCTGGCGTGCGCGATCGGGCCAGCGCAGCCGGCTTCCGGGTGCTGGCCGACAACTTCGGAACCGGCGAGGCCGGCCTGAAACGCCTGGCGGTGTTTCGTCCCGACTACGTCAAGCTCGACCGCGAGATCGTCAACCAGGTTCACACCAGCGCCCGCCGTCAGGCGATCATACTGGGGATCGTCGCGACCTGCCGGGCACTCAACATCGGCGTGATCGCCACCGGCGTGGAGCGGGTCGAGGATGTCGAATGGCTGCACGAAACAGCCGGCATCAACTGCTTCCAGGGCTTCTATTTTGCTCGTCCGGAAGTCCAGTCCAAGCCCGAGGTCGAGCCTGCCCTGCTCGAGTCCTGAGCCCGCCGGGGCCGATTCAGCGCCGGCGCCGGCGCAGCACGGACAGCACGTTGTCCAGCGAGCTGCCGCCGGCGTGCAGGCAGACGAGCAGGTGGTAGAGCAGGTCGGCTGACTCACTGTCGAGCTTGTCACGGTCACCGCCCACGGCGGCCAGCGCGACCTCGACGCCCTCCTCGCCCACTTTCTGGGCGCAGCGCTCGATGCCCTCGGCGAGAAGGCGGGCGGTGTAGCTCGAATCCGGGTCGCTGCCGGTGCGCGCGGCGATGGTGGCCGCCAGCTCGCCGAGGACGCCGGCGCCCGGCGGCTCGGTCTCGCCGAAGCAGGTGGTGGTTCCGAGGTGGCAGGTCGGGCCGTGGGGAATGGCCTGAATCAGCAACGTATCGCGATCGCAATCGACGGCCAGGCCCTGCATCTGGAGGGTGTGGCCGGAGGTCTCGCCCTTGGTCCAAAGCCGCTGCTTGCTGCGCGAATAAAACGTCACCTGCCCGCTCGAGCGCGTCGCCTCCAGCGCTTCACGGTTCATGTACCCCAGCATCAACACCCGCCCGTCCCCGGCATCCTGCACGATCACCGGCAACAGCCCGTCGCCCTTGGCCCAGTCGAGTTCTTCAGTCAGTTGCTCACTCATTGCTTATTCCGGTTGGGGTTTGAAACCACGAAGGGCACGAAGGGCACGAAGGTTGAACTGCTTCTTGCTTCGTGCTCTTCGTGTGCTTCGTGGTTAAAAAGCAGTACATCATTGCCTTACCAGCACCCCCCGCTCGCGCAGCCAGGCTTTGAGGTCAGGGATGGCGATCTGGCCGGAGTGCAAGACGGTGGCGGCCA
>CAYQJJ010000150.1:0-7259 GCA_964417745.1 uncultured Wenzhouxiangella sp.
CATGGTCACGACAGCGGCCACGACGATGACGATGAATTCGCCTTCGTCGATATGGAACAGAACATCTGGAACCTCAAGGCCGGCCTGAACGACCCCCTGCCTGGCTTTACCCGGGCCACGCTGCGGCTGGGCTATAACGACTACACCCACCGCGAAATCGAACTCGAGGACCACGGGCACGACAACGACCACGATTCTGATCACGATTCCGATCACGGGCACGACGACGGCCATGACGACGGACACGAGTCCACGCAATTCGATGTCGAGACCTGGCAGGCCCGGCTCGAGATGGAGACCGCCCCGCTGGCCGGCTGGGAAGGCGCGCTGGGACTGCAGTTCGATCACGAGGACTTCGTTGCCACCGGCGCCGAAGCCTTCGTGGCGCCCAACGAGACCGGGTCGCTGGCACTGTTTGGGCTGCAGGAACAGACCTTCGGCGACCTGACCCTGACCGTCGGCGGTCGCATCGAGCGCAGCAATATCGAAGTCGACCGCCACGACAACGATCATGACCATGATCATGGCCATGGCCATGGCCACGGCATGCTGGCCTTTGGCGGCATGGACGGCAGCGACGATCATGGTCACGACGATGACCACGATGACCACGACAACGATCATGACCATGGCGACGATCATGGCGACAATCATGGCGACGATCATGATGACCATCACGGCCACGAGCCGGACTTCGATATCGAAGAGCGCACGTTCACCAGCTGGTCGGCCAGCGTCGGTGCGATCTATCGCATCACCGACAAGTGGCAGACCAGCGTGAACTACTCGCGCGCCCAGCGGGCGCCCTCGGCGACCGAACTGTTCGCCAACGGAGCACATCTGGCCACCTTCAGCTTCGAGGTCGGCGACCCGTCGCTGGGCAAGGAGACCACCAACGCGCTCGACTGGACCATCCACCGCCACAGCGAGAACCTCGACGTCGAGCTCAACCTGTTTCACAAGGACGTGAGCAACTTCATCTTCCTCGAAGACACCGGTGACACGCGTGGCGGCTTCCCGCTGCGCCGGACGCGCCAGGACAATGCCGAGATCTACGGCTTCGAAGCCCAGGCGGCCTGGCAGATCCACGACACCGGGCTGGGTGATTTCGACCTGCGGGCCGGCTACGACCTGGTGCGCGCCGAACTCGGCGACGGGCACAACCTGCCGCGCATCTCGCCGCAGCGCCTGACCACCGGGCTGGACTGGCACAACGGCTCGTGGCGAGCCGGTGCCGAGTGGCAGCGCGTACGCCGCCAGGGCCGGGTCGCCGAGGCCGAGACGCCGACGCCGGGTTACAACCTGATCAACGCCCAGGTCGCTTACTCCTTCGACCTGGCCCAGGGCCGGGCACCGATGGAGGTCTTCCTGCAGGGCCGCAACCTCGGCGACAACGAAGCGCGCGTGCATACCTCGTTCCTGCGCGAATTCGCGCCGCTGCCGGGCCGCAACTTCCGGCTCGGCCTGCGCGGCAGCTTCTGATACGCGAAGAGCCTCTGCCATCCCGGGCCACCGGCCCGGGATGGCAGCCTCACTTGACACCACCGGCCCGCTCCAGCTAGCCTCATACGACGAAATTCGTCGATGTGCGCCAAGGAGCTGTCGTGAGCAACGAAACACCCTCTCCAACACCATCCGAACTGCGCATTCTCCAGTGCCTCTGGCAACACGGGCCGTGTACCGTGCGCGAGGTTCACGACCGGGTCGAGACCGACCAGGCGCTGAGCTACACCACCACCCTCAAGCAGCTCCAGATCATGCACGGCAAGGGCCTGGTCGCGCGCGACGACTCGCAGCGCGCCCACGTGTTCAGCGCGGTCGACGGGCAGGACGAGACCCAGCGCCGCATGCTCAGCGACTTCATGGGTCGCGTCTACGAGGGTTCGGCCTCGCGCCTGGTCATGCAGGCACTGGGCATTTCCTCGGCGGCCAGTCCGGATGAGCTTTCCGAAATCGACCGGCTGATCCGCAAGCTGCGCACCGAATCCGGGGCCGACCAGGACTCCAGGGACTGATAACGATGACAACCGCCGATCCGATTCTTCAAGCACTGGGGCAGGCGCTGCTTCATTTCATCTGGCAGGGCGCGCTGGTCGGGCTGCTGTTTGCGCTCGCGCTGGCCCTGACCAGCTCGGCCAGCGCCCGGGCGCGCTATGCCGTGGCCGTCGGCACGCTGCTGGCGCTGGCTGTCCTGCCGATCGCAACCTTCGTGCACCTTTATGGCGCTGCTGGAAGCACCGCGGCAGCCAGCGCTTCCGGCCCGGCCGCTGCGCTGGCGCAGCCGGTCGTGGTCGATGGCCACTCGACGGTGGCGGTTTCGGGGCTGTTTGTCGGAGTCGTCGCGCTGTGGCTGGCCGGTGTACTGGTCATGTCGCTTCGGCTGGCGCTGGGCTGGGCTTATATCGCGCGGCTCAAGCGCAGCGCCGATTTCGGCGCCGCGCAGCATCTGTACGGCCTGGCCGAGACGCTCAAACAGCGTCTCGGGGTCGCACGGCGCGTACGCCTGGCGGTCTCCGAGCGGGTCCGCTCGCCGGTTGTCGTGGGCTGTCTCAGGCCGCTCATTCTTTTCCCGGCCGCGGTCGTCAACCGCCTGCCGGTCGAGCAACTCGAGATGGTGCTGGCCCACGAGCTCGCACACATCCGCCGCCACGATGCACTGGTCAACCTGTTCCAGGTCCTGGTCGAGACGCTGCTGTTCTACCACCCGGTGGTCTCCTGGGTATCGCGCCGCATTCGCATTGAGCGCGAGAACGCCTGCGACGATCTGGCCGTGGCCACCACCCGCAACCGGCTCGGCTACGTCGAGATGCTCGCATCGCTCGAGCGGCTGCGCCAGCCGCATCCGGCGCTGGCGCTGGCGCTCAACGACGGGCAGATGCTCGGGCGTATCCGGCGCCTGGTCGAGCAGAGCCGGCCGCGCCGCCAGCGCGGCATCGCGCTGCCGGGTATTGCTATCGTCGGCCTGATCGCCGGCATGGCCGGGCTGCAGTTGGCCCCCAACGGGCCCGAGCCCGGGTCGCGTTCGGTGGCGCTCGAGCCCACTCCGGTCGCGGCCAGCCCGCTGGCCAGCGCCTCGACCAACACCCGGCCCAGCCTGCCGATCCTGCCGATCGAGGCCCCGCCTTCGGTTACCGAGGAGGCCGTCGAGCCCGAATCGACCAGCCGCCCCGCCGAACCGGGGAGAATCGAAAACCCTGCCGCCCGTGAACAGACCGCGGCAGCCGAGCCGGCCGATGCCGGCCCGGAAGCCCCCCGATCCGACGGCCAGGCCGCAGCCAAGGCCCGCGCGCCATCGCCACCTGCCGAGCCGGAAGCGGTGGAACCAGAAGCGGTGGAACCACTAGAATCACTCGATCCGGACAGCCGGCAGGAAGACCGCTCCCCGAATGCTCCGCAGCCGGTCGCCGAACTCGCCATGGTGCCGGAATCTTCCTCTCAGCCCGAGGCCGAACCCGACGCGCTGGTCGAGGTGGCGCCAGAGCCGGTCCGGGGCGGCAAGCTGGTCCACCAGGTCGAACCCGAATTTCCAGGCGCGGCCCGGCGTCGCGGCACGATGGGCCTGGTTTCGCTGTCGCTGGCGGTCAACGAAAACGGCCAGGTCGAGCGAGTGGAAATTCTCGACGAGCAGCCCTCGGGCTGGCGTTTCGGCCAGGCCGCTCGCGAGGCGGTCAGCCAGTGGCAATTCGAACCGTTCCGCCAGGGCGGGCAGGCGATCGGCCACGAGATCCAGCTCGAGCTGGAATTCGACCCGGCCGATAGCTGTCATAACTCGACTGCATCCCGCGTCGCGCGCTGCTGACAGCCCGGGCAGGTTCATCGGGCGTTCAAGCTGCCTGACGTGAAATCGTTACACTATCCGTACTAATGACGAACGCTGGCCGCGTGAACTCGTGATCGCGGTCAATACCCTGGACACTCAATTCTGGAGAACCTCATGTTCAAATCCGTTCTGGCCGCCGCAATGATCGCCGGCGCAACCCTCCCCGCGATGGCCGAAGAGCCGAACATCGAGCCCGGCATGTGGGAATACAACAGCACCATGAGCTTCGAGGGCGACATGCCCATCCCCGATCAGAGCGAGACCACCTCCGAGTGCGTCACCATCGAGGACGTGCGTGAGGGCGATGCCTTCATCGAAGACATGGAAGGCTGCGAAATGACCCACCGCGACATGCGCCGCGACGGCATGGACTATGCCATGGAGTGCGAAGCACCCGACGGCACCGCGGTCAACATGGAAGCTTCGATGCAGTTCAACGGTGATACCGCCACCGGCACCATCACCGGCGACATGGAAACCCCGATGGGGCCGATGCAAATGACCATCGATCTCGAAGGTCGCCGAATCGGCGAATGTTGATCAGGTAAATGAAAGGGTGAAGGGGTTAACGGGTTAACGGGTTAATGGGTGAACCGGGGTCAGGCGGGCTGCAGAGCCCGGCGCCATTTCCCGTTTTCCCTTTAGCCCTTCCTCCCGTTCCAGCCGAAAGCAAGAACCCTTCGGCCACCACGGAGAGGGGTCAAGCCATCACGGCATCTGGGTAGCCAATGCCCCCGCGTGAACGCCCGGATTGAAGTAACGGGTCTTGATGCCGCTGGCGCTGAAGCGGGCCGGGTCGACCGGCTCGATGCTGCCGCCCAGGCGCGCCTGGGTGGCTGACCACCAGCCCGACGGATAGCACGGCTGCGGAAACCCGAGCGTGCGGATTTCGTCGAAACCGGCGCGGCTCATGTTGTCCCGGACACCGGCAATCAGCTCCTGGTGCAGCAGCGGTGATTCGCTCTGCTGGACCAGCATCCCGCCCTGATCCAGCGCACGCGCGCAGTCGGCCACGAAGGCCGGTCCGAACAGACCCTCGGCCGGGCCGATCGGGTCGGTCGAATCGACGATGATCAGATCCAGGCTTTCGGGCTCGAGATTGCGGATGTAGGCAAGCCCGTCGTCGAACAGCAGTTCGGCGCGCGGGTCGCCATTGCGTTCGCACAGTTCGGGGAAGAAACGCTCGGCGAGCCGGGTAACGCGCTCGTCGATCTCGACCTGGGTACAGCGCGCCACGCTGGTGTGGCGAAGCACTTCGGAGAGCGTGCCGCAGTCGCCGCCGCCGATGATCAGTACCCGCTTCGGGTCGGGGTGACTGAACAGCGCCGGATGGGTGAGCATCTCGTGGTAGAGGAAGTTATCGCGGCTGGTCAGCATGACAAAACCGTCGATGACCATCAGATTGCCCCAATGGCTGGTCTGGTAGATGTCGATGGTCTGGTAATCGGTGGTCTCGTGGGCCAGGTGGGCCTCGATGCGCCAGGAGATCGCCGAGCCGGCATCCTTGCAGACTTCGCTGAACCATTTTTCTTGGCTGGGCAACATGGGCAGGTCTTCCGGTGGATGGATGCGCGCCATGTTAACCGAGGCCGGGTGGGCGGTTACAATCCGGACGTCCACTTGCCTTGCAGGATGTTCCCGGGTTTATGTCCGATTTGCTCATCAAGGAAGCGCGCAAGCGCTACGCCATCGACCGCTGGGCCGAGGGCTTTTTCGATATCGACGACCGGGGCCGGCTGACCGCCCGACCCGACCCGGAACGCTTTGCCGACGCGCCGCTGGCCGAAATGGTCGACGAGGCGCGGCGCCAGGGCCTGCGCCTGCCGCTGCTGATCCGCTTTCCGCAGATCCTGGCCGGTCGCGCGCGCCAGCTCGTCGAGGCTTTCGAGGGCGCCATCGAGGCGACCGGCTATTCGGGGCGCTACACGGCCGTCTACCCGATCAAGGTCAACCAGCAGGCCAGCGTGGTACGCACGCTGTCAGCGGTCGAGGGGCTCGGCCTCGAAGTCGGCAGCAAGCCCGAGCTGATCACCGCGCTGGCCGTCGCCCGGCCCGGGACGACCATCATCTGCAACGGCTACAAGGACGCCGCCTACATCCGCCTGGCGCTGAGCGGCCAGAAGCTCGGGCTCGAGCCGATCATCGTGATCGAAAAGCCCAACGAGTGGCCGCTGATCCAGCGCGAGGCCGAGCGCCTGAATATCGAACCGAGCCTGGGCGTGCGCCTGCGGCTGGCGTCGCTGGGCTCGGGCAACTGGCAGAACACCGGCGGCGAGCGGGCCAAGTTCGGGCTGGCCGCCAGCCAGGTGCTCGACCTGGTCGCGACTCTCGAGCAGGCCGGCTGCCAGCACTGGCTCAGCCTGCTGCACTTCCACATGGGTTCGCAGATTTCCAACCTGCGCGACATCCAGCGCGGTGTTCGCGAGGCCGGGCGCTATTTCACCGAACTGGCCGACAGCGGTGTGCAGGTGCGCTATCTCGATATCGGCGGCGGCCTGGGGGTGGACTACGAAGGCGGCGGCACGCGCAGCTTCTGCTCGATGAACTACTCGCTCGCCCAGTACGCCAGTGCAATCGTCAGCGGCATTGCCGAGCTGTGCCGCGAGCACGGCACGCCGATGCCCGACCTGCTCTCGGAGTCCGGGCGCGCGCTGACCGCGCACCACGCCGTGCTGGTTACCCACGTCACGGCCACCGAACGCCTGCCGCGCGCCAGCGATCCGGTCGGCGAGGGCGACCACGCGGTCATCCGCGGCCTGGCCGAGGTGCTCGAGCACAGCGCCGAGCGCGAGCCCGAGGAGACCTTCCTCGAGGCCGACCACCTGCTCGAGGAAGGCCGCAACCTGTTTCTCTACGGCGACCTGTCGCTGGCTGACCGGGCGCGCATCGAGCCCATGTACTACGCCATCCTCGATGCCATCAACGAGCGTATCGAACCGGATAACCGCCGCCACCGCGAGCTCGGCGAACGCATCGGCTACCAGCTCTCGGACAAGTACTTCATCAACCTGTCGATTTTCCAGTCGCTGCCCGATATCTGGGCCATCGACCAGGTCTTTCCGATCGTGCCGCTCAACCGGCTCGATGAACAACCCACCGAACGCGCGGTGCTCGAGGACCTGACCTGCGATTCCGACGGGCGCATCGACCAGTACGTCGAGCGCGGCCAGCTCGAGCCGACCCTGCCGGTCCATGCCGTGGCGCCCGACGAGCTTTACCTGCTCGGCATTTTCCTGACCGGCGCCTACCAGGAGACCCTGGGCGACAACCACAACCTGTTCGGCGACACCGACAGCGTCGACGTGACCTTCGACGCCGATGGCTTTACGCTGGCCAACGCGCGCCCCGGGGACTCGGCCGATCGTCTGCTCGAGACCGTGGGCTACGACCCGCGCGCCCTGATGACCGCCTTCCGGGCGCGGGTGCGCGCCGCCGGGCT
>CAYQJJ010000151.1:0-7111 GCA_964417745.1 uncultured Wenzhouxiangella sp.
CGGCCCTGGCCTACAGGCCGAAGATGATGGGCAATTCCAGCCACACGTGGACGGGCTCGCCATCGCGCAGCCCTGGACTGAAACGGATCACACTGGCCACTTCCTTCGCTGCAGCGTCCAGTTCTGGCTGGCCGGAAGATCCGGACACGACGGTCCGGCGCACCTGGCCTTCCGTGTCGATAAGCACGAAGACCATGGCGGTATCGGAGCCCGGCCGGATTTCAAGATCCTCGGGCGTGTTTTCTTGCAGTGCAGCCTGAAACTCGTCGCGGTTCAACGCTGAGGGCCGGGTGTCGAAGGGTGTTTCGATCGGATCACCCTGCGCCAGTTCCGGGGGTAGATCCGACAGGCCGTCTTCGGAGGAGCCGCAGGCAATCAGCGAGATCACTAACAGAACAGTGACCAGTGGTTTCGACAAGGCTTTCATGCAGCACGCCTGCAGGGTGAAGGGGGATCAAGCATTCGCTCAAGAAGTCTGTTTTCGTTCATAACTCACCTCTCCGGTTAGTCTGGCCAATTGCGTGCTGCCGGTCAACTACAGTTCCGCAGAGCGCGGTAAGTGGCTTGAGCTTCACGGAATTCAATTCCGGACCCCTCCAGCGCTGAATCGGCGACCTCCAATCGCCCGATATGCTTCCTTGCCAGCTTGTACTTAGGGTTCAACCAACCGATCGGCGAGTGCGGAGGAGCGTTGGGTGCGTTGTTCGACGGCGCGGGTGAATACTTCGGGTGACGGGGCGACCAGGGTGAAGCGTTGGCGGGCGCGGGTCAGGCCGGTGTAGACCAGTTCGCGGGTCAGCACGCGGTTGTGGCGCTCGGGCAGGGCCAGGACGGTATGGGTGAATTCGCTGCCCTGCGATTTGTGTACGGTCATCGCCCAGGCGGTCTGGCAGTCGGGCACGCGCGTGGTTGCGTAGTGGTGCAGCTGGCCATCGGCGCGCTGGAAGACCACGCGCAGGCCGGTCGTGCCGTCCGGCTGGGCCAGCGCCAGACACAGCCCCACGTCCCCGTTCATCAGGCCGGTGGCATAGTCATTGCGCGTGACCATGACCGGCCGGCCGTGGAACCAGCTGCCGCTGGCCGGAACGCGCCCGGATTCGGCCAGCCAGCGGCGGATGGTGGCGTTGAGCCCGTCGATGCCCCAGGGCCCCGAGCGGGTCGCGGCCAGTACCTGGAACTGCCCGTAGGCGCCCAGGCATTGGCGAATGCCATCCTCGTCTTCGGCCGAGCGCTCACCCGGCTCGCCCAGGGTTTCGAAATAGCGTTCATGACCCGTCTCGACCAGCAAGGCGCGCAAGGCCGGGTCGGACTCGTTGCCCGGGGTCAGGCGTTCGAGCACCGGGGCGCGCTCGTCGAGCAGACGGCTTGCCTCACTGGCCCGGCCGGCGTTGACTGCTTCGGCCAGGTCGGCGATGTCCTGGTTGAAGCGCCGGGCGGTCTGCAGCATGACGCGCTGGTTGTGGATACCCGATGGCCCATCCGTTGCTGCAAGCTGCTCGCCGCTGACCCGCTCGAGCCAGGCGACCAGTTCCTCGCCATATTCGGCCTCCCCGCTGCCGCGGCAGAGGTCGCCGAACACCGCGCCCGGCTCGACCGAGGCGAGCTGGTCCTTGTCGCCGAGCAGAATCAGGCGCGTGCGCGGCGAAACCGCCCGGCACAGGGCCTGCATCATCTGCAGGTCGATCATGCTGGCCTCGTCGACGATCACCACGTCGGCGGCGACCGGGTTGTCACGGTGATGGCGGAAGTGCCGGGAGTCGGGCCGACTGCCCAGCAGCCGGTGCAGCGTTCTGGCCTCCTCGGGCCGGAAGGTATCACCCTGATATCGCTCGGGCAGGTGCTGCCAATTGCCGCGCAGCGACTCGGTCATGCGCGCGGCGGCCTTGCCGGTGGGCGCGGCCAGCAGGATGCGCAGGGGACGAGGTTCACCGCCGCTTCGTTGCTCGTTGATGGCCTGCAGCAGACCCAGCAACTTGACCATGGTCCAGGTCTTGCCGGTTCCGGGGCCGCCGGTGATGATCGAGAACGGATAGCGCGCCGCTACCGCGCAGGCGATCTTTTGCCAGTCGGGCCCTTCGCCGGCATCGGGCCCGGTGAACAGGTCATCGATGAGCACGCGAATGGCATCGTCGGGCAGGCCCGTATCGAGCGGCTGGCTGCGCGCGGACAATTCCCTGGCAATTTCCTCGGTGGCTGCCCAGTTACGGCGCAGGAACAGGCGGCTGCCGTCGAGCACCAGCGGCTCGCCGCCCTCCCCGGCCCCGACCAGGCGCGAGGCGCGCAGCGCGCCGAGCCAATCGTCGGCGGCCATCGCCTCGAGCTCGCTGCCGATGGCGGCCTCGGCCGCCGCCCATTCGGATTGATCGACCGTATCGGCATGCCGGGTGAATTCCGGCGGCGGCAGCGCGAGCAGCCGGCCCGGGCCTTCGACAAGCTCGCCAATGTCGACAAACACGTGCCCCTGCGACAGCGCGTGGCTGGTCAGCCCGGCGGCAAGCAGCACCCGGGCGTCTTCCTGGGGGGCCAGGTCGGCGAGGAACTCGACGAAGCGCGCTTCCAGCGGGCGCATCCAGCCGAGGCGCCGCCAGCGTTCGAATCGATCCAGCACCTGCTCATGCTGCATGGTTGATCTCCCGGCCGGCGAACAGCCCGTCGAGGGCCTCGATCAACTCGACCGACGGGCGCCGATGAAACACGCCACCGGTGGCGCCGCCGCAGCCGCGCAGAAACAGGTAGACCGCCCCGCCGACGTGGCGCTGGTAATCGTAGTCCGGCAGGCGGTGGGAGAGCAGGCGATGCAGGGCCAGGGTGTAGAGCGCGTACTGCATGTCGTAGCGTTTTTCGAGCACGGTGTTGCACATGTTGTCTTCGCTATAGGCGGCATCGTCGGGCCCGAGGTGGTTGGACTTGTAATCGAGCACGAAGTAGCGGCCTTCGTGTTCGAACACCAGGTCGATGAACCCGCGCATCATGCCGTTGAGCTCAGCGGCGGCAAGCCGCGGGCGCCGAGCGCCGTCGAGGGTGGCGTTGCGCACCACCGTGTCGAGCTCACCGGTGGCAACCCGGCTGGCCTGGAACCAGAACTCCAGTTCCGGGGTGTAGCGACCCGGCGACAGGTCGGCCAGTCGCAGGGGTTGTTCGCCCAGCGGCAGTTGCAGCCCCAGCAGGTCGTCCATCCAGCCCTGCACCACCGGCGTCCAGGACTGCCAGCCGCGCAGGCTGCAGCGGCGCTCGATCGTCGCGTGCAACTCGCCCGGCTCGGCCGCGGTTGCCGCCAGCCCCTGGCGGCCGGCCCACTCGAGCAGGCCATGCAGGAATGTCCCCGGCTGTGGCCCACGCGGAAAGCCGTGCGCGTCGCGCGTCAGCGTCGGGGTCGCGTCCAAGTGGCCCTCGCTCGCTTCGACCTCGGGCTCGTCGGCTTCTTCGCGCGCCTGGTCTTCGAGCGCGCTCTGCGGCTCTTCAGTGCCAATCTCACCACCAATCTCGCCGCCGACCTGCTTGAGCGCCGAATAACTGGCGATCCACCAGGGATCGCGCGCCTTGCCCTCAAAGACGCGCGCCTGGCCGAGTTCCTGGCCGACCTCTGCCTGAAAGTGCGTCAGCCCGGGCTCATCGTCGAGCACTTCGATGCGCATGCAGCCGCCGGCGCCGTCGACCAGGCGATCGAGCAATGCGCGCATTGGTTCGGGTTGATCGGGGTCGTCGGCCAGGCCAAGCAGAAGGTGTCCGAGCGGGTAGCGGTGCAGTTCCGGCGGCTTGTTCTTGCCCCCGCCGCTGAGTACTGGCGCGCACCCGATCCAGCAGGCGTGGCAGGCACGGGTGACGGCGACGTAGAACAGTCGCAATTGCTCCTGGAGCTCCTCGCGCCGGGCCTGGATTCGCGTCGCCTCATCAGGCCCGAAGTCGTAGCGGCGCTGCTGGCCGTCGTGCCAGGCAACCGGCTCCCTGTCGTTCGGCGCGCGGTAGTCGCAGGCAAACGGCGCGAACACCAGCGGGTACTCGAGACCCTTGGAGGCGTGGATGGTGACCACGCGCACCAGCTCGGCGTCGCTTTCGAGCCGCAGGACCTGCTCGTCATCCTCGCCGCGGTTGGTATCGGTGATCTGGTCCTGCAGCCACTGGACCAGGGCGTGCTCGCCGTCCAGTGACTGGCTTTCGGCCTGCAGCAGCTCGGCCAGGTGCAGCAGGTTGGTCAGCGCTCGCTCGCCTTCCTCGCGCCGGGCCAGCAGCCGGGCCGGAATTTCAAACTGTGCCAGCAAGCGGTGGACCATGGCCAGCACGCCGCTGCGGCGCCACAACTCGCGCAGGCTGGTGAAGCGCTCGAGCAGCGATTCGACGCGGGCCTCGTCGTGGTGCAGCGTATCGAGCTCGGACAGCGACCAGCCGAACAGGCGCGTCGCCAGCGCCGATCGGAGCAGGCGCTCGTCGCCGGCATCGGCCACCGCGTGCAGCACCAGACCCAGCTCCGTGGCCTGTTCGGTATCGAAAATCGAATCCCGGTCGGACAAGTAGACGCTGGCCACGCCGCGTCTTTGCAGCGCAAGGCGAACCTGTCCGGCCTGCCTGCCGGTGCGCACCAGCACAGCGATATCGGCTGGCTGGACCGGCTTGAAATCCTCGCCCTTGCAGAAACCGGCCTGCCCCCGCGAGGCCCGCTGCAGCAGCGAGGCGATGCCCTCGGCGGCCTGATCGGCCATGCGCTGTCGATAGGCGGTCACGCCAACGGCCAGGCAGCCGTCCGGCTCGGGCTGATACCAGAAGGTCATCGGCGCCTGGGCCTGACCGTCGATCTCGAGGTGGTCGTCGCGTCCATTGGCCTCGACCGCCTCGAACGGCACGCGCCGCTCCCCGTCGGCGCCGACAAAGGCGAATGCGCCGAGCGGATGGTTCTCACCGCTGCCGAACAGGTGGTTGACCGATTCGACCATGCCGGCGGTCGACCGGAAGTTGCGGTCCAGGCTGTGCTGGCTGGTGGTCCGGTCGCGGGCTTTCAGGTAGGCGTGGATATCGGCGCCGCGAAAGCTGTAGATCGATTGCTTGGGATCGCCAATCAGAAACAGGCCGTTTTCGGGGTCGTCGGCCTGGCCCTCGTCCCAGACCTTGTTGAAAATACGGAACTGGACCGGGTCGGTATCCTGGAATTCATCGACCAGGGCGACCGGGTATTGAGCAAGAATGGTCTCGCGCAGGCGCCCGCCCTCCGGGCGGTCCAGGGCGCGGTCCAGTTCGATGAGCAGATCGTTGAACTCCAGCCGGTTGGCGCGCTGTTTTTCCCGCGCCAGGTTCGCGCGCACGCGGCTTGCGGCATGCGCGAGCACCTGCGGCTGCCACGCTGGCTCGGGCCCGAGCGCTTCGAGCTGCTCGAAGGCGGACTCGACGCAATCGAACCAGCCATGAGCGGGCGCCTCGAAGCCTTTCTTGGGCAGGGTATCGACATAGCTGCGGCGGAACTTCGCCAGGATGTCGCTCGGGGCGGATTCGCCCGTCCCGGCCCAGGCATCGACTGCCGCGAACCAGGCCGCGGCCTTGTCCGGGTTGATCTTGCCGCTGTGGAGCTGCTTGCCGTGCATGGCCTCTTCGAGCAAACAACGAATACCGTCCGACTCGGCCAGCCACTGCTTCCGGACCGGCTCGAGAATTTCTTGCCGGGACTCGAGCCATTTGCGCGGCGCGGCCAGTGCGGCGGACGGCTCCAGCCCCTCGCCCAGCGGTTCGCCGCCGAGGCAGGGGCAGACCTCCGGGTCGAGCAACGGCTTGATGCGCCCACCCAGGGCGTCAGGATCGCCGGCCAGTTCCAGCAGGCGGGCGTTATCGGGTTCGTCGCCGGTGAAGTGTTCGCGCCAGTAGTCGGCCAGGGCGTGGGCCATGAGCGTTGCGTCCCGGTTGTCGACCTCCTGTCCGAACAGGCTGCCGCTGTCGAAGGCATGCTGCTGCAGCATGGTCTGGCACCAGGCGTGGATGGTATGGATGGCCGCCTCGTCCATCCAGCCGGCGGCAATATCGAGGGTGCGCGCGCAGGCCGGGTGCTGGTCGGGCTCGAAACACTCGATGAGCCATTGCAGCAGTTCGTCGGTGCTCGAGCCGGTGCGAAACGCGCTAGCCGCGGCGGTCAGCCGGGCGCGAATGCGATCGCGCAGCTCGCGCGTGGCCGCGCGGGTAAAGGTCAGTACCAGGATGTCGGGCGGGATGCGCGGCGCGCAGCCCAGGCCGAGCACCATGCGCAGGTAAATGCCGGCCAGGGTGAAGGTCTTGCCGGTGCCGGCACTGGCCTCGATCAGGCGACGGCCCTGAAGCGGGATGGTCTTGATGAGGTGGAGCTTGTCGGGTTGGTCGCTCATCGCACTTCTCCCTGTGCCTGATGCCAGTGTTCGATCGGTCTCTGGTAGAGCGCGCAGGCCCAGTAGACAAAGTCATCGCCCCGCTCCCCGTGGTCGCGGAGTGATTCGAAATCGGGGTAGAAGCGTTGCAGGGACAGCTCCCGGGCCAGTTCACCCCAGCCACCGAATTCCGGGCAATAGGTTTTGACCGCCAACTTGTCGGCCGCATCCCAGTCGTCCCTGGCCAGAATCACCTCGAGCCATCGGCTGGAGGTCGCCGCGGCCACCGGCAGCGGCCGGCGCATACCTTCGAGCCAATGCTCGACCAGCTCAGAAAGCCAGCTCCGGGCGGTCTCGGCGGCCACCGGCTGCCACTCGAACAGGGCTTCGCGATGGGCCACGAGCGTGTGCATCGGAAAGCCGCAGGCGTTGACCAGCAGATGCAGCGGCCAGTGCGCGACGAGCTTTTCCCAGCGTGGTTCGAAGGCGACCTTTTTGCTGGCTTTCAGGTTGGTGGTGGTCGCCACGATGCTTGCCACGTGACCATCGGCGCGCGTTCGCAGGCCCGACAGCCACTGCGCGACTTCGATGGACTGCTCTTGAGTCCCGGCCGGGCCGAAGCGGGCCGGGTACGGGTCGAACTCATCGGGCCAGTTCGCCACCGCCTCGCGCCAGTGCCCGGCCACCGGGCGAACGGTCTCGATTGCCTCGTCGAGCGCGGCGTCGCCGATCCGGCCCAGCGGCAGGCGGCCGGACAGGCGCAATCTTCGTGCCGCCCCCTTCAAGGCCTGTTC
>CAYQJJ010000152.1:0-7086 GCA_964417745.1 uncultured Wenzhouxiangella sp.
TTCCGATCGGGCCGGACTGCTCGGCGCGATTGCCGCCACGGCACTGACGGCGCAGACCACCGAGGCCGACCTGCGCGTCTGGCGTGCCCTGCCGGATCACTGGCAGGCGGCGCGCTTCGATCGCCCGGAAGGCGGGGTTGTCTCCCTGCTGGGTGACAGCGACCAGCCGATCGCCAACTTCGAGCTTCCGGACTGGCCTTACACACTCATCTACGTCAAGCAACCGACCCGCTTCGCGCAGCCGGCGATTCGTCTGATCGACCTGCAGGGTCGCCAGGCCGCGATCAACCCGCTCGATCGCGAACCCCTCATGGCAGGAGCCGACCTATGAAACTCATCATCCGCAAGATTTTTGCCGTACTGGCGATCCTGTTGCTGGCAGCTTGTGCACATCAGCCAGAAGTCGAGCGCGACGTGACCTGGCATGCCGAGAGCGATGTGCGTGGCGCCATGCAGGATGTGATGATCAATATCAATCGTCATCGCGATGGCAGCCTGCACACCGTCATGGTCGAAGGCGTCGGTGCCGGCAATCGCCAGTCAATCGAGTGGTCGATCCGCTGGTTCGATCACTCCGGGCGCCAGGTTCGCGGCATCAGCGATCGATACCGCCGGGCCACCATCAACCCCGGCATCCCTTTTCAGCTAGAAGCCGTCGCGCCAGTAGACAACGCGGCCCGCGCGCGTATTCACGTACGTCGGTCAACCACCAGTTAGACAGGAGCAATCAATCATGACATTCGAATGGATCAACCCCCGACTCGGCCTGCTTGCCGGGCTTTGCCTGCTGCTCGTCGGCTGTGCCACACCGACCACCTACGTCGACCCGCGCGATGACCGCGGCCCGGCGACCATGACGCTGGACTACCGGGATTTTGAAATGGCCGCCGGCGAAGCGATCGATTCGCTGCTGGTCTCCGGCGCGGTCGACCACCCACAAGGTGCGCGCTACATCATGGCCGTCTCGCGGGTCACGAACGACACCATGCAGCGCATCGATACCGATCAGCTCACGCGCAAGATCCGCGTCGAACTGCTCAACTCCGGGCGTGTTGTCACCACCACCGCGGTCGGTATCGACGGCCCCGAGGACGAGATGAGCATGCGCGTTCGCGAATTGCGCGACAGTGCCGAATTCGACCAGTCCGGGGTCCAGCGCGAAGGCACCCTGCAGGCGCCGGATCTGTCGCTGTCGGGCAAGATCATGCAGCGCAACCACAGCATCGATCGGCGCACCCAGCAGATCGACTATTACTTCCAGCTGGCGCTTACCGATCTCGAGACCGGCCTGGCCATCTGGGAAACCGAGGTGCCGATCATCAAGCGTGGCTCCAACCGCAGCGTTGGCTGGTAAGGAGATGACATGAATCTTTTCCGAATCAACATGCTGGTTCCCGCTGCGCTGATCATGGCGGCGGGATTGGCCGGGGCCGAGGAGAGCGCCGACGAGGCTGCCGGCAATCCCGCGCATATTTTTCCGACGGCTGATGATATCGACGGCACAGCGGTTGAAGAGGCCCGGACGAGCTATCTGCAAGAGCGCAACTGGTCTCTTGGCTTTCACGACAACAACCCGAGCGGTGGTTACATCGGCTGGGGTGTCGCAACCATCGCCACCGAGCCCGAGGACAGGAATTACGGCGCGGCTCGAATTACAGCCATTGACGCAGCCATTGCCGAAGCGCTCGGGGATTTCGCCCTGTCGCGAGGGACGAATGCCTCGCTTGTGAGGGTTCGCGAAACCATACATGACACCAATGCGCTGAACGACCTGGACCCATCCGACAATCAAAGCGTCATGAATGCGATTGCCGATCGCTTTCGAGATCTGACAGCTGCCCAGCTTGACAGTGCCCTGCAGGATCTGGGCGTCGATCCGGACAAGCACAGGGAGCTGGAGTTCGTACAAAAAGTACAGCTGGCGATGGATTCGGTTCAAACGGAGATGGTGCGAAGTGCCCGTGAGTCCTTTCAGGGTATTCGGCTTCTCAAGACTTTCGAGGACAGAGGCTCGGTCGGAGCGCTGGTCATTTACAGCCCGGAACTTCGTTCCATGGCAAGACGCATTCTTTCGGGAGACATGGCAGCGATTGGCCGGGGCAACTCATCGGACGCACTCGACCAACTCAACGGTGATCTCCAGGCCGAGGAGTTGGTGTTCATGCACGGAACTCGCCTGCTGCGCGACTCGGACGGCAACCCGGTCATCGTCGCCTTCGGCCAGGCCTCGCCACCCGTTACCCGCGCCGATAGCCGTCAGGCGATCAACATGGCCGTAACCGCTGCCCAGCGTCGCGCCAACATGCGGGCGGATGGGGCTATGGCCGAGTTCCTCAACAGCTACGTGGTGGTGGATGAGCAGGAGATGACCGGTGTGGCCATGGAGGTCATCGGTGAGCGTCGGAGTGACGGCTCCGAGCGCGAAGTCGAAACCAGCACCTTCATACGGGATATAAATTCGGTTATCCGCCAACGAAGCGACATTGACCTGTCAGGAATAACAACGGCTCGCACCTGGCGTGCCAATCACCCCGATACTGGCCATCTACACGTCGGTGCCGTCAAGCTGTGGTCTCCCACCACCCAGGCCGCGTTTACCGGCCGCGGGGTGGTCGAGACGCCCGAAGAAGTCGCCGAGCGCGATGCCGAAGAAAACGGGACCGCGGTACAGCAGCGGGGCAGCCCCGAGTTCGGTGACGAGGACTGGTGAGATGAACATTGGAGGAAAACTCGAAATCATCGTGCTGGCTGGTCTGCTTGCTATCGGCGGCCTGACGGGCACCGCCAGCGCCGATGACGAAACGATACAGGTCGAGGTCGTCGGACACGGTTCAGACCGTCAGGATGCGACTTTCGATGCTCTTGCCGAAGCGGTGCGCCAGGTCCACGGTGTCGAGATTCACTCGCGCCAGAACCTGACGCGGTCGAGCCAGGAGCTGGCCATGACCGACGCCGAGGGTGCACGTACCTCGCTGACGTTGAGCGCTGATCAGAGCGGTAATATCTCTGCCGGAACGGAAGGCTATATCAGCGGCTACCGGGTGCTCTCGGCGACACCGCGCGAGCCGGGCTTTACCGTGCGTCTGCGCGTCGACTTGCCGGTCTACCAGGCGCCGGGAATGGGTACCCACGAGACCCGCCGGACGCTGGCGGTCTACCCGTTCGACGCCGAGCCGGGACTGCGCTTGTTCGGGGAGCGCCTGGACCCGGCAACGGCCGCACGTCGCCTGACCCAGGCGGTGGTGCAATCGGTGACCCAGACCCGGCGTTTCGCCGTGCTCGAACGCGAGCGCACCCAGGCAATCGTCGAAGAGCGCCGTCTGCTCGCTGACCCGGCGGTACCGGCGCGAGAAAAAGCCCGCCTGGGAGCGACGCTCGGGGCGGACTACGTCATGATCGGGCGTGTTGCGGGCCTGGATATTGATGCCCGCGAGCAAGTCAGCAGCCTGACCGGCGAGTCGCGCCTGGGCACCAGTGGTTCGATCGTGCTCGACCTGCGCATTCTCTCACCTGCGACCCGTCAGGTTCATTGGGCCGACACGCTGACGATTCCGGCTGAAGCCGTCTTTGCCTCCTCCGGGGATGCGACCGGCATGGCCGCCTTCGAGCAATCGCTCTGGGCGCATGCCGCAGATCAGGTTAGCGAGCGCGCCATCAGCGCCATTTATCCGCTGCGGCTGATCGACTTCGACGGGGATCGGCTGGTTCTCAACCAGGGGGGTTCGCAGTTGCGCGAGGGCATGCCGCTGCAAATTTTCGCGCTGGGCGAGGAGCTGTTCGATCCTTACAGCGGAGAAAGCCTCGGGCGGAAGGAGTCACCGGTGGCGCGTGCCCGGGTCGAGCGGGTAACCGATCGGGTCAGTTATGCGCGCGTGGTCGAGGGCGCCGTGACGGAATCGGACCCGGCGGCCTATCTGGCTCGTCGTGCCGAACTGGCGGCGTCGCCCGATGGTGTTGATGCCGAGAGTGTCCGCGGGACGCGGCGTGGCACCTGGCTGCCGCAGGATCAGTGATCCCGTCGGTAAAGCTTCAATCAAAAAAGCTCCGGCCGAGCCGGCCGGAGCTTCAGCAGCGTGATCGGTGGTCGATCAGCCCGGCATGGCCGAGCCGAATTCGCGTTGGTAGCGCTCGGCGATCTGCTCGGGTGTGAAGTCGTGGTGCTGCGGGCCGTTGTGCTCGATCTTCATCGAGCCGAGGATCGAGCCCAGGCGGCAGGCGTCGGCCGGATCCCAGTCGCGGGCCAGGCCGAACAGCAGCCCGGCGCGGAAAGCGTCACCGCAGCCGGTCGGGTCGGCGATGGTCTCGGGCTTGACCGACGGGATATGGGTCTTGTCGCCGCCGACGTAGAGCTCGGAGCCCTCGCCGCCGTGGGTGATGATCAGCCCACCGTCGAGCTGGTCGGTGATGGCGCCGTGGTCCAGGCCAGTCTTGTTCTTGAGCATTTCCCACTCGTAGGAGTTGACCGTCAGCCAGTTGGCGTTGGCGATCATGCGCTTGAGTTCGTCGCCGTCGAACATCGGCAGACCCTGGCCGGGATCGAAGATGTGCGGGATGTTGGCGGCCGCGAACTGCTCGGAATGGTCAAGCATGGCCTGCTTGCCATCCGGCGAGACGATGCCGAAGCGGATGCCGCTGGCCGGTACTTTCTGGTTGTGGTTCTCGTTCATCGCCCCGGGGTGGAAGGCGGTGATCTGGTTGTCGTCGAGGTCGGTGGTGATGTAGGCCTGGGCGGTCCAGTGGTCGTCGGCGACCCGGATGTACTGCTGGCTGATGTCGAGGCGGTCGAGGTGGCGCGCGTAGTCGTCGAAATCGGCGCCGACGGTGGCCATCGGCATCGGCTCGCCACCGAGCTTTTTGAGACTGTAGGCAATGTTGCCGGCGCAGCCGCCGAAGTTGCGGTGCAGTTCGGGCACGAGGAAGGCCACGTTGAGCATGTGGGTCTTGTCGGGCAGGATGTGATCCTTGAAGCGCTCCGGAAAGACCATGATGTTGTCGTAGGCCAGTGAACCGCAAATCAGAACGGACATGATTAAGTTTTCCTTAAAATTTTAGAGTCAGCTCGCTAGTGTAACGAATCGGGCGGCGCTTTCCCGGCGCAAACCCGATATTGCCGAGCGATAGCGCTTACATGCCGGCCTTTTCCTGCTACATTAGTGGACTTTTGCAGCCCTTCCCGGCCCGGACCCTTTTTCTGTCATGTTCAAGCGCTTACGCGGTATTTTCTCCAACGACCTGTCCATCGATCTGGGCACCGCCAACACCCTGATTTTCGTCCGCGGCCAGGGCATCGTGCTCAACGAGCCCTCGGTCGTGGCGGTTCGCATGCAGCGTGGCCCGGGTGGCCCGCAGGACGTTGCCGCGGTCGGCAGCGAAGCCAAGCAGATGCTCGGGCGCACCCCGGGCAATATTCAGACCACCCGCCCGCTCAAGGACGGCGTGATCGCCGACTTCAACACCACCGAGCAGATGCTGCAGCACTTCATCAAGAAGGTGCATGCCTCGCGCTTTCTCCGCCCCAGTCCCCGGGTGCTGGTCTGCGTGCCCTGTTCGTCGACCCAGGTCGAGCGCCGGGCAATCAAGGAATCCGCCGAGGGTGCCGGCGCGCGTGAGGTATTTCTCATCGAAGAGCCGATGGCCGCGGCGATCGGTGCCGGCATCCCGATCCATGAGGCGCGCGGCTCCATGGTGCTCGACATCGGCGGCGGCACCACCGAGGTGGCCGTGCTGTCGCTCAACGGCATCGTCTATTCCAATTCGGTGCGCATCGGCGGGGACCATTTCGACGAGGCCATCATCAACTACGTGCGCCGCTCTTACGGCACGCTGATCGGCGAGTCGACGGCCGAGCGCATCAAGATGGAAATCGGCTGCGCGTACCAGCAGGACAACCTCGGCGAGATCCAGATTTCCGGGCGCAACCTGGCCGAGGGTGTGCCCAAGATGATCACGCTCAACAGCAACGAGGTGCTCGAGGCCCTGTCCGAGGCGCTCTCGAGCATCGTCGGCGCGGTCAAGGTGGCACTCGAGCAGACGCCTCCGGAGCTTTGTGCCGACGTCGCCGAGACCGGCATCGTGCTGACCGGCGGCGGCGCCTTGCTGCGCGGCCTCGACAAGCTGCTCATGGAAGAGACCGGGTTGCCGGTCATCATCGCCGACGACCCGCTGACCTGCGTGGCCCGCGGCGGCGGACGGGCGCTGGAAATGATGGACGAAAACCGGGGCGACTTCTTCTTCGCGACCTGATGCTTCGCGTCCGGCTGCACCGTCCGTGAACTATCCGCCGCGACAGCCTTCTTCGGCCGCCTCGGCGGATATGGCCGGGCGCATCGCTCGGCTGATGTTCTACATCGTGCTCAGCGCGGTGCTGATGATCATGGATTTTCGCGGCGACTACACCGAAAGGCTGCGCTGGCTGGCCGGCCTGGCACTGGAGCCGGCGGTTCTCGCCGTCGAGGCGCCGTTCAGCTTTGCCGGGCGCCTGCGCGAGGATTTCCGCGACCGCCGGGCGCTCAATGCCCGCCTCGAGACGCTCGAAAGCGAGCTGCGCGAGAGTCGCGCGAGGCTGGTGCGGCTCGATGAGCTGGCGCGCGAGAATCTCGAGCTGCGCGAGCTGCTCGACGCAGCGCGCGCCCTGGAGGTTGATTTTCGCACCGTGGAGCTGCGCAGCATCGACCTCAATCCCTTCTCGCACCGGGTGATGGTCAATCGCGGGCGCGGGCACGGGCTCGAGCCGGGTCAGCCGGTCATCGACATGGACGGTGTGGTCGGCCAGGTCGACGAGGTGCTGCTGCATTCGGCCCGGGTGGTGCTGATTTCCGACCGCGATCACGCCCTGCCGGTGCGTATCCGGCGCACGGACCTGCGCACCATCGCCTACGGCAGTGGCCACGCCGGCGAGCTGCAGCTGACCGACCTGCCGATGAACGTCGACCTGATACCCGATGATGAGCTGGTGACCTCGGGGCTGGGCGGGCGGTTTCCGCCGGGCCTGCCGGTGGCCACGGTCGAGTCGATCGACCGGCCGACCGGCGAGGCTTTCGCGACTGCCGTGGCGCGGCCGCTGGCACGCCTGGAGGGGGTGCGCCA
>CAYQJJ010000153.1:0-2162 GCA_964417745.1 uncultured Wenzhouxiangella sp.
ACCCTACCGTCACCTGGGCCGATATCGACTGGCTGCGCGGGAAATGGCAGGGCCGGCTGCTGCTCAAGGGCATTCTCGATCGCGAGGATGCCGAGCGGGCGGCCGAGGCCGGGGTCGACGGCATCGTGGTCTCCAACCACGGTGGCCGCCAGCTCGACGGTGCCGCCGCCACGGCCCGAAAGCTGCCCGCGATCGCCCGGGCCGTGGGGGCGCGCTGCGAGGTGCTGGTCGACGGCGGCATCAGCGGCGGCATCGACATCTACCGCGCCCTGGCGCTGGGTGCTCACGGAGTGCTGATCGGCCGGGCCTGGCTGTGGGCTCTGGCCGGTGGCGGCCGAGCGGGGCTGGATCGAACGCTGGCCAGCATGCGCGACGAGCTGCGCCTGGCCATGGCGCTGACCGGCATCAAGCGCATCGCCGATATCGGCGAGCACTGCCTCGACCGCGACGCGCCAGAAACCTGAGATACCCGAGGAGAACGACCATGCCCAACGGCGCCCAGGCCCTGATGAAAACCCTAGTCGATGCCGGCATCGAGGTGTGCTTCACCAACCCCGGCACCAGCGAAATGCACTTCGTCGCCGCGCTCGATGACGAGCCGCGCATGCGCGCCGTGCTGGCGCTATTCGAGGGCGTGGCCACGGGCGCGGCCGACGGCTATGCACGCATGGCCGACAAGCCTGCGGCCACGCTGCTGCACCTGGGCTGCGGCCTGGGCAATGGCCTGGCCAACCTGCACAACGCGCGCAAGGGCAAGGTGGGTATCGTCAATATCGTCGGCGACCACGCCACCTACCACGTTCCCCTGGACGCCCAGCTCCAGTCGGATATCGAAACGGTCGCGCGCAATGTCTCGCCGGAGTTCGTGCGCACCTCGGCAAGCACCGAAGAGCTCGCCAGCGATGCCGTCGAGGCGATTGCCACGGCCATTGGCCCGCCGGGGCGGGTCGCGACGCTGATCCTGCCGGCCGATGTCTCCTGGGGTGCCGGCGGGCGGCCGGCGCCGGCACCGGTGCCGAACCGGCCCGAAGCGGCCTCCGACAAGACGGTCGCCGGCATTGCCCAGGCCATTCGCGGCGGTGGCAAGACCGCGCTGCTGCTCGGCGGCCGGGCGCTGCGCGAGCCGGTGCTGCTCGAGGCCGCCCGGGTCGCCGCCCACAGCGGTGTGAAAGTATTTTCCGAGGTCTTCCCGACCCGGCTCGAACGCGGCGCCGGCCGCCCACCGGTCGAGCGCATCGCCTACCTGGCCGAACTGGCCAGCCTGCAGCTCTCGGCCTTCGACCACCTGGTGCTGGTTGATGCCAAGGAACCGGTGTCGTTCTTCGCCTACCCCGGCAAGGCCAGCGAACTCGTCCCCAAGGGCTGCAAGGTCCATACGCTGAGCTGGCCCGACCAGGACAGCCGCGCCAGCCTGGAAAAGCTGGTCGAGGCACTCGGCGCCGGGCAGGCCGAGCCCGAGCTTCAGAAAGCCGGACGCCCGGACCGCCCGCGCGGCCGCCTGAGCGCCGAGAAAGTCTGCAAGGCGGTCGGCCACCTGTTGCCGGAAAACGCCATCGTGGTCGACGAGGCCAATACTTCCGGACTGATGTTGCCGGTGATGACCGCCGGCGCCCCGCAACACGACCTGCTAACGCTCACCGGTGGCGCCATCGGCCAGAGCCTGCCCAACGCCGTGGGCGCGGCCATCGCCTGCCCGGACCGCCCGGTGCTGGCCCTGGTTGGCGACGGCTCGGCGATGTACACCAACCAGGCGCTGTGGACCATGGCGCGCGAGAACCTCGACATCACCGTGGTGGTGCTGGCCAACGCCGCCTATTCGATTCTCAATGTCGAACTCGAGCGCGTGGGTGCCAGCGACAGCGGCGGCCCCAAGGCCCGCGCCCAGCTCGATCTGACCGGCCCAGGCCTGGATTTCGCCCGCCTGGCCCAGGGCATGGGCGTCCACGCCGTGCGCGCCGACACGGCCGAGGACTTCTGCCAGGCCATGGAATACGCCCTCGGCCATCCCGGCCCGCATCTCATCGAAGCGGTGATCCCGGAATCCCTCAACCGCACCAAGCGCCGCATCCTCCCCTGGCTGTTGCGCTCGATCCCCAGAATGCCCCGACCGATGGCCCGGGCACTGAAGCGCAAGCTCGCACCCTGATCCGGATTTTTCTGAC
>CAYQJJ010000153.1:2262-7052 GCA_964417745.1 uncultured Wenzhouxiangella sp.
GTCGTCGCAGTCGACAAGGTCAGGAAGAATCCGGGGCGGCGTTGACAGTCCCGATTTTCTCTGCGAACCGGATCGCGCGGCCGGCGGCACGCATTGCGACCTGCAATGTATCGAAGACAGCTGCACCTGCATGACAAGCGGGCACTGCAGCGAGGCTGATTCAACCGATGCCCGGCCTGAGGCGCCGCGCCCGGCCTGTGTCGCGTTGTTGGCCCACTAACCAACCCACCAGAAGTGCAATAGAGCCAATTTTTCACTCTTCATTCCGATCATCGGGATCCTCATCCTGTTCGTCAAATCGATCCGAAAAGATTGCATCGGTCAGGACCTGGCTTTCATAGGCGCCCATGTCCAGGCCGTCGCCAACCTGGCGGGCAAAGCCTGCACCGCGTTGGTCGTGATCCGGTAGTGCATCAAGGTCCTGACCTGCATCGATGATCGGACTGGATTCCTGAGGTCGGTGGGTCCGTCCCCCGATGCCACCGTGGTCGGATAGCGGTCCCAGCTCAGGGTCTTCATCAAGGATGTTTCCACCCATGTTGTTGAAGATTGAGTCCTGGGAATTGGCAAGCAGCGAAGCGGCGACGTCACAGTAAGCGGGGCCACTGTAGATCTCATCGGGTGTGTTCTGGAAAACCGAGTTGATGACCTGGCATGTGTTGGCCTCATAGCTGATGTGCATGATGCCGCCCCCATTCACGCTGGCCGCATTATCCTTGAATGTTGAGTAACGGAGCTCCAGTTCGCCAGGGCTGCTCATGAACAAACCGGCTCCCTGGGAGCCGGTATTGCCGGAAAGTGTGGAGTTTTGAATGGCCAGGCTCGCTTCCGGGTCTCCGTCAAAGCCCGCGAAAATGCCGCCACCCTGTCCAGTGGCGGAGTTCCCGGAGATCTCACTGTGCTCAATGGTCCCCTCGAATTCATCAGTATCACTCAGGTCGACAAAAATCGCCCCGCCGCAAGTGCTTTCATTATCAACGAAAGCTGAATAGGTGATCGCCAGGATGGGTAGTTCACCGATCACGGTCAGGCCGCCGCCACAACCTTCAGTAACATTGTCAAGGAATGTAGTTTGTTCGAGCTCGAGTGCCGAAGAGCTGTTGGCTTCGATCAACATGCCCGCACCGAAGTCATCGGAGGTATTGGCCTCAAGATTCTGCCCCAGCACAGCAAGATCAGTGCTGGAAAGAGCGGCGGTGAATCCGCCGCCGTACTCGGCATGATTCTGTTCAATGTCGTTGTCCCTGATCTCGATCTCGCTGTTGGACGCCGTAATCAGGGCGCCACCTCCCGCGAATCCGGAAGAGTTTTCACTAATGGAGTTGTATGCGAAAGTCCCCTCAACAGCGGCAACATTGGCGTATAGTCCGCCGCCGCGGCTATCCTCGTCGAGATTGTGATTGTTGAAGAATGTGTTGTGTTTGATGGAAAGGTTGGTGCTCAAGTCATTGATGATCAACAGGCCACCACCACCGGGACCATTGGTTTCATTGCCACTGAACTCGGAATGATGGATCTCGATGGGGCCGCCATCCAGGGACACTGCCAAACCACCACCAGAAGCAGTAGTCGCCACGTTATCGCTGAACTGACTGTTATGGATCTGCGCGCTTCCGCCGTCGACAGTTGGCCAATGTATGGCGCCCCCGCCTGCATTGGCGTCGTTGCCGGTGAACACCGAGTTTCGGATCTCGATATGCTTGGCGCGGCTTTTGACACCCCCTCCGTTTGAATCCGTATGCCCGCCGGTAATCGTCAGACCGTCCAGGACCAACTGATCGACGCTGTCCATCACGTACAGAATCCGTTCCGTGCCATTTCCGGCAATGGTGATCTGTTCATTGCCATCGATCGTCAGTGAATCCAGCGAATATGCTTCCAGATTCAGCTCGTAAATCGTGCCGCCAAGACCGCCGAAATCGATGGTGACATCACTGCCGGAAATGGCCGGGCAGGCGCCATCCGGGTTCCCCGTGCTGGCCGTAATCAGCGCCGAGCGCAGCGTGCAATCATCCGGACTGGTTCCGGGCGCCAGAGTGTTCACGGTAATCGTGTCCGCGGAGGCCCAGTCGGCGGCGAGCACCCCGCCGATGGCAAGCGTCAGGGGGGCGACGCTCGGCTTGACCGAGCTGAGAGTTCCATACTTGGCGGATTTGATTCGGGTTTTCATGTTCATGAGCTATCAAGGCCCCACAGTTTTGTCAGGTGTTACAGCCCATAGCGAAAAAAATGCCGACACGCGACATCCCGATCCAGGGATGGTGTGCCGTTGCCGTCTCGGCAGGGCGGTCGAGCTTTCGGCTCGCGCATAGCGCGGACGTGCGTCGATGCTCGGTTGACGGTCGAGCGAGCCTCAGGCAACCTTGCGAGGATTCGCATTTCGAGAGGCGTCGTGCTCGAGACAGGGCCCGGCGGGCGGCGCTGGTGGCAAGGAGAATCGAGTGAACAAGCGAGGCATCATTCCGGGCGCGGTCGACTCGGTTGCTCTGCTCTGGTCGTACAGCGCGTTCGGTAAAAAAAACAGTCCGTCGCCGGAGCTGCTGGTCCGGGATGACCAGGGTGTCTCGCGGGCAGTCGACGATTTCGATTTCCAGATTCGAGTCGAGAGGCCGAGTGTTACCCAATTGTTTGGATGGCCCACCAGATTCCCCAAGCAGTTGACCCGGCAGGCCTGATCGATGCCGGCTCGCCCTTCCGTTCTGCCCTCGCGATTCCGCTATCGGCTCAGCCCGGTGAACATGCGCCGTGGCCTGTGGCTCGCGCTCGGCTCGCTCGCAATACTGGTCGTGCTCTCCGGGATGGCCTCCGGCAACCCGTTCACCGACATGCTCGACGACCTGCGACGCCAGCCGGCCTGGGCGCTGGCCATGGCGACGCTGGGCGTGGTCGTGCTGGCCATGCTGCTCGGGCGCATCGTGGCCATGACCCGGGATGCCTGGCTGGTGGTCGACTCGGAAGGCTTTCGCTGCTCGCCGCCGCGCCAGCACGGCCCGAGAAACTGGTTGCGCCACGAATGGCAACTGCCGTGGTCGGCCATCGAACGGGCCATCGTCCGCCGACCCGGGCCCGGCGCGCACAACATCCAGAACTGGGTCCACACCACGCTGACGCTCGAGACCACGCAGGGCCGGCACGACATGGCACTGCTCAACTGGGACCCGGCCGACGACCCGCTCGACCGCCCGGGCCTGATGACCTGGCGGCCGGGAAGGCGACTCCACGAACTCACCGAGACCCATCCACTCGTCGAACACCTCACCAGCCGCGGCATCGAAGTGGCATTCGAAGGGCTCGGCGTTCGCGAACGCCTGGGGCTTGCCAGGCCGGCCGCCGATCGGCCTGCCGCGGCCGATTCCGAAGGGCCGGTGGACATCCTGGCCTACAAGTCACTGGTGATCATGCTCGCAATTCTGGGCGCGCTCGGTATCGCCGCGGCCGCGCACTTCACCATGCTGCCGCCGATCCGCGCCCTGTGGTCACCGGCCTACGCGGCGCTGGTGCTGGCCGGTTGCGTGGTCTTCGTTCTCGGCGCGCTGCTGCCGCGCTCGGCGCCGGTGCGCGAACGAACGGTCATCGCCCTCCTGCTCGGTGCTGCCGTCGGCGCGCTGGCCCACCCGCTGACCGTCCGCCTGCAGTCAATGACCGGCGAAGAACCGGCTACGGTCGAATACATCCTGGAAACCCCGGGCCAGTTTCGGCCGGTCAACGCCCGCCACCCGACCCTGAACCTGCGCGACCTGAACATCCCCGAATACTGGAGCAGCCTGGCCCCAGGCGAGACCCACCCCTTCGACCTCCAGCCGATCGCCGAAGGCCGAAGCATCCTTCACCTCGACCCCCTGTTCGAACGAACCCGCGCCTATTACGAGAACACGGAGCGCGACTGAAGCGGCCAGAACACCACCCTTGCAGGCAGGGCATGACTTAGGCATATTGGTCATTAAACGGCACGAAATGAGGGAAAGGGGCATGGGCAGGCCAACTCACAGCAAACCACCTGTGGGGCACAGCAGCCCTCGTCGATCGAACTACAGCTTCACGACTGACGCCATGGCGCCAATCCGACGACAGCGCCGCGTGCTGAATAGAGGGAGCAATGTGCGCCCGGGTGTACGGAATGACGCATATGAACCTGATATCCGTCAGATCCAACGCATAACTTCAAGCCTGCGGGTAACTCATCTAGCCAGGATCAGGGGCTTGAGAAATTCGCCGGAATGTTATGCCTCAGAATTGACTCGCTACTCCATATGCCTCAGTTTTGAAGATCATTTATAAGTTATAAATCATGAGCTACGTTGTCTACGGAATTCTGCTTACCCTCGCTGCGGCGCATATATTTATTGCCGCAACGGCATCCGTTGTCATTTTGCGGGATCGGAGTCTAGGTCGTAGCCAAGTCGTCGGGAAATTGTGTATCTCCTGGCTGTTTGTCTATGTGGGGCCATTGTTTGTTCTTTACTTAATGAATGACCATTCGGCAGAACTCATGCCAAAGTTTGTGCATCGCGGCCTGTTTCACATAGTTCTATTCGCCCCGATTAAACCGCCCAGGCATGGGGACAGGCCAATTGGAAATGAAGGCGGCTACTATCAAAATGCTGATGCGTCCGACCTTGGAGTCGGAGGCGAGGGATCGTGCGGTGCAGGCGGCGACTAGATTTATAACAAATCGCTCAAGTTCGTTCCGCGCTTCGCGCTCCACCGGACGCGGCTAACGCCGCGCCGCTTAGCTCAAACGTTATAAGCCATGAGAAATAGCCTCCTCCTGTCAATAGTCTTCCTGCTTC
>CAYQJJ010000154.1:0-7015 GCA_964417745.1 uncultured Wenzhouxiangella sp.
CAGCTTCTCGACCATTGCCACGGCCGGCTTCTCGACCCACGATGACTCGATCGGCTATTTCGACAGCGCGCTGATCGACTGGCTGGTGATTTTTTTCGTGTTCGTCGCCAGCCTCAATTTCGGGCTGCATTTCCTGGCCCTGCGCCGGGCCACCGCCCAGGTCTACCTGCGCGACCCGGAGCTCAAGCTGTTCGCGATGCTGCTGCTTCTGGTCACCGGCCTGATCACCCTGTTGCTGTGGCAGCAGAGTGTCTACCCGGATTTCTGGGACTCGCTGCGCTACGCGGCGTTTCATGCCGTGTCCTTCACCACCACCACCGGTTTCGCGACCGATGCGGTCTATCTCTGGCCGGGCACCCTGCCGCTGCTGCTGATTCTCATCAGCGGCCTGGGCGGCTGCGCCGGTGCGACCACCGGCGGCTTCAAGATCATCCGCGTCTACCTGCTCACCAAGCAGGGCGTGCGCGAACTGCAGCGTCTGGTGCACCCGCGCGCCGTGGTGCCGCTCAAGCTCGGCGGGCGCACCCTCAACCAGGAAGTCGCCAACGCCGTGTGGGGTTTCGTATCGCTCTACATCGTCTGCATCGTGGTGCTGACGCTGATTGTCTCGGGGATCGAGGACGACCTGGTCACCGCCGTTTCGGTGGTGTTTTCGGCCATGAACAACCTCGGTCCCGCGCTTGGCGAGGCTGGTGCCAACTGGGGCGGCCTGAGGGATTCGACCAAATGGCTGATGAGTTTCGCCATGCTGCTCGGGCGCCTGGAAATCTTCACCATCCTGGTGCTGTTGACGCCCAACTACTGGCGCCACTGAACGACCACCGCGAGATTGGCCCTGAACCCGGCTCCGGCCTGATGCCGGGCCAGTGCTCGGTTATCATGGCGCCATGGACCCAGAAGCGATCGAACAACTCATAGACTCAGGCCGCGACGGTTACGAGGCGCGGCTGGCTGCCGGCCAGGCACGGCTGGAGCAGGGCGACCTGAACCTGGCCGCCGAGCACCTGCGCAAGGCCACCGATTTCAAGCCCGACCAGACCATGGGCTGGATGGATCTGGGCAAGGCGCTCAGCCAGTCCGGCGATGACGACGGCGCACGCGAGGCCTGGGCGAAGGGCGTCGAGCGCGCTGCTGCCAACGGCGACAAGCAGGCCGAGAAAATCATGGGCGTGTGGCTCAAGCGCCTCGACGACTGAGTCTGCCTTTTTCTACAACCTGCCTGCTGCGGCACGCCGAGGCACTGCCTCTGGTGCGTCTCGCGGCGGAAGGCTGAGAAAGCCGGAACTCAGCCAGACCGGCGTGACTTTTCATAAATGGGTGGCTGGCCTTCCGGGCGGCGGCTGAAGCGTTTGTAGATCCACAGGTATTGCGCCGGGGCCTGCCTGATGGCGTCCTCGAGCCAGCGGTGCATCGACGCCAGTGCACTCGTGGGGTCTTCGTCGGCGATCGCCTCGCCGGCCCGGGTAAAGTGAAACACCCAGCCCTTGCCGGCTCGCTTGCGCTCGGCCCAGGTAAGAATCACCTCGCAGCCGGTGCGCCGGGCCAGGCGGTTGACCAGGGTCATGGTCAGCGCCGGGGTGTCGAAGAAGTCGACGAACACGCCCTCGCCCTTTTTCGGCTGAATGTCGGCCGCGATTCCGGCTGTCCTGCCGGCGCGCAACTGGGCCAGCAACTGGCGCATCGCCGGGCTGCCGCTGGCCACCATCCGCCCCCCGAAGCGCTCGCGCGAGCGGGTCATGAAGGCGTTGATGCCCGGTGACTCGGCGGGCCGGTAGAGCGTGGCCATGGACAGGTGCCGGCTCAGGTAGAGGTTGAGCAGTTCCCAGTTGCCCAGGTGGCCCGATACCAGCAAGATCCCGCGCCCGCTCGCCCGCGCCCGCTCGATGGCGGCCCAGCCCTCGGTGTCGACGTGACGGTCGAGGCGTTCCGGCGACCAGTGGGCCAGCGCACCCAGCTCCAGCCCCAGCCGGGCCAGCTCGACGAGGTGGTCGCGATGCAGGCGCTTGCGCTCGGCCGCGGTCTTATCGGGAAAACACAGCGCCAGGTTCTTGCTGACCACGGCGTTTTTCGACCACGGCAGCCAGCCCAGCGAGCGCCCCAGCGGAACCGCCAGCGCGTGCAGCCAGCCAAGCGGCACCAGGGCGAGCAGCCGGGCCAGGGCGCGCAGGGCCAGCGCGCTCATGACCGCCTCGGCGGATAGATCGGCGCCTCGCCGGCCGGGCGAATCGAAAAGCGCTTGTAGCTCCACAGGTACTGGGCCGGATGCCGGCGGATTGCCGCTTCCAGCCAGGCGTGGAAGACCCGGTTGGCCCGGACCGGGTCGGCATCATTGATCGCATCCGGGGCCGGGCGGATGTCCAGGCTCCAGCCGCGGCCGCCGGGAAGACGGTACGGGGCCACGAACAGCACCGGGCAGGCGGTGCGCCGGGCCAGGCGGTTGACCAGGGTCATGGTCAGCGCCGGGGTGCCGAACAGGGGCGTGAAAACCCCCTCGCCCTGCTTGGGTTGCTGATCGGCCATCAGGGCCACCGCGCCGCCCTGGCGCAGGCGCTGCAGCAGGCGGCGCATGGCCGGACTGCCGCTGGCGACCAGTTCGCCGCCGAGGCGCTGGCGCGAGGCAATCACGGCGCGGTCGGCTGCCGGGTCGCGTGGCGCGCGGTACAGCGAAGTCAGCGGCAGGTGGGCGCCGAGATAGAGATTGGCGATTTCCCAGTTGCCCAGGTGGGCGCTGACCAGGATCACACCCCGCCCGCCCTGGCGGGCCTGCTCGATATGCTCCCAGCCGTCGATGCGCCGCATGTGCCGGCCGATCGCCTCGGCCGACCAGTGCCAGACCGCGCCGGTCTCGAGCACCAGGCGCATCATCTCGACCAGGTGTTCTCGGTGAAGCTGTTCGCACGCCGTATCGTCGAGCTCGGGAAAGGCCAGTGCCAGGTTGGTCGCGATCACCGCGTGCTGCTTCAAGGGCAGCCGCCAGGCCAGCCAGCCGGCCGGCACGGCCAGGGTCGACAACAGCTTCAGCGGGAGCAGGCCGAGCAGGCGGATCAGGAACAGGGCGAGTCGAATCTTCAAGCCAGCGAGCCGGTCGGAGTCAGGCGCCAAGGATACCGGTCCGCGGCCCACCCGGGGTGGCTGGTGGCCGGAAAGGTCCCGGACTCAGTCGGCGGGATGTTCCGGGTCGAGGCCGCGGATGATGTCGGCGGCCTTCTCGGCGATCATGACCGTCGGCGCGTTGGTGTTGCCACCGACCAGGGTCGGCATCACCGAGGCATCGACCACGCGCAGACCCTCGACGCCGCGCACCCTGAGCTCCGGATCGACCACCGAGTGCGGGTCGGAGCCCATGCGGCAGGTCCCGACCGGGTGATAGATGGTTTCGGCCTTGGCGCGGATGAATTCGATCAGGCTGTCGCGATCGCTGTTCTCGGCACCGGGGAAGATCTCGTGGCCACGGAAGGGCTTGAATGCCGGCTGAAGCAGGATCTCGCGCGACAGGCGCACGCACTCGAGCATCATTTCGAGATCCTCGGCCTCGCCGAGGTAGTTGGCGAAAATGGCGATCGGTTCGCGCGGGTCGGACGAGCGGATCGCCAGGTGGCCGCGGCTTTCGGGCCGCAGCGGACAGGCGTGCAGGGTGTAGCCGTCCCCGGGCAGGCGGTTGCGGCCGTGGTCATCGAGCAGCGCCGGCACGAAGTGCATCTGGATATCGGGCCGGTCGGTCCGCCCGCGCCCGCTGACCAGGAAACCGCCGGCCTCGGCGATGTTGGAAGTACCCTCGCCCTCGCCGTGGAGAAAATAGCGCAGGCCCACCCGGAGCTCGCTGAGCTGGTCGTAGGTGATCGGCTGCGAGCAGCGCGTCAGGGTGCAGATATCAAGGTGGTCCTGCAGGTTGCGGCCGACCTGGGGCAGTTCGACGCGCACGTCGACCCCGGCGGTGCGCAGCACGTCGGCCGGGCCGATGCCCGAGAGCATCAACAGCTGCGGCGAATTCAGCGCACCGCCGCACAGCAGCACCTCGCGCCGGGCCCGGAGCTTGCGGGTGAAGCCGTAGCGGCTGACCCGCACGCCGCTGACCCGGTCGCGGCCGGAAAAGGTCAGTCCGAGCACCTGCGCGCCGGTCATGACCGTGAGGTTGCGGCGCGAGCGTACCGGGTGCAGGTAGCCGACCGCGGTCGAGCAGCGCCGGCCGTTGCGCTGGGTGACCTGGTATTGCCCGATGCCGCGCTGGGTCGGGCCATTGAAGTCGCGGTTACGGGCAAACCCGCCCTGCTCGGCGGCCTGGGCGTAGACATCGCTGAGCGGATTGACGAATTTCAGGTCCTCGACGCTCAGCGGTCCGCCGACGCCGTGGTACTCGGAGGCGCCGCGGCCCTGGTCCTCGGCGCGGCGAAAATACGGCAGCACCTCGCGGAAGCTCCAGCCCGGGTTGCCGGCGCTCGACCAGTGGTCGTAATCGCTCTTGTGGCCGCGCGTGTAGCACATCGCGTTGATCGAGCTCGACCCGCCCAGCACCCGGCCGCGCGGCCAGTAAAGACGACGATTGTTGAGCTCCGGCTCGGGTTCGGTGTGGTAGTTCCAGTTCAGCGACTTGAAGTTGACCAGCTTGGCCAGCCCGGCGGGCATGTGGATGAACGGATTCCAGTCGCGCGGCCCGGCCTCGAGCAGCAACACCCGAACATCCGGATCGGCGCTGAGCCGGTTGGCCAGCACGCAGCCGGCCGAACCGGCTCCGACGATGATGTAGTCGTAACTTCTGGGCATGCGCGCGGCGGCTCCTCAGGGTTGCGGTCTGATGCCACTTCGATAGTAGTCCAGGCAATTAGAGTGCCGTGTCTAGTGTACTGTCCGCGGCCGATCGCCATCGCTCGCGACGATTACCCCAGGCGGTGGCGGTGGTCGAACAGCTCGAAGCCTGTCAGCGGCCGCTCGAGCGCGCGGGTCAGCGCCATGACCTTGAATTTCTCGCCCATTTCTCCGGGCAGGGTCAGGCGCTTGATTTCCGCGCTCAGGCGCAGCCGTTCGGTCTCGTCGTCGGCACGGCCGACCGCCTCGTGAGCGCCGAGGGCGAGCAGGAATCCGGCCTGGGTGGTATAGCCGGCCACCGAAAGCCCGCAGGCATCGGCGGCCTCGGCCACGGCGGTGAAATCGACAAACGCCGACAGATCGGTCAGGCCCGGCCAGACGAAGGGGTCGAAGTGGGCGCGGTGGCGGTAATGGCAGACCAGGCTGCCATCGCTGCGGTCGGGATGGTAGGCCTCGTCGCGCGGGTAGCCGTAGTCGATCAGAAACGCCGCGCCACGCTTGAGCGGAGCGGTCACGGTGGCCAGCCAGCCGGACAGGTCGAGGCAGATCTCGCCCCGGTAGCCCTCGGCAAGCGGCGCGGGCAGTGCCTCAAAGAGCGCGCGACAGGCGCGCTCGAGACGCTCGCGCGGTGCGGTCCGGGCCCAGCCGAACGACGGCGGCTGGTGGGCCACGGCGAGTTCGGCCGGGCCGTCGGCGGTGGCCTCGAAGCGCGCCACCGGCAGCGCATCGAGCACTTCGTTGGCCACGATCACGCCCTCGAAGCCCTGCTCGGGCGGGGTGTCGATCCAGGCGACCCGCCCGGCAAGTTCGTCGGGCAGGCCGGCCAGCGTTTCGGCCTGTACCTCGCGAAGCGCCGCGCTGGTCTCGAGGATCAGGTAGCGCGCGGGCGGGTTGGCCAGCGCGCCGAGCAGGTCGCGCACCAGCACGCCGGAGCCGGCGCCGATTTCCAGCAGCGTCCAGTCCGCGTCCAGGGCTTCGGTGACCTCATCGATCTGGCCGGCCAGCGCCGTGGCGAACAGCCGGCCCTGCTCCGGCGCCGTGACGAAGTCACCGGCCGCGCCGAACTTGTGCAGCCCGTTGACGTAATAGCCCAGGCCGGGCTCGTAGAGCGCGAGCTGCATGTAGCGGTCGAACGGCATCGGGCCGTTGGCGTCGATCTCGGCGCTGATGCGCTCGCCGAGGCGCTGGCTGAGCTCGGCCAGTTCATCGGGCGGTGCGGGCAGCTCGTGCAGGCCGCGGGGGGCGGTCATGGCAGGCAGGGATTCCGGTCGGCTGAAAACGCGAATTGTAGCCCGGCTGTGGTGCCGGGGCTTTGCTAAGCTCTCCGGCAGCCTACGAGACCTTCGGATGGCCCCCGAACCGGACCGAGCGAACCAGGCAAAACCATGAGCGAGAACACAGAGCAGGCGCCGGTGGCGCTGGTTACCGGCGCGGCGCGCCGACTGGGCGCAGCGATTGCCAGCAGCCTGCACCGGCGCGGGCTGCGAGTTGCCGTGCACTACCGGGGCTCGGAGCGCGCCGCGCGCGAGCTGGTCGACACGCTCGAGGCCGAGCGCCCCGGCTCGGCAATGGCGGTGCAAGCCGACCTGGCCGACCACCGGGCCCCGGCGGCCATTGCCGATACCGTTCTTGATCGCTTCGGCCGGGTCGATGTGCTGGTCAATAACGCCTCGGCGTTCTACCCGACACCGCTCGAGACCGCCACCCCGGCGCAGTGGGACGAGCTGATGACCAGCAACCTGCGCGCGCCGTACTTTCTCGCCCAGGCCCTGGCCGAGGAGCTGGCCCGCCACGGCGGGGCGATCGTCAACCTGGTCGATATCCACGGCATGGTGCCGCTGCCGCGCCACTCGATCTACAGCCAGGCCAAGGCCGGGCTGATCATGCAGACCCGCGCACTGGCCCGCGAGCTGGCCCCGCAAGTACGCGTCAACGCCGTCGCGCCCGGGGCGATTCTGTGGCCGGAGGGGGGTGAGTCGCCAGAGGTCGCTGAAGGCATTCTCGAGCGCGTGCCGCTCGGCCGCCAGGGCGAGCCCGGCGACATCACCGGCGCGGTCGCTTTCCTGGCGCTGGATGCGCCCTACATCACCGGCCAGGTGCTGGCCGTCGACGGTGGGCGGTTGCTGAACATGTAGCCGCTCAGACAGGGCAGAATCGGGCGAAATCCGACCCGCTGCGTGTTGCAATCGGTGTCAAACGCCAACCTGACCCA
>CAYQJJ010000155.1:0-4978 GCA_964417745.1 uncultured Wenzhouxiangella sp.
AACCGCGGTTGCCGGACGCCGGTAGGCAAACGGTGCTCGCCTGACCGATCGGACGATCACCGGGCCGCCCAGCTGCCCGGCCCTGGATTGAGCCCGGCCCGCTGTGCGGAGGCCGTTGAGGCCGCTTGCGTGGTCGGGGACCGGCAGCCCGGCCGAGCGCAGCCGCTCGAACAGTGTGCCGCGATGGCTGTTGAGTGCGAGAACGTGTCCGTCAATGCGCGGCATGGGCCCGGCAAAGATCTCCGCCTGCACGCCCTGGCCGATCTGCAACAGTCCCTGGCCGCGCGGCAGGCCCGGCGGGGGTGGTTCGAACGGGAACTGGTCGAGCCACATGACCGGCAGGCCCTTTTCCATCGCTCGCCGCCGCAGTGCCCGGGCGTTGGAATCGACCCGGTGGGCGCGGGCGGCGTCCAGAAAGCCGGCGATTGCCGTGCCGAACCCGGTTGCCGGGGCGCCGCGGGCCATCCCTTCAATCAGTGTGGCGGCCAGCTCGCCGGCCTGGCGGGCGGATTCGGTTTCCTCACAGGGCAGCGCCACGGCCGCAGCACCGCGCCGGGCCGGCTCGACCAGGCGGCCGTCTCCGACCCGGTGCCCGGCCCGGCGCAGCAAGGCCGTTGTAGTGGCGGCAAACGCCGCGGCGATCGGGCAGATCGGGGCGGGCTCGGTGTCAGGCTCGGTGGCGGCCCCGGCCGCGTGGATTTCCAGCCCCAGGCCTTGAGACAGGCCAGCAAGGACCGCGGCCGGCAGGGGCGCCGAAGGCTCATCGATCTCGAGCTCGAACAGGCATACCGGCGGCGGGCCATAAGCGGAAAAACCGAGCAGCCGGCGAACATTGTTTATGACCAGCATGGCGTGCGGAACGCGCTGTTCCCCTTTTGTCGCGGTGACACCGCAAGCCGCGTAGTTTACCGGGGCCTCCCGCGGGCGTCAGCACCCGCCCGATTGGTCGGGCGGGTCTTCAATTTTTTTCGGCCCGTGCTCAGTCCAGCGCCATCAGGCGCACCGAAAAGTCGGTGAAATAGATTGTAGTTCGGCCCTCGAAGCCCGAATCGGTGCCGCCAACGACCCACAGCCGGCCGTCGGAATCGCTGGTGGCGGTGAAGGTCTCACCGCGCGTACTGACCTGCTTGAGCTCCCAGCGGCGCTCGTCGGCCAGCGCCGGATCGCAGTATTCCGGGCCCTGGCTGTTGGTCATGTCGCCGACTGCCAGCGCATCGGCGCCGCCCTGGGTCTGGTTGCCCTTGTCGATGTTGACCCGGAAGAACCCGTCGCTCTCGACGACTTCGGGTTCGACCCCGGCCGCACCGAGCTTGATGGTCACCGACTCGCCGGGCGCTCCGCCGATGCCCGCGCAGCCGCGCGGAACGTTGGTGGCAAAGCGCATGTCGGCCTCGACGAGATACTCGGTACCAGGCTCGAGCCCGCCGATCGGGTGGGCCAGCAGCATCGCCAGTTCGTCGGGCGTGTTGCGGCCGGCCAACCGGAAGCCGCGCCGGTCGGCAAGCGGCTCGGGCAATTGCTGCCACGCGGCCTCGCGATCCATGCTTCCGATCTGCGCTTCGCCGTAGTCGGAAAACAGGGTTTGCCAGGCACCCGGGCCGGCATCGAGGCTCCAGTCGACGGCCTGCTCGAAGGCTTCGGCCTGGCCACAGCGAACCCCGCCGATGCGGGTGAGCCGATGGAGTTCGAGGCTGCCGGCTTCGAAGCCCGGTGCGCTCGGCGTCCAGGCCAGTTCGGCACGTTCGCAGTCGCTGAACTCGATGACCACCTCGCCCCATGCCTGGCCGGTGACGGCATCGGCGTCGAAGTCGTCGGGAAATCCGCCGCCGCTGTAGCGAAACAGCTCGGCGGTGATCCGGTTGCCGGTCGCCGGGCCCTGGCCGAACAGCCACATGGCCTGCCCGTCCGGATCATAGAGGTACCAGGCAATGACCGCCTCGCCGCTGTCGAGCACGTCGATCTGCAAACCGTGGCCGGACTGCTCGGGGTTGTACCAGCTGCCCGAGAGATCGCCACGTACGCTGAAATCGTTTGCCGCCAGGGCGCTGCCTGTCAGCACGGTCGCGGCGGCCAGTCCGATCAAAAGCCTTTGCATTTTGCCGCTCCTTCAAGGTGATTGGTTCACCCCTCAGGGTAACAACGCACAACTCGAAAGCGCATCCGATGGACAATCCGTTTACACTCGCCAATCATGAAACGCCGAACCAAGATCGTTGCCACCCTCGGCCCGGCCACCGACGACCCGGATGTACTGGAGCGCCTCATCAGCGCCGGGTGTGACGTGGTCCGGATCAATTTCTCGCACGGCGACCCCGACACCCATGCCCGCCGTATCAAGATGGTGCGCGCCGCGGCCCGGGAGCTCGACACCGATGTCGCCGTGCTGGCCGACCTGGCCGGACCGAAGATCCGGATCGAGCATTTTCGCGAGGGCCGCGTCGAGCTCGAGGCCGGCCGGCCGTTCACTCTCTACGCGCGCGACAACCCGCCGGTCGGCGACGAGAGCGGCGTCGGGGTGGGCTATCTCGGGCTGGCCGGGGACGTCGAGCCCGGCAGCGAGCTGCTGCTCGACGACGGTCTGATGGCCCTGGAGGTCGAGAGTGTCGAGGGTGATGCCATTCACTGCCGGGTGCTGACCAGCGGCGCGCTGTCGGACCGCAAGGGCCTCAACCTGCGCGGTGGCGGGCTGTCGATCCCCGGGCTCTCGAGGGCCGATGCGGCCGACATCGAGCGCGCCGCCAACTGGCAGGTCGACTACCTGGCCGTGTCCTTCCCGCGCAGTGCCTCTGATATCGATCAGGCGCGCGAGATGCTCGAGCGCGCCGGCGGCACGGCCTCGCTGGTCTCGAAGATCGAGCGCACCGAAGCGATCGAAAACCTCGAGGCCATCATCGATGCCTCCGACGCGGTGCTGGTCGCGCGCGGCGACCTGGGCGTGGAGATCGGCGAGGCTGAACTGCCGGGCCTGCAAAAGCGCATCATCGCCGCGGCGCTGGAGCAGAACCGGGCGGTGATCACGGCGACGCAGATGATGCAGTCGATGGTCGACAGCCCGATCCCGACGCGCGCCGAAGTGCTCGACGTGGCCAACGCGGTCATCGATGGCACCGATGCGGTCATGCTGTCGGCCGAAACGGCTGTCGGCAAGCATCCCGTCAAGGTCATCGAGGCCATGGGGCGGATCTGCGAAGGTGCCGAGCGCCATGTTCAGGCGCACGTGCCCTCGCGCAAGCTCAACGTGCGCGCCGAGCGCATCGACCAGGCCATCGCCATGGCCGCGATGATGACGGCCAACAACCTGCCGGTGCGCGCGATCATCGCGCTGACCGAGTCGGGCTCGACCGCGCAGTGGCTCAGCCGCGTGCGCTCGCCGGCACCGATCATCGCGCTCTCGCCCAACCGCGCCTCGCTACGGCGCATGCGCCTGTTCCAGCACGTCAGGCCACTGTTCTTCGCACCGGGTGAGGCAGCCGCCGACGAAATTGCCGGAATGGCGCTCGAGCACGTGCGCGCGGCCGGCCTGGTTGCCAGCGGCGAGCGTGTTCTCATGACCCTGGGCGATGCCATGGGCGTGCTCGGGGGCACCAATACACTCAAGATCCTGACGGTCGATTGACGTGGCTCCTGCCGGGTGAAGTCGCTGCCCGGCCGGGCTACAATATCGATCGAATTCAATCTTCTTCCAGACCTCTTCGCAGCAGGGCACCGACATGACCGACAAACTCGAACAACTCGTTGAAACCGCCCAGGCCATGGTGGCCCCGGGCAAGGGCATCCTCGCCATCGATGAATCCACCGGCACCATCAAGAAGCGCTTCGACGGCGTGGGTGTAAAGAGCACCGAGGAAAACCGCCTCGACTACCGCTCGATGATGCTCACCACCGACGGGCTGGGCGAGCACATCTCGGGAGCGATCCTTTACGACGAGACGATCCGTCAGAAGATGGCTGACGGCACGCCGCTGGTCAAGGTCATGGAAAAGGCCGGCATCCTGCCGGGCATCAAGGTCGATCAGGGCGCCAAGGCCATGGCCGGCTTCGATGGTGAAAAGATCACCGAGGGCCTCGATGGCCTGCGCGAGCGTCTGGCCGAGTACGTCGAGCTGGGCGCGAAATTCTGCAAGTGGCGCGCGGTGATCGGCATCGGCGACGACATTCCCTCGCGCGCGTGCATCGACGCCAACGCCCACGCGCTGGCGCGCTACGCCGCGCTGTGTCAGGAGGCCGGGCTGGTGCCGATCGTCGAGCCGGAAGTGCTCATGGATGGCAGCCACAGCCTGGATGCCTGCTTCGACGTCACCGAGGCCACGCTCAAGTCGCTGTTCCAGGCGCTCTACGAGCAAAACGTCATGCTCGAGGGCACGGTCCTGAAAGCCTCGATGGTCATTTCCGGCAGCGAGGCCGCCGACCGCGCCGGCATCGAGGAAGTCGCCGAGGCAACGGTCGACTGCCTGCTCAACTCGGTACCCGCGGCCACCGCCGGCGTCGTGTTTCTGTCCGGCGGGCAGGGCGATGTCGAGGCCACCGCTCACCTCGATGCGATGAATCGCATGGGCGACATGCCCTGGCCGCTGTCGTTCTCCTACGGCCGCGCGCTGCAGGCCGAATGCCTCAAGACCTGGGCGGCCGACCCGAAGGCCAACCACGACAAGGCCCAGAAAATCCTGGCCCATCGCGCCCGAATGAACGGCCTGGCCGCCCAGGGCGAATGGAGCGAAGACGAAGAAAACGCTTGATCCGGGTTTTGCGTAAGAAAAGCTGTAGCACGAAGGACACGAAGGAAAAGCTGTAGGACGAAGAACACGAAGGAGAGCACGAAGGGCACGAAGAAAGGAAGGTAATGAAGTTTTTACTTCGTGTCCTTCGTGCCCTTCTTCGCGTCCTTCGTGTTAATGCTTCTGGTGCTGGCTGAGAAGCTGTAGCACGAAGAACACGAAGGAGAGCACGAAGGGCACGAAGAAAGGAAGGTAATGAAGTT
>CAYQJJ010000155.1:5078-6997 GCA_964417745.1 uncultured Wenzhouxiangella sp.
TTCACTTCGTGTGCTTCGTGCCCTTCTTCGTGTCCTTCGTGTTAATGCTTCCAATCCCCGGCTGGATTTCTTCAATGCGAGTATCAGCATGACCGACGAAGACAAATTCCGTGAGCAGGCGCTCGATTATCATCGCAATCCGGTGCCGGGCAAGATTCGCGTTACGCCGACCAAGGCGTTGACGACCGCCAAGGAGTTGTCGCTGGCCTACTCGCCCGGGGTTGCGGCGGCCAGTGAGGCGATTGCTGCCTCGCCCGACACGGCGCGCGACTACACCGCGCGGGGCAACCTGGTGGCAGTGGTCTCCAATGGCACGGCGGTGCTCGGGCTGGGCAATATCGGCCCGCTGGCCTCCAAGCCGGTCATGGAAGGCAAGGGTGTGCTGTTCAAGAAGTTCGCCGATATCGATGTGTTCGATATCGAGATCGACCAGTCCGACCCCGAGCGGCTCATCGACATCATCGCCAGCCTCGAGCCGACCTTCGGCGGCATCAATCTCGAGGATATCAAGGCGCCCGAGTGCTTCCACGTCGAAGAAGCGCTCAAGCAGCGCATGGGCATTCCGGTCTTCCACGACGACCAGCACGGCACTGCCATCATCACCGCCGCGGCGCTGATCAACGGCCTCAGGCTTTCCGGCAAGCGCCTTGACGAGGTGCGCCTGGTCGCTTCCGGCGCCGGGGCGGCCGGCATGGCCTGCCTGGATCTGCTGGTGACCATGGGGCTCAAGCGCGACAACGTCATCGTCTGCGACCGCGAGGGCGTGGTCTATGCCGGGCGCACCGTCGACATGGACGATCGCAAGGCGACCTACGCGGTTGAAACGGATGCGCGCACGCTTGGTGAAGTCATCCCCGGCGCCGATATCTTTCTCGGCGTCTCCGCCCCGGGTGTGCTCAAACCGGAGATGGTCCGGACCATGGCCGACCGGCCGATCATCCTGGCGCTGGCCAACCCGGTGCCCGAAATCATGCCCGACGTGGCCCGCGAGGCACGCCCCGATGCGCTGATCGCCACCGGCCGGTCGGACTACCCCAACCAGGTCAACAACGTTCTGTGTTTCCCGTACATCTTCCGCGGCGCACTCGATGTTGGTGCGACCGAGATCAACGACCAGATGAAGATGGCCTGCGTGCACGCCATCGCCGAGCTGGCACGCATGGAGGCCTCGGATGTCGCCGCGCGCGCCTACGGCGGCAAGGTGCCGACCTTCGGGCCGGATTACCTGATCCCGCAGCCGTTCGACCCGCGCCTGCTGGTTCACCTGGCACCGGCGGTCGCGCGGGCGGCGATGGACTCCGGGGCGGCGACCCGGCCGATCGAGGACATGGCGGCCTATCGCGAGCGTCTGAGCCAGTATGTTTTCCGTACCGGGCTGCTGATGAAGCCGGTCTTCGACGCCGCCCGGCGCGAGCCGAAGCGGGTGGTGTTCGCCGAGGGCGAGGAAGAGACCGTGCTGCGCGCGGTGCAGTCGATCGTCGACGACGGTCTGGCGAAGCCGATTCTCGTCGGCCGGCCGAAGGTGGTCGACATGCGCATCGAGCGCGCCGGTCTGCGCATTCGCTCCGGCAGGGATTTCGATCTGGTCAATCCGGAATCCGACCCGCGCTTCAAGGAGTACTGGCAGACCTTTCATTCGATCACCGAGCGGCGTGGCGTCACGCCCGATTCGGCCAAGGCGATCGTGCGCACACGCAACACCGTCATCGCCTCGGTGATGGTCTACCGCAACGAAGCCGATGCGCTGATCTGCGGCGTGGTCGGCCAGTACCACAAGAAACTCACCTACGTCACCGAGGTGCTCGGCACCCAGCCCGGCTGCAAGACCCTGGGCGCGCTCTCGGCGATGACCAACGACGCCGGTACCTGGTTTGTCTGCGATACCCATGTCAATCCCGACCCGAGCGCCGAGCAGCTCG
>CAYQJJ010000156.1:0-6993 GCA_964417745.1 uncultured Wenzhouxiangella sp.
TTCAGGTGTCGAGCTACTGGCAGCCGGGTGAGGCGGTGACGGTCGATCTGCGGCCGGGGCGGGATGTGGCCGCGGATTTGCGTCGTGCGCGGGAGCAACACCCCCGGACCCGGCTGAAGAATGTGCTGGCCGACTGGCTGCCACGGCGGCTTGCCGCGCGCTGGTGCGAGCTGTGGCTGGAAGACCGGCCGATGGCCGAAATTTCCGACGCCCGGATCGCGCGGGCTGCAGACCGGATCAGCGCCTGGCGGGTCTTCCCGGCCGGCACCGAAGGCTACCGGACCGCAGAGGTCACCCTCGGCGGGGTGGCCACCGGCGCCTTGTCGTCGAAAACCATGGCCTGCCGCGACCATCCGGGCGTCTTTTTCATCGGCGAGGTCGTCGATGTGACCGGGCACCTGGGTGGCCACAATTTCCAATGGGCCTGGGCCTCCGGGCAGGCAGCCGGGCTCGAGGTCTGATGTTGCGGATTTCTCAAGGTTTGATGTTATTGATTGAAGCGGCTGTGAGTGGCCGCCGCGGGGTGTGGGTGTAAAGTGGAGCACGCCGTCGGCTGCAGTAGCCCGACGCAGCAATTGAATCGATTCGGAGAAACCATCTTGGAAAGACCCGGCCAGAAACTGGCCCGCCGCGTGGCATCGATCGTGATCGCCCTGCTGGCCGTTGTTTTGCTGACCGACCGCTACGAACTCCTGCGCGATGGCGGCGCCAGCGAGAACTGGCCGGTCGTCGAGGCGCGTGTGGTCGAGTCCAGCATGCTTCCGCTCGGCGGCGGACGCGGCGGTGGAGCCTGGACCATTCGCCTGACCTATGCCTATACCTTCGGTGATCGCGATTTCGAGGGCTCCCGGATTCGCTTTACCCGCCAGCTCAACGAGCGAAGCTTCGAGCAGGCAGAGGCGGCCATGGAGCGCTACGCCACGGGAAACACCATCGATGTACGGGTCAGCCCCGACGACCCGGCGCAGTCAGTGCTCGAGCCGGGAATCGACCGTACCGCCTGGCTCGGCCTGGTGCTGGCGCTGATGATGCTTGCGGTGTCGGTCATTTTCTGGCTGGTGCCGACCCGGGTGGTGCGCGCCGACGAGCGCTGACGGGCAGCGGATCGAGTATGATCGGGCGATGGCGTCAGGGTTTGCAACATGGGAGGTGCTCGCCGGGCTGCTGATTCTGGGCGCGGTGGGCTATCTGGTCGCGTACAACGTTCGCTTGCGCGCGGGTCTGGCCCAGCGGGGAGCCCAGCGCCGCGACAGCGATTCGCGCAGCAGCATTCTTTCAGCTCTGGCGCATGCCAGCCGGCTGGTATTCAATGCCACCGACAAGCATCGCGCCATGCACGAGGCGTTGGCACTACTGGGACGCAGCGTCCGCGCCGACCGGGTCTACGTATTCGAGAACCACCGCGAGCCGGGCAGCGACCGGCTGCTGGCCAGTCAGCGTTACGAGTGGGTGGCCGACGGCATTTCGCCCCAGCTGGACAATCCCGAAATGCAGGACATGGCCTACGACGAAGCGCTGCCCAACTGGCACGCGGCGCTGGCGCGAGGTGAGGCGGTGCATGGACAGGTCGCTCAAATGCCGGCCGAGGAGCGCTCGCTGCTCGAACCGCAGGCGATTCGCTCGATCGCCGTGGTGCCGATCTTTCTCGACGGTGTGTTCTGGGGCCAGGTCGGCTTCGATGACTGTACCCGTGGCCACGAATGGACGCGCGCTGAAATCGATGCGCTTCAGATCGCCGCGGCCACGGTGGGTGCAGCGATTCGCGCCATCCGTAGCGACCAGGAACTGCGGCGCCTGGTCAGCACCGATTCGCTGACCGGCCTGTGCAGCCGCCGCAGCTTTCTGGCGCAGGCACGCAAGGTATTCGACCGAAAAAATTCGCGCGGCCGCGAACTGGCGCTGTTGATCATGGACCTGGATCATTTCAAGGCGGTCAACGACCACCACGGCCACCCGGCCGGCGATCAGGCGCTGCGGGTGTTTGCGAACCACTGCAGAAAAGTCCTGGGGCCCGATGTTCTGGTCGCGCGCATGGGCGGCGAGGAGTTTGCGGTGCTCCTGCGAACCGCCGATGCCGAGCGGGCCGGCGAACTCGCCGAGCGCCTGCGCAAGCAGGTCAGGACCACGCCGGTCGAGCTGGCGGCCGGCCGCATCATGCTCAGCGTCAGCATTGGCCTGGCGACCGCGCGCCCGACAGACGACGATTTCAGTGATCTGCTCAAGCGCGCCGACCGCGCGCTCTACCAGGCCAAGAGCGCCGGTCGCAATCGGGTTGAAATCGACCCGGAAACGGCATGATCCGGGCCGGGCCTGCCGCTCGCCCCGGCTTCAGGGGGCCCTGGAACCCTTGAGCTGGTGCTTGCGCATGATGCCCCGCAGTTGGTCATAGGTCAGGCCGAGGCGCTCGGCGGCGCGGCCCTGGTGGCCGCCGGTCGCTGCCAGGGCGCGCAGCACGAGATGCTTCTCGCTGTCGTCGAGGACCGAGCGCAGGTCGATCGCGGTCTCGCCCGGGTCGGGCAGGGCGCCCGGACGGTCGCCGGGTGCCTGGCGAGCCGGCCGCCAGGGTGACTCGAAGGGATCGAAGCGGATTTCGGTACTCGGCTCTTCCGGAGCCTCGGTCCGGTAGACGGCGCGCTCGATGACGTTTTTGAGTTCGCGGATGTTGCCCGGCCAGGGGTATTCATCAAGCAGGGCGATGGCTTCCGGCGCAAAGCCGGCGAACACCTCGCGATCCATTTCCCGGGTCATGCGGATGGCGAAGTGTTCGGCCAGCGGCAGGATATCCTCGCGGCGCTCGCGCAAGGGCGGCAGGGTGATGACGTCAAAGGCGAGCCGGTCGAGCAGGTCGGAGCGGAAACGGCCTTCGCGGGCCAGCTCGGGCAGGTCGACATTGGCCGCACCGATGACGCGCACATCGACCTCGATCGTGCGCGAGGAGCCGAGGCGCTCGAACTGCCCGTACTCGATTATGCGCAGGATCTTTTCCTGCACGCTCATCGAGGTCGAGGCCAGTTCGTCGAGAAACAGCGTGCCGTCGCTGGCCTGCTCGAACCGGCCCTGGCGTTGCCGGCTGGCATCGGTAAAAGCGCCGGCCTCGTGGCCGAACAGCTCGGATTCGAGCAAGGCTTCGCTGATCGCCGCGCAGTTGAGCTTGACCAGCGGCTGGTCCCAGCGTGCGGAGAGAAAGTGCAATCGCTCGGCGATCAATTCCTTGCCGGTCCCGCGCTCGCCAACGATGAGCACCGGACGATTCAGCGGCGCGGCCCGGGAAACGGATTCCAGCAGTGCCAGAAAGGCCGGCGATTCGCCGACCAGGGGTTGTTCGTTGCGTGTCACGGTTCGCGGCGTCCGGATGATTCGATCCGCAAAAGGTAATCGCTCCGAGGCCCCCATGCAAAAGCGGGCAGCGGATTTTTTGCAGCCGTTCTGCCAGAATAGCGCGCCATGGCCAAGGCAAAAACCCGATATAGCTGCCGCGAATGCGGGGCGAGCTTTCCCAAGTGGTCGGGCCAGTGCCCGGATTGCGGCGCCTGGAATTCACTCGAAGAGGGCGTGGCCGAGGCGGCCGCCCAGGGTCCGAAAGGCCGTGGCAACTGGACCGGAACGGCCTCGGCCGAGGTCGTGCGCCTGTCCGACGTGCGCGCCGAGGACAGTTCGCAACGGCTGACGACCGGGCTGAGCGAGCTCGACCGGGTGCTCGGCGGCGGGCTGGTGCCCGGATCGGTGGTGCTGCTCGGCGGGGACCCGGGAATCGGCAAGTCGACCCTGCTTCTCCAGGCCCAGGACGCCCTGGCGGGCGATCGCGGCAGCCTGTACGTGACCGGCGAGGAATCTGCCGCCCAGGTCGCCATGCGTGCACGGAGACTGAAGCTGGCGCCCGAGCACCTTGAATGCCTGACCGAAACCAGTCTCGAAATCATTCTGGCTACCGCCGCAAAGCGCAAGCCGGCGTTCATGGTGGTCGACTCGATCCAGACGCTGTGGACCGAGTCGCTGCAGTCGGCACCCGGCGCCGTGGCCCAGGTGCGCGAATGCGCGGCGAGGCTGGTGCAGTATGCCAAGCGGACCGGCTGTGCGGTGGTGCTGGTGGGGCATGTGACCAAGGAGGGAGCGCTGGCTGGCCCGCGCGTGCTCGAGCACATGGTCGATGCGGTGCTTTACTTCGAATCGGACTCGGGCAGCCGCTACCGTCTGGTGCGGGCGGTCAAGAATCGTTTTGGCGCGGCCAACGAGCTGGGTGTGTTCGCAATGACCGATACCGGCCTGAGCCCGGTCGCCAATCCTTCGGCAATCTTTCTGACCGGCCAGGAAAAGCCGGCTCCGGGCAGCTGCGTTCTGGTCACCCGCGAAGGCACGCGGCCGCTGATGGTCGAGGTCCAGGCACTGGTCGCGCCGAGCACTCTGTCCAACCCGCGCCGGGTCGCGGTTGGTATCGATCCCAACCGCCTGGCCCTGCTGCTGGCGGTCATGAACCGGCATGCCGGGGTGGCGATCGGTGATCAGGATGTATTCGTCAATGTCGCCGGTGGTATCCGCATTACCGAAACTGCCAGCGATCTGGCCATCGCCCTGGCGCTGAAATCCTCGCTGCGCGAGCAGCCGCTGCCGCGGGGCATGGTCGCCTTCGGCGAGGTCGGCCTGTCCGGCGAACTGCGCCCGGTCTACAACGGCGAGGAAAGGCTGCGCGAGGCGGCCGGGCAGGGCTTCGACCAGGCACTGGTCCCGCAAGGCAACCTCAAGGGTGTGCGTACCCGGATGACCGCACGCGGTTTCACCAGTCTGGACGAGGCGCTGTCGGCCATCTGATCGTCCGTTTGCCGTAAACTGTTCAGCATCGGTTGATGTGGTTCGGCAGATGATGGGGTTGCTGGCCCGTTGGGGTCTCGAACATGGAGGTTGCAAGGTGATTTCAAAAAGAAGTGTGTCTTTGCTGGCGATCTTTGGCGTGATGGCGCTGGCCGCCTGCGTCACGATCAATGTCTATTTTCCCGAGGCGGCAGCCGAGCGCGCGGCCGATCGGTTCATCCAGGATGTACTCGGCGACAACGGCGAGCCGGCCGAGGCACCCGCGCCCCCCGCGACGGGCGGGTTCCACTGGTCGAGCCTGTTGATGGCCAGCGCCTATGCGCAGAGTCCGAACATCAATATCGACACGCCGCAAATCCAGTCGATCAAGGAGCGCATGGCCGAACGCCACCGCAACCAGCTGGCCGAGTGGTACGGGGCCGGCGCGATCGGCCTGACCAGGGACGGACTGGTCGAGATTCGCGATCGCTCGGCGGTGTCGCTGGGCGACCGGCGCAACCTCGAGCGCGTGGTCAGCGAGGAAAACTCCGATCGCAACGCCGTCTACCGCGAAATCGCCGTGGCCAATGGTCATCCGGAGTGGGAAGACGATATCCGCGAGACCTTCGCGCGCCAGTGGGTTTCCAACGCCCGGAGCGGCTGGCTCTACCAGCGCCCGGACGGGACCTGGACGAGCAAGTAATCGACCCCGCGAGCCTGGCGAAGGTCTGATTCGAATCGACGTTGTTTCCCCCGCGGGCCCGCTGGCCGGGCCCGCGGTCTTGTTGTTTTTCATAATAGAAATGGCATGAGCCGCCGAAGCCGCAGAAAACTCCCTAGCGAACCGATCGCAATCGATATCACCGACCTGTCCCACGACGGCCGCGGGGTGGGGCACCACGATGGCAAGGCGGTATTCGTGCATGGCGCGCTGCCGGGCGAGCGCGTTTCGGCGCGGCTGATCGAGCGCTCCCGTCGCCACGACGAGGCGCTGTGCGAAGACGTCATCACCGCCTCGACCGAGCGCGTCGAGCCCGACTGTCCCTGGTTCGACCGCTGCGGTGGCTGCGCGCTGCAGCATCTCGACCACGACGCCCAGCGCCGCTGGAAGCACAAGCGGCTGGTCGACAACCTCACCCGCATCGGCGAAGTCGAGCCCGGCGAATGGCTCGAGCCGCTGGCCGGCGACCCCTGGTTCTACCGCCGTCGCGCCCGGCTCAGCGCGCGCCTGGTGCGCGGCAAGGGTCGGGTTCTGGTCGGGTTTCGCGAGCCGCAGGGCCGTTTCGTTGCCGACATGACCGACTGCCGCGTGCTGCATCCGGATTTTGCTGACCGGCTCGAATCGCTCTCCGAACTGTTGGGCGCGACCTCGATGCCCGATGCGATTCCCCAGGTCGAAGTCGCCGCCGGTGACGACGGCTCGGCGGTGGTCATCCGGCACATGCGCGAGCTCACGGCCGAGGACCAGGCGCTGCTGATCGACTGGTCGAACCAGACCGGCATCGCGGTCTACCTGCAGCCCAAGGGACCCGACACGGTCCATCGCCTGGCGCCGGAGTCGCACGAGCTTCGTTATCGACTGGAGGAATTCGGCCTCGAATTTTCCTTTCATCCGCAGCATTTCATCCAGGTCAATGCCGGCATCAACCAGGCGCTGGTGCATCGGGCCGTCGAAATGCTCGAGCTGACCGACGACAGCCGCGTGCTTGACCTGTTCTGCGGGCTTGGCAATTTCAGCCTGCCGCTGGCCTGCCGGGCCGGCCACGTGACCGGCATCGAAGGTGCGCCGGAGCTGATCGAGGCCGCGCGCGCCAATGCCGCCCGCAACGAACTGGCAAACGTCGAATTCGAGGTCGCCGACCTGACCGCCGATGTCTCGGGCCGCGCCTGGTACCGGGCCGGTTTCGATGCCGCGCTGATCGACCCGCCGCGCTCCGGGGCGCAGGAAATCCTGCCGCTGATCGACGGTTGCGGTGCCTCGCGCGTGGTCTATGTCTCCTGCAACCCCGCGACCCTGGCCCGGGATGCCGGCGAACTGGTCCACCGCCACGGCTTTCGACTCGCCGCGGCGGGGATCGCCGACATGTTTCCGCATACCGCGCACGTCGAATCGATCGCCTTGTTCGAGCGCTGAACCCCGGCTTATTCATGACCCTGCCTACTGCGACGACTCCAGACCCCGCATCTGCGGCCTTTCACTCGGTCGCA
>CAYQJJ010000157.1:0-5562 GCA_964417745.1 uncultured Wenzhouxiangella sp.
GATCGCGTTCACGGCCGATTACGGCCAGCGCCCGATCATTGGCGAAGACGTCGTGCCAGTCCTCGGGGCTGGCCACGACCTCCACATCGAGCACGTCGGCCCACCAGTCGGCCGGTGGCTCGGGTGGCAGATGCCAGAAATCCCGGGGCTGAACGAACCACAGCCGTGGCTTGCGCCCGGGGCGCAGCTCGAGCAGGCAGTCGGCAGCGAATGGCCGGGGCACCCAGGCACTGAACGCAGCATGAGCCCGGAACGGCGGATGCTGATCGTCGAACAGGCGCATCTCGGGCCGGCCGGAATGGATGAGCAGCCCGTCGTAACCGAGCTCGGCCAGCAGGGTATCGGTCTGCTGCTGACGGTGCTCGATATGGCGTGCAAACAGCAGCGCGTCGGGGTTGGGCATCGGCGAAAGACCTCGATCGGTTAAACTTGAATGTCCCCTCATTCTAGCGCCTTGTCAGCCCTTTCCCGAATTGCCCATGGCCATCCAGATCTACAACACCTTACAACGCCGCAAGGAAGTCTTCGAGCCGCTCGACCCCGAACGGGTCACCCTGTACGCCTGCGGCCCGACCGTCTACAACTATGCCCACATCGGCAATGCTCGTCCAGCGGTGGTCTTCGACCTGCTCTACCGGGTGCTGTGCCGGCGCTTCGACAAGGTCATTTACGCGCGCAATATCACCGATGTCGACGACAAGATCAACGAATCGGCTGCCGAGCAGCAGGTTCCCATCGACGTGATTTCCCGGCGCTATGCCGACGCCTACCATGCCGACATGGCCGAACTGGGCGTCAATCGTCCCACCGTCGAGCCACGCGCCACCGAGCATATCGGCGACATCGTCGCCATGATCGAACGCCTGATCGAGCGCGAGTGCGCCTACGAGGCCGAGGGTCACGTGCTGTTCGACATCGGCCGCTTTCCCGACTACGGCCAGCTCTCGCGCCGGGACATGCGCGAGATGGTCGCCGGCGCGCGCGTCGAGGTCGCGCCCTACAAGCGCAACGCCGCGGATTTCGTGCTCTGGAAGCCCTCGACAGCCGAGCAGCCCGGCTGGGACAGCCCCTGGGGCCGCGGCCGCCCGGGCTGGCATATCGAGTGCTCGGCAATGAGCGCAGCCCATCTCGGCGAGGTCATCGACATCCACGCCGGCGGGCAGGACCTGGTGTTTCCACACCACGAAAACGAGATTGCCCAGAGCCGCTGCGCTCACGGCACCGATACCTTCGCGCGCTACTGGATGCACAACGGCTTCGTGACCGTCGAGAAGCGCAAGATGTCCAAGAGCCTGGGCAACACGCTCATCGTCCACGAGCTGCTCAAGCACTGGCCCGGCGAGGCACTGCGCTACGTGTTGCTATCGGCGCATTACCGCCAGCCGCTCGACTGGTCGGAAAAGGTCCTCAAGCAGGCCCTGACCACGCTCGACCGCCTCTACGGCCTGCTGCGCGACCACGATGAGCCATCGAGCCGTGCCGAGCCGGACCCGGCGGTGACCGAGGCGCTGGAAGACGACCTCAATACACCGACCGCACTGGCCGCGCTGGCCGGCCTGGCGCGCGAACTCGGCCAGGCCGATGAAACAAAGAAACCGGAACTGGCCGCGCGCCTGCGCGCCTCGGCCGGTCTGCTCGGGCTGCTCGAGCAGCCCGCGGCCGACTGGTTTGCCGCGCGCCAGGGCCAGACCGACCTGGACGATGATGAAATCCGCCAACGCATCGAACAGCGCAACCAGGCCCGTGACGAGCGCGACTTCGCCACTGCCGATCGCATCCGCGACGAGCTGGCCGAGCGCGGCATCGTGCTCAAGGACGGGCCGGAAGGCACCACCTGGGAGGTCGCCGCGCAATGAGTAACGACCCGGTTCAGCAGGAAATCATCGACGAATTCAGTCTGTTCGACGACTGGATGGACCGTTACCAGTACCTGATCGACCTGGGAAAGAAGCTGCCCGAGCTACCGGCCGAGGACCAGCGTGACGAAAACCTGCTCGAGGGCTGCCAGTCGCAGGTCTGGTTCCGCGCCGATGGTGACGCCGAGGCGCTGCACTTTCGAGCCAATTCCGACGCTGCCATCGTTTCGGGATTGATCGCGCTGCTGTTGCGCGTCTACTCCGGGCGCAGCGCCGAGGACATCCTGGCCACCGAGCCGGAATTCGTCAGCGCCATCGGCCTGAACGAGCACCTATCGCCAACCCGCGCGAACGGTCTCGATGCCATGCTGCGCGCCATCAACAACCTGGCGCGCGAAGCCCAACAAAAAAGCCGGTAGACGGGCTGACCCGGCTACCGGCTTTTCCATTGTCAGTCACCCGGCCGCAGGGGCCGGGGAATGATCAGTCGTCGTCGCGCTCGAGAACGACAAGCTCGACACGGCGATTTTCCTGCCGGTTGGCTTCCGAATCGTTGTCGACCTTGGGACGATCTTCACCGTAGCCGGACACCGACAGGCGATCGGCATCGACGCCGTTGTCGACCAGGTAATCGCGAACCGCCTGGGCACGGCGTTCCGACAGGCCCTGGTTGTAGCTTGCAGGCCCGAGATCGCAGGTGTGGCCGGCGACTTCGATCCGGGTGATTTCGGTGTGATGATTGAGCAGCGCAGCGGCCTCATTGAGCTCGGCGCGAGCTTCCGGTCGCAGGCTCGCCGAGTCGAGATCGAAGGCAACCATGGCATCGAACTCGAAAATGACTTCCGGCTCGGGCTCGGGCTCCGGCTCGGGTTCCGGTGCGGGAGCTGGCTCGGGCTCGGGCGTCGGCTCGGGTGCCGGTGCCGGGGCAGGCGGCGCTGGCGGCTGGCCGATCGAGAAGTTGAAGCCGGCAGTCACCAGCACGTCCATGAACCCGCTCGAGCGGTCGAAGGTATCGCGGTCGTTATCCAGCCGACCCTCGACTTCGAGCCGCAAGCTGAATGCGTCGTTGTAACGGTGCATCAGGCCCAGGCCCAGCGAGCCATATACGTCACGACCGTTGTCGTAGGCGTTGCGATGCTCCTGGATACCGGTGCCGAGCATTACGTAGGGGCGGGTAGGCTCGCCCTCACGGAAATGGTATCGCCCGACCAGGCCGTATGAAGCCTGTTTGGCCCGATTACTCGGCCCGGGCGTGACTTCCTCGAAGTCGAGCACGTAGCGATCCAGCCGCAGGTCGAGGCTGAAGGCCGGCGAGAAAAAGCGGCCGAAGTTGACGCCGTACTGGTAATCCAGAGTATCGGCGGTCTGGCGGTCACCGTCAGGGAAAACCAGGCCGGTGCTCACCCCCATGTACCAGCGATCATCGAAATCCTGGGCGCTGGCCATGCCGCTTGCCCCGAAAACGAGAACCCCGGCGATGGCGGCGGTCTTGAATATTGTCATTTCTGAACTCCTCACGATGAAACGCCTGTTGCGTAAAGCCCCTGTACTGCCAACCCTGGCCTGCATTCGGGGCCTTTGGTTGATTGTCATCCTATCAAAGGACGGTCATTCTGTTTGGCCGCGCTGTTCACCTGCATTGATATTCAACGGCTATCGCGCATCTGCTTGCGTTTGAGCTCCCAGCGTTCCTGGGCATCCAGGCACAGCGTGGCAATCGGGCGTGCCTCGAGCCGGGCCAGACCGATCTCCTCGCCGGTTTCCTCGCAGAATCCGTAAGAGCCGTCATCGATCCGGTTCAGAGCCTGGTCAATCTTGTTGAGCAGCTTGCGATAGCGGTCGCGGGTGCGCAGCTCCAGGCTGTTCTCGGTCTCCCGGCTGGCCCGCTCGGCCTCATCGCCCACGTCGCGTACCTCACCGCGCAGGTTGTTGATGGTTTCCTGAGACTCCTCGATCAGGTCGTGGCGCCACTTCAGCAGTTTCTGGCGGAAATACTCCAGGTGCTCGGAGCACATGTATTCCTCTTTTTCAGAGGGCTTGTAGCCTTCCGGCAATTCAACAGTATCGCTGGGCATCGATAATCGCGGCCTCATGCATGGGTTGATGCGAAACGGCCGATTATATATCCTAAGTGGCTTTCCAGGGCAATATCATGCAGACCTTTCTCATCGCCCTGATTCGCGCCTATCGTTATGTTCTCTCGCCGTGGATCGGGGGGCAGTGCCGATTCACGCCTACCTGCTCGATCTACGCCCAGCAGGCCCTGGAGCTTTACGGGCCATGGCGCGGCAGCTGGCTGGCGATCAAACGGCTGCTGCGCTGTCACCCCTTGTGCGCCGGCGGTGAAGATCCGGTGCCTGGCAGTGAGGACGGGAAGCAACCTTGAGCGGCTGGCTGATCGTCAACGCCCGCGTGGTCAACGAGGGTGAGGTCATCGAGGCCTGTGTGCGCATCAAGCGCGGTCGCATCGAGCAGATCGAGCCGGGCCTTGCCATCCGACCCGGCGAAACACGCTTCGACGCCCGGGGCCGATACCTGCTACCCGGAATGATCGATACCCAGGTGCACTTCCGGGAGCCGGGCCTGACCGACAGCGGCAATCATGCCGACGAATCGCGCGCGGCGGTGGCCGGCGGCGTGACCTCTTGTTTCGACCTGCCCGACACCCGGCCGCCCACGACCACGCGTCGGGCGCTGGCGGACAAGTTCAGCCGGGCGGCCGGTCGCTCGGCAGCCAACTTCAGCTTTTATCTCGGCGCCACGCTCGACAACAGCGACGAAATCCGCGCCCTGGGCCCGGACGAGGCCTGCGCGGTACACGTCGCCACGGCCGCCTCCGACCCGGCGCTGGAAGTCGACTCGACCGAATCGCTGAGCACAATTTTCGAACACTCGCCGCTACTGGTCGTGGCCCGCGCCGAGGACGCCGAACTCATCGAGACCAACCGCCGTGCCGCCGCAGCGCGCCTCGGCGAGCAGGCAGCCCGGGCCGAAATCGCTGCTGAAATCCGCTCGACCGACGCCTGCCTGGTAGCCGCCGAACGCCTGGTGCGGCTGGCAGAGAAAGCCGGCGCCGAGCTCCACCTGGCCAACCTGTCCACCGCCGCGGAACTGGCCCTGTTCGACGATGGCCCGCTGGCCGGAAAACGCCTCAGCGCCGGCGTCTGCCTGCCCCACCTTTACTTCATGGACGCCGATTACGCCGAGCTGGGCAACCTGATCAAGAGCCACCCGGCCATCAAGACCGGCGAAGACCGCCAGGCACTACGCCGCGCGCTGCGCGCCGGGCAGATCGACCTGATCGCCAGCGACCATGCCCCCTGGGCGACCCGCTACAAGACCGGCCACCAGGCCAGCGCCGCGGCCGGTATGCCGATGGCCCAGTACGCCCTCCCGGCAGCCTGGTCGCTGGTCGCCGCGCGTGCCCTCGACCCGGCCGGGCTGGTCGAGTGCATCGCGCACAACCCGGCACGCCGCTTCGGCCTGGCCGAGCGGGGCTTCATCCGCGAAGGCTACCGGGCCGACCTGGTGCTGCTCGACGACAACCGCCGCTGCGAAGTCGACGCCCAGCCGATGCTGTCGCGCTGTGGCTGGACCCCGCTGGCCGGACGACAGCTCCCGGCCAGCGTCGCCGCGACCTGGGTCAACGGCCACCTGGTCTGGCGAGACGGCCTGCTGACCGGCATCATGCCCGGCGAAAAGATTG
>CAYQJJ010000157.1:5572-6969 GCA_964417745.1 uncultured Wenzhouxiangella sp.
ATTGCCTTCGATCGCCCCTGAGGCCTGTAAAGCCCTGATCTCGAATCAGATCAACACGATGACCGATACACCCGCGAACGCCAGCAGCATGCCGGCGACCTTGCGGCGAGACATCGGTTCGCCGAGCATCAGCCAGGCAAAGACCACGATGAACACCCCGGCGGTCTCGTTGAGCACCGCAACAATCGAGGCGTCGGTGAGCTTGTACCCGGCCAGCCACAGAATCATCGACAGGTAGCTGCCCAGTGCACTGGCCAGGATGATGGTCGGCCAGGGCTGCTCGGCGCGAAAATGGAGCATCATCACATCCACCCCCCGCGTCAGCCAGACATACAGCATCATCACCGCCGCCCCGGCAGCCAGTCGCAGGCCGACGGTCCAGAGAAACTCGTGCTCTTCGAGGATGGGCTTGACCATGACGATGCCGATAGCCATCAGAAACACCGACCCGATACCCAGCGCGATGCCCTGGCCGAAGGCGCGAGAGCTGATTTCCCGACGGCCCTGCCGCCAGGTCACCAGCGCCACCCCGGCCAGAACCAGCACGAAGCCGGCCACCTGGGCCCCGCGCAGCACCTCTCCCAGAAAAAGAATCGACAGGCCGATCACGAACGGCGAGAACATCATCGCCACCACGCCGGTCCTGCCGGCGCCGAGCAGGTTGAGCGCGCGCAGGTACCAGGTATCGGCCACCGCGATCCCCACGATTCCGGAAAGCACGACGATCAGCCACTGCCCGGCGCTGTAGCCCGGCAGGCTCGCGCCGTGAAAGATGAGCAGGGTCGGCACCATCAGCGCGACCGACAGGAGGTTCTTGAACAGGTTCAGCTCGAAGGCCGGCAGCGTCTCGCCGGAGCGGCGAAACAGCACCACCGCCAACGCCCAGCAGGCCGCACACGCTACTGCGAAAAACTCACCCATGATCGGTCCGCTGCTCGATGAATGAAAAAAGCGAACCCGGCTGTACGGCTCGCGTGATTGACAGGCCGGTATTGTAGGGGAGCGTTGTTACCGCGATCAGCCAGCAGACTTGTACAGCGGGTGAATACGTTATCCTTTCGGCCGGGACTCATTCATTTACCTTCGGGGACGCTCTACGATGACTGTCTGGATTTCTATCGCCATCCTGGTCACCCTGATCATCGTCCTGTGGTGGGTCTGGCCGACCCCGCTGGCGCGGTTGTTTCAGTGGGCTGATCGGCGCATCGGCAACCTGCGCAGCCGACGCAAACGCTGTGGAGACATCGACTGGCACTACCTGGAAGGCGGCTGCGGCGAACCGCTGGTGCTGCTGCATGGTTTCAACGCCGATGCCCACCATTTCTGCCGGGTGGCACAGCATCTGAGCGCCCACTTCCGCATTCTCTCACCCGACCTGCCCGGCTTTGGCGACACCC
>CAYQJJ010000158.1:0-6934 GCA_964417745.1 uncultured Wenzhouxiangella sp.
CTGGGTGGTCTGGCGGCGAACAACGAACTGGTGGCCATGCGAAGCGCCGGCTTCGACCGAGGGCAGCTGACTACCCGCGCGCTGGCCAGCGTCGGCCTGTGCCTGGTAGTGCTGATCGCCGTCTCCGAGCTGGCCGTACCGGGCCTGGAGGCCGGCGCGCGGGCGGACCGCCAGCAAGCGCGCACCGGGCAGGCCCAGCTATCGGGCTCGGGAGCGTTGTGGCTGCGCGATGGCGATGCCATCCTGCGGATCAGCCATGCCGCCTGGGTCGATGGTGACCGGCTCGAGTTCGGTGACCTGACGGTCTACACGCTCGATGCGCGCATGCAGCCGCGCGCGATCACCCGTGCCGGGCGTGGTCGTCACACCGGCGAATCCTGGCTCTTGAGCGAGGTGAGTGCGCGTCGGCTCGACGGGGAGCCCGTACTCGATCGTCCGGATCCGCTGCGCATCGAGTCCGGTCTGAGCCCCGAGCTGCTCGGCGCGTCGGTGGAGCGTCCGAGGATTCTGGGCATGCGCGACCTGGTCGGCATGAAGCGCTTCCTGCGCGCCAACGAGCTGGATGCCGAGGCCTACGAACAGGCGTTCTGGGGGCGCCTGGCGTTTCCGTTCAATGTGCTGGCGATGGTTCTGATCAGCCTGCCGCTGATCTTTCTCAATCCGGTCCAGCGCGGGCGCGGTATCAATCTGTTCGCCGGCGTGGCGGTCGGGCTCGGTTTCTTCGTGACGACGCGTCTGGTCCAGGGGGTAGCTCAGTTGGCGCCGGTACCGTTATGGCTGACGTCCTTCCTGCCGGCGCTGCTGATCGGCCTTCTGGCGGTCTTCCTCATGCGACGGGCCTGATCCGAAACGAGTTATCCGCTGGTTCGGCCGCCGGGTCGTGGCTCGACCCAGAGCGTCGAGCCCGAAGCCAGATCCTGCCAGGTCGCTCGTCGCGGGTGAAACAGGCTCCACCACAGGCCGAGGCCGAAACTCAGCAGGCCGGCGAGCGCGACGATGAAGCGCACGGCGGTCATCGACCAGGTCATCGACCCGCGTTCCGGCAGGATCCGAACGCGCCAGGCGCGCATGCCCAGGGTCTGGCCGCGTCGCCAGCAGATCGCGAAATAGGCCCAGGCCACGACCAGCAGGTAGAGCTGGAACGCCATCCCCTCGGGGGCATGGCCGAGCGGGATCACGATCAGCGCTGCGGCCAGCATCCATATGGCGATGAGCAAGAGCCCGTCGTAGCTCATGGCCGCGAGTCGGCGCGCCAGGGTGCAGGTGCTGAGGGTGCAGGTACTGGTGGAGTCGTCCGGGCTGATTCCGGCGCTGGATTCGTTATCTGGATTTGACGTCACGGTCCGTTCCGGTTAGCTTCCGCATTCTGATTGCCGAATATCGTTCCACTGCGGGCCATGACTTTCAATTGCCCGAAGTCCGCGGTATTCTAATTTAGTTGTTGGTCGCCAACGTCGGCCGACGGAGTCGAAGACACGTTTTCCAAGCATAGTGGATAGCCAAATGTCACAACTTTCAAGTTCCATTCCGCGACTGGTAGTGCTGGGTTCAGCGCTGGCTGTCTGCGCGTGGGGGGTTCAGGCTCAGGTGCTTGATCGCACCATTGATACCGAGAATCGCATCACGCGGGAGGCCGCTCAGACCCAGCAGCAGATCAACCAGGTTGATGAAGAAACCCAGCAGTTGATCGATGAATATCGGCGCGTGATCAGCGAGACCGATAGCCTCCGGGTCTATAACAACCAGATGCAGTCGATCGTAACCAACCAGGAAGACGAGATCGCCTCGATCAACGAGCAGCTCGACGGGCTCGAACGGACCAATCGCGAGGTTGTTCCGCTGATGATCGACATGGCCGAACGACTCGGCCAGCTGGTGCGCGCCGACGTTCCGTTCCGGCTATCCGAACGGACCGAGCGGGCCGATGGCCTCATGGGCGTGCTTGATCAATCCGACATCACCACTTCCGAGAAGTATCGGCTCATCATCGAGGCCTATCAGGCCGAGATGGAGTACGGCCGCACGACGGAGGCCTATCGGGGCGCGTTGCCCGATGGTCAGCAGGTCGAGTTCCTGCGTATCGGCCGCACGTTGCTGTTCTGGCAATCCCTTGACGGCAGCCAGACCGGCTGGTGGAACCCGAACGAGCGTCAGTTCGAGCGTCTTGGTGACCGCTATCGCCTGCCGGTCAGCGACGGCATCGCGATTGCCAGAAACCAGGTGGCGCCCGACCTGATCCGCCTGCCCGTGCCCGCACCTGTCTCGGAGGGTGAATAAGAATGAATAAGAAGATCCTGACACTCCTGGCGGCGCTGATGGTTGTTCCTTTCAGCGCCACGGCCCAGGACGGAACTCTCGAAGAGCTGTTGCGCCAGGTTGAGCAGTCGGCGCAGGAAGAAGCCCGCGTTGACCAGCAGCGCCTGCAGCGATTCATCGACGAGCGTGAAAACCGTCGCGACCTGCTTGAGCAGGCGCGCTCGGAATTGCGCTCGGAAGAGCAGCGCTCCGATCGACTGCGCGACGCATTCGAGGCCAACGAAGCCGAGCTGGTCGAACTGGAAACAACCCTCGATGAGCGCATGGGTAACCTCGGGGAGCTGTTCGGCGTCGTCCGCCAGGTCTCCGGAGACGTGCGCGGGAACATCGAAGAGTCGATGGTCAGCGCCCAGTTGCCCGGGCGTGGCGAGTTTCTCGGCGACCTGGCCGAGCGGCGTGAGTTGCCGACGGTCAACGAGCTGAGCCGCCTGTGGCTGGAAATGGTTCGCGAAATCTACCAGTCCGGCCGTGTGGTTCGATTCAACGCCGATGTCATCGACGAAGACGGCATGCTCGAGGAAAACCGCGAGGTCGTGCGAGTTGGTGTGTTCAATGTCATTTCCAACGGCAAGTTCCTGCAGTGGGATGCTGACCAAAGCCTGCTGGTCGAGCTTCCGCGTCAGCCGGCCGGTCGCTTCCAGAGCATGGCGCAGCGCCTGCAGGATGCGCAGCCCGGTGGAGTGGAAGAGATGGCCATCGACGGCACCCGCGGTGCAATCCTCGCCCAGGTCGTTCGTTCGCCCACCATCCAGGAACGTGTTCGCCAGGGCCAAGAAGTCGGCTACATCATCATCGCCCTTGGTGTGTTTGGTGTTCTGTTCTCGCTGTGGCGAGGGATTCTGCTGGCCATTCGCGGCAACGCGATCAAGCGCCAGGTCAAGCGTGACGAAGCCAGTGAAGGAAACGCACTCGGCCGGGTCATGAAGGTTTACCAGGACAATCCGGATCAGGATGTCGAAACGCTCGAGCTCAAGCTTGACGAGGCGATCCTGCGCGAGAGCGCACCGATGGAATCCGGGTTGCCGCTGATCAAGGTGCTCTACGTGGTTGCGCCGCTGATTGGTCTGCTCGGTACCGTGGTCGGCATGATCGTGACCTTCCAGCAGATCACGCTGTTCGGTACCGGTGACCCGCGCATGATGGCCGGTGGTATCTCGATGGCATTGATGACGACGGTGCTCGGCCTGATCGTGGCCATTCCGCTGACCATCATTCACAGCATTCTCCACAGTCGCGCCCGTGCGCTGATCCAGATCCTGGAAGAGCAGGCAGCGGGCATCATTGCCAGACTCGCAGAGAAACGCCATGGTCGCGCTGACTAACTTTCTAGAAGCCATCCGCGGGTTCCTCGAGCTCGGCGGCGATGTACTCTGGGCCATCATGGCGGTTCTACTCGTCATGTGGACCCTGATCATCGAGCGGTTCTGGTACATCTTTCGCGTGCTGCCCAGGCGGCGGCGCGAGCTGCTCGACGAGTGGCGTGCAAGAGATGACAGTCGCTCGTGGTACGCTAGCCGCATCAAGGAAGAGCTGGTGAGCCGGTTGAGCCTGGAACTGAAGAGCAACGTTCGAACGATCCAGACGCTGATTGCGGTTTGTCCGCTGTTGGGGCTGCTGGGTACGGTGACCGGAATGGTCGCCGTGTTCGATGTCATGGCCTTCTTTGGCACGGGCAATGCCCGTGCCATGGCCGCCGGCGTTTCCCAGGCCACCGTACCCACCATGGCTGGCATGGTCGCCGCGCTGTCCGGGCTGTACTTCGGTTCCTATCTGGAGCGCAAGGCGGATGTCGAGGCCGAGCGTCTCGAAGACCTGCTGCGCTACGAATAACGGAGGTAGCCAATACCCATGGCTCGCAGACACGCAAGCAAGGATGAACCTGAAATCAATATCACGCCGATGCTGGATATTGTTTTCATCATGCTGATCTTCTTTATCGTGACGACATCGTTCATCCGGGAAACCGGGGTGGAGGTGGACAAGCCAACCGCGCTGTCCGCCGAACCACGGCCCCAGGGGAACGTTTTGATCGCGATCCGGCCTAACGATGAGATATGGATGAATCGGCAGCAGATCGAGCTGCACGAAGTCCGAACCGAAGTCGAGCGCGCTCGAGCCGAGAACCCGGAAAGCAGTGCCGTATTGATTGCCGACCGAGGAGCTCGAACCGGCCAACTGATCGAAGTCATGGATCAGGTTCAGGCCGGGGGTATCACGCGCATTTCGGTCTCGGCCGATGAAGAAGGCGGGAGGTAAAGCATGAATACAGGCGTGCGATATGTAGTTTCCGTGCTGCTGGCGGTGGTCGTCACCCTGGCGGCGTTCTACCTGATGCATTCCCTGATCGCCGGGTCACGCGGTGACCCCGACTCCATGGAGCCGCCGCCGGGTATCCGGTTCGGCCCGGTGGAAATCGATGATCGGGTCGAACGGCGTGACCGCCGTCGACCACCGCCACCGCCGCCGCCCGAAACCCCGCCGCCGCCGCCGGACATGGAAATTGCCCAGATGGAGCAGCAGGTTCAGGATATGCCGCAGATGGACATGCCCGCTCTGGATGTCCCACGTACCGGCTCCGGCCCGTTTCTGGGTGCGTTCGGTCAGGCCGATCGCCAGGAAGAGGGCGATGTTGTTCCACTGGTCCGCATTCAGCCGCAGTATCCGCGAGACGCGGCGATGAACCAGATCGAGGGCTGGGTTCGAGTCGAGTTCACTATCGATGAGACCGGGTCGGTCAGGTCACCGCGCGTTATCGAGGCGCAGCCCCCGCGCGTCTTTGATCGCGAGGCCATTCGCGCCATCTTGCGCTGGAAATTCAAGCCACGGGTTGTTGACGGCGTGCCTGTCGCCCGCCAGGCGACCCAGACCATCGAATTCAGTCTCGACGGATCATGACCATGAATATGTTTTCCGCCAGAAGCCTGGTGCTCAGCTTTGCCATGACGATGGGCCTCGCGTCGATCGCTGTTCAGGCGCAGGATCGCGTGCGTGGGGTCGATTGCACTGAAGAGCGCGAGTCGCCGTCAGGCACGCTAACCGAGCGAACCTACAATCGGCTGTCCAATGCTTACGAAGACATTGGCGAAGAGCTGTATGACGAGGCCTACGAGGCGCTGGAAAACCTGCTGGAGCGCACGCGGCGTCAGGACTACGAGCAGGCCGTGATCCGGCAGGCCATGGGCCACGTGCGCATGCAGCAGGAGCGCCCGCTCGAGGCGATCGAGCACTTCGAGCGTGCCGTCGAACTCGACCAGATGCGCAATGAGCAGCACTTTGAGATGGTGCTGCTGATTGCCAACCTGTATTACAGCGAGGAGATGTACGCCGAGGCACTGGATCAGCTTGATTTCTGGTTCTGCCTGGTCGATGAAGACCAGAGCAACCTGGTGGATGTCTGGGTGATGAAGGCGAGCATTCACGCTCAGGCCGACGAATTCCGGGAAGCGCTTGATGCGATCGACCGGGCGCTGGCCCTGGCCGATGATCCGCGTGAGCAGTGGTATCAGCTCAAGCTCGGCATGCATATGGAGCTCAATGAATATCGCGAGGCCATCGACGTTCTCAAGATCGTCATTCCCATGAGCCCGGATTCCAAGAACTACTGGATTCAACTGTCTTCGCTGCATATGGAGCTGGACAACGAGGAAGACTCCAAGGCCGCGCTCAAGCTGGCTTATCGGCGTGGATTGCTCGACCGTCAGACCGAATTCGTTCAGTTGGCCAGTCTGCTGCAGTCGAAGGGTGCGCCGCGGCGTGCGGCGGAGGTAATGCAGGATGGCCTCGAGCAGGGCATCGTGGAAGATACCCGCCGCCACTGGGAAATGGCGGCCGGTGCGTGGTATGAGGCACGCGAGCAGGACAGTGCTCTGGATGCCTACGAACGCGCCGGGGCACAGGCAGACGACGGCAAGATCGATCTTCAGCGGTCGTTCATCCTGACCGATCTGGAGCGTTGGGAAGAAGCTCGCGATGCCCTGACTCGGGCGCTAGAGCTGGGTGGTCTCGAGCCCAATGAGCGGGGCAATGCGCACTTGCTCCTGGGAATGTCCTATTTCAACCTTGGCAACTATGACGCGTCGATCGAGCAGTTTGATCAGGCGCGCCAGTTCGATCGGGTCCGACAAGCGGCCAGCGAGTGGATCAACCACGTCAGGGAGGAGCGGGGCCGACGTTCAAGTCGGTAGCCTTGCAATTGGTAGCGATGTAATTGATTGTGACCTTGGAGGTCAGAGCCATGCAGATTGACGACGACAAGAAACGCGAAGAATCAACGTCGACCGGCGCTTCGCCGGCACCCGGGGCGGGTGAGGGTAGCAGACCGGCCTCGCCGGCGCTCGGTGGAGCGACTTCAGCCGGCGGTGCGAGCAATACCGCGGCTGGTGCCGGGTCCGGGAAAAAGGCTGCCAAGAAAAAGGCGGCCAAGAAGAAGGTTGCCAAGACGGCCTCCAAGAAAAAGGCTTCCAAGAAAAAAGCTTCAAAGAAGAAAGTTTCGAAGAAAAAAGTGAGCAAGAAGAAGGCTTCCAAGAAAAAAGCCTCAAAGAAGAAGGCTTCCAAGAAGAAGGCTTCGAAAAAGAAAGCCTCCAAGAAGAAGGCTTCGAAGAAGAAGGTTTCCAAGAAG
>CAYQJJ010000159.1:0-6922 GCA_964417745.1 uncultured Wenzhouxiangella sp.
GACGAGGCCGGGCCCGGCCCGACGACCCGCTTGCTGGTGCTGACCCAGGTCGACTCGGAGTTCCGGTTGCGCAACCTGCCACCGAATGCCCTGGTGTCGCTGATGCGCGATTTCTCCGCGCCGGTCGATCTGGTGTTCGACTGGCGCGATGATGATCTGGCGCGCCTGGCCGGCCACGACCCCGACCCGCTCAACCGCTGGCGCGCCTGCCGCCGACTGGCAGAACGCGTACTCGAGCGTACCATCAGCGCCGGCGGTGCCCGGGCCGAGGGCGCGCAGCTGCTTGGCGAGGCCTGGGCGGCGATCCTGGCCGATGAGCGCATCGACCCGGCGCTGGCCGCCGAGCTGCTGGTGTTGCCGAGCGAGCACGAGCTGGCCCAGTCGCGAGACCTGGTCGATGTCGAGGTGATCCACCAGTCGCACAATGCCGTGCAGCGTGAACTCGGCCAGTGGCTGGAGGGCTCGCTGACGGATGTGTACCAGCGCCTCAATGATTCCGCGCCCTGGAGCGACGATGGCGCCTCGACCGCCCGGCGCCGGCTCCGGAATGTCGCCCTGGGGCACTTGTGCTCGGCCGGCCTGGAGCAGGGCGTGGAACTGGCTTGCGACCAGTTCGAGACAGCCGACAACATGACCGACCGCTTGTCCGCGCTGCGCGGCGTGGTTCACAGCCAGGACCCGCGCGGCGATACCCTGCTCGAGCGCTTTGCCGAGCGTTTCGCCGACAACCCGCTGGTCATGGACAAATGGTTCGCCGTGCAGGCCTCGGTGCCCGCCGAGGCCAGCGTCGATACCGTCCGGCACCTCATGGACCACCCCGCCTTCAGCCTGTCCAACCCGAACAAGGTGCGCGCTCTGATTGGCGTGTTCTCACAGCACAATCCGCTGGCCTTCCACCGCGCCGATGGCGCCGGCTACGCGCTCCTTGGTGAAGTGGTACGCGACCTCGATGCCCGCAACCCGCAGGTTGCCGCGCGGCTGGCTTCGGCCTTCAATCGCTGGCGCGCCTTTGATGCCGTGCGTGCCGAAAAGATGCAGGCCGAACTGCGCGCCATCGCCGACAAGAAGGGCCTGAGCCCGGATGTCGAGGAAATCGTGCGTGCGGCGTTGCGGCCGAGGCGGAATTCGTAGGACGGGAAAAGGGAAAAAAGCGCCAAGCCCGCCTTATTCCGCACCCGCTCGTAGCGAGGCGTCGCCAGGTCCTGTAGCTGTGGCGTTTCGCGACCGAGCGCACCGGAGTCGTACTCGCCTGTACGGTGAGGATGCGCGACCGAGCGAAACGGCGCAGATGCGGGGCCTGGCGGCGTCGCAGTAGAGGGGGTGGGGAATAAGGCGGGCCAAGCGGGGGCGTTACCCCAGTTGTTTCAGGTTGATTGCCTCGAGCAGCCGGGGCCACGGGAAATCCGGGCCCGGGTCGAGTTTGCGGCGCACGCTCTTGCCGGGGTCGTCGCTGGCTTCTATCCAGCGGGTGTCGAGCTGGTCGTGGCCGGCGATGTTCTTCAGGCCGGGCAGGCGGGTTTCGAGCTCGTTCAGCAAAGCAATCAGCGCCGCGAGCTGGGCTTCCGGGCAGGCTTCCTGCCAGGCCTGATGGCGTGAGTCGTGCCAGTCGGGGTAGCGGCCCAGGTTGACCAGTTCGATACCGATCGAACGCGCATTCAAGTCGGCGACGTGGTGAGCCATGCGCTCGACCGGCACCCATTGTTCCATCGCCCCGTCGCGGTCGATGTAGAAATGCCCGCTGTTGCCCGTTCCCGAGGCCGGGTAATGGATACGCTCGCCGAACTCGCGCGCCGTGGCCAGGTCGGGCAGCTCGGTGGCGTGGATGACCGCCAGTTCGATGTCCGACGGGTCGCGGCGCTGCAGGCGCTCGACATAGGGCAGCGGACGGCTGGCAATCCGGTCGAGCGCCAGGAGGTCTCCAGAAGGCACAGGGGTTGGCTCAGTCTTCGTTGTCGGCCCGCTCGGCGATTGCCGCCAGGGCCGCGTCGAGCTGCTCGCGGTCATACCAGCGCCCGGCGCGGGCGACGCCCTCGATCGAGCGGCTGTGGCCGATATCGGCAAGCGGATTGTGCTCGAGCATCACCAGGTCGGCGACACAACCGGGGTCCAGGCAGCCGTGGGCGGGCTGATCGAGGTAGCGGGCCACGGCGGTTGTGCCGGTGGCCAACGCTTCGGCCGGGCTCAGACCGGCGGCGACCAGGATCTCGAGCTCGTGGTGGACCGAATCGCCGGGAACATTGAGAATCTGGGGCGCGTCGGCGCCCAGCAGGATGGGGGCACCGGCTTCGTGCAGGGCGCCGATGAGCTTCCGGCGGATTTCGACGAAGCGCTCGCCGACTCCCTCCGGAATGCGCTCGCGGATCTGTCCGGCTCGTTCCCGCCACTGCGCACGGGTCTCGGCCGGGATCCAGGCCATTGCCTCGCGCGCCATCAGCGCGTCGATATCTGCGCTGGCCCAGTTCTCGATCAGGCTTTGCGTCGGCACGTTGGCCACTCCGGCCCGAGCGCTGCGCTGCGCCAGCTCCGGAATGCGATCGGGATCCATGCCGGCGACCAGGTTGATCGCGAACAGGCCCGGGTCGGTGCCATGCAGGGGGTGGTCGGGCGGCACGAGTTCCTGGCCGTAGCCATCGAGATGGTCGATCGTGCCCTGCCCGGAAGCCAGGACCCGGTCCAGGCCCACGGCCACCGAAACATGCCCGGCGTAGTCGATGCCCAGCGCCTCGGCGGTCTCGGCGATCGCCTCGAAGGCCTCCGGCCACAGACCGGGGTGCAGTTTGACCAGGTCGTAGCCGGCCTCGGCCTGGGCCCGGACCCGATCGCGAGCCGCCCCGGCCGAGGCCACCGAGTTGCCGTTGAACGAGGGCCCGGAGGTGATCAGGCGCGGTCCGTCGATCTCTCCGGCGGCCAGCTGCCGGCGCAGGTCGAGGTGGGCGGCCTCGCCGAGCATGCCGCGAATCGTGGTCACACCGTGGGCAAGGTAGAGCATCAGGGTGTCGTGAATGCGCTGTTCGCCGATCTGCCCCGGCGGGACATGCGCGTGCATCTCGGCCAGACCGGGGATGATGAAACGACCTTCGGCGTCGAGCCTGCGGTCGGGCGCGTCGATTCCTTCGGCCTCGACGATGAATCCGTCTCGGATGCCCAGACTCTGTGTCTCGCCGACCGTGCCGGAGTCGATATCGACCAGCCGGACGTTCTCGAGAACCAGGCTCTGGGCGAAAAGTGGGCTGGCCAGCAGCAGCGGCAGCGCAAGCAGTAGCTTTCTCGGCATCAAGTGCCTCCCCGGGTGGTTGGTTCGATTGCTCCTAATCCTATCACCGGTTGTTGAGCAAGCGCCCGGTCGGTTCAGAGACTCAGGCCCGGCTGAACGCTGAACTTTCGCTGCAACTCGCGGGCAATATCGCCGGCGTTGCGGTCAGGTTCGGCGATCACGGCCATGCTGCCGTGCTCCAGGTTGACCACCCAGGACTGGGTGCCATCGTCGAGCATGGCCGAGGCCGGGGCGTGGGGGACGTGGGTATTGGGCATGATCATCAGGGTGATCGGCCCGACGTCGGACTCGAGCACGATGTGCGCACCGCGCCCGTCCGGGGTCGGGCAGAACTTGCCCAGGCTGACCTGCTCGAGCAGGGCCGGGTCAGCCTCGACGCCCAGGCTGGCCAGGACTTCGCGGACTTCCTCGGCGGTGGTCGGCGAGGTCTGGCTGGCCTGCAGGGTCTCGACGCCGTCCATTTCCCAGTGCCAGGCCAGGTGGCTCCAGACGTCGCCGTGTCCGGCAGCGTCTTCAGGGTGGCCGGTGAAGTGAAAAGTGATCGAGCCCACCGCCAGCACCAATGCTGCGGCTGTGGCCCACATCCAGGGCGTGGCGTTTTGCCGCGCCGGATGGTTCTCCTGGCGCTGGCGCTCGATGATGCGCTCGGCCAGTCCGGCTGGCGGGCGCACGTCGAAGGCGGTCTTGAGTTCGCTCTCGAACGCCAGCGCGGCCGCGGCGGCCTCGGCATGCTCCGGGCTTGAATCACGGGCCTCGGCCATTTCCGGGGTACGGCATTCCGGGTCGGCCAGCAGTCGCTCCTTGAAGGTTTCCAGGTCCATAGGCATCGTCGTGTTCATAGTTCATCCTGCATGTACTGCTCGAGCTGCTTGCGGGCCCGGAATACCCGGGTCATGACGGCGCTGTCGCTCAATTCCAGGCTGGCGCCGATTTCGCTGATCGACAGACCCATGAGTACCTGGAGCGCCAGCGGCTCGCCGTATTTGGGGTCGAGCTCGGCGATGGCCCGGCGCAGCTCGTCGCGTCCGGCCAGCCCGTCGGGGCTGTCGCCGTCGGGTTCGAGATCGACGACATCGTCGATATCGACCAGTCGCAGGACCTTGCGCTCGAAGGTTCGTGCATACTCGCGTCGGAGAATCGTGATCAGCCAGCTCTTGGCCTTGTCGATTTCCTTGAGCGAGTCGATCGCCTTCCACGCCCGGATGAAAGTCTCCTGGACCAGGTCATCGGCCAGCGTTCGATCCCGGCACAGCCACACCGCAAAGCGAAACAGGTCGTCGGCATAAAGCCGGGCCATCGCCTCGAAGCGATGCTTTTTGCTGCGCACATTCAACATGACCCGAATGGACCGCGTTTTCTTGCAAGCGCTTGCAGGATTTCTGCGCGCTTGCTGCTGACCGCCCGGTCAACCCTGGCCGGCACCCATGTCGCTGAGCGCCTGGCGGGCGCGCTGGCCGACTTCTCCCTCGGACTGGGCGGCGATGCGGTACTGCTCGATGGCGCGATTGCGGTTGCCACTGTCGCGCTCGACGTTGCCAAGATGGAAGTGGCCCTGGGCGGTGGGCAGGCGCTCGATGCTCGCCTCGAGATCGGCGCGCGCACCGGCATGGTTGCCGGTTCGTTCGCGCACCATGCCCCGGCGCAGATGCTGGTAGAACCAGCCGCTGTCGCGCTGCAGGGCAGCGCTGTAGGCGCGCTCGGCCTCGTCGAGACGATCCTGGGAAGCCAGGGCGTCGCCCTTGAGGGCGTGAAACAGCGCCTCACCGTCCTCCATGGCCAGCGCTTCGTCAGCGCGCGCCAGTGCGGAGTCGTAGTCGCCCTCGGCGAGCGCCTCGCGGCCCTTGTCGTGCGCCTCATAGGCTGGTTCGAGTTCCTTGATGCGCGCGATCATGCGCTGGTAGCGCGCCTCGCCCGTAGTGCCTTCGCGGCCCAGCTCGTCGGCCAGCCGGCGGTTGTTCTCGACCCGTTCCGGCGAAGGCGGGTGCGAGGCGAACAGGCCTTGCATGAAACCCGGTTCGCGCGCCTCGGACAGGCGCACAAAGCTCTCCTGCAACCGCACCGCGCCCATCGGGTTGTAGCCGGCCCGGTGCATGTAGCGGGTGCCGTAGTAATCGGCCTCGCGCTCGGCGTTGCGCGAATAGCGCTGGGTAATCAGCTGCGCGCCCAGCATCCCGGCCATCATGGTCACCGCGGCGTAGTCCTCGCGCTCGGTGGCTACGCCGACGGCGACCCCACCGAGGATCACCGCACCCTGCGCGAGGGCCGCGCGCGACTGGGCCTGGGCACCGTGGCGGGCGGCCGAGTGGACTACCTCGTGGCCGAGCACCGCGGCCAGCTCGGCTTCGGATTCCATTTCGGTCAGCAACCCGCGGTTGATCGAGATCTTGCCGCCCGGAAGGGCCCAGGCATTGGGCACCGAGCTGTTGAGCACGTGGAATTCGTAGGGCAGTTCCCGGTCGGAGTGTGCGGCGACATCCTGGCCGACCTGCTGAACATAGGCAACCAGCTCCGGATCGAGCACGAAGTCACCACCCTGCGACTGGCGCAGCGGCGCGTAATGCTGCTCGCCGACGGCGCGCTCCCAATCTTCACCGTACAGACTCAGCTCGCGCTCGCCGGTAACCGGGTTGGTAGCACAGCCGGCTGCCAGCAACACGGCGGCAAGAAGGACGGTCAGGCGATGGATTGAGATTGGCATGATGGCAGCTCCTGTGGGGCAATAATTCGATTATACGCTCCGGGGGAGAGGGTTGAAGTTTGTACATGACCCGACACATCTCATTGGTAAGAGTATCGGGAGGGGCGTTTCCCGTTTCCTCGAGAAGGACTGCTTCGAGTGGCTGTGCAGCAATCGGCCAGCTTTGCTAGTCTTGAATCAAGGCGGTTGGATTGCAGCCCGAAACGACCGCTCTGGCTCATCGACAAAGAGGCCTCTATGAAACGTGAAATGGGAATGACCGGAGAAGCATCAGACCACAAGGTTGCCGGCATCTTCAAGGATGCCGACAAGCTCAACGATTGTCGGCAACGATTGCTCGAGACCGGCGGTCTGAAGGATTCTCAGATCCTCGCCCTTGCGCCAGGTGATCAGGCCGATGGTGCGTTGCTGGAGCCGGAGTCCCGGGGGATCTGGCATACGCTGATCCGGACGCACCTGTGGCTCGCGCTGGCCGGAGCTGTTGTCGGGCTGGTTGCTTTTGCATTGCTGATCTGGCTCGACATCGCTTTCGTCGTGGGCAATCCCTGGGCGGCGGCGATGTTGCTGGTTTTTTTCTGCACAGTTGGTGGGGCGATGGTCGGTGGTGCCGTCACGCTACGGCCCGACCACTCGCCTTATATCGTCAAGGTCAAGGCAGCGCTCGGCGATAATCATCACGTGCTGATTGTCCACGCAAACGATGCGCAACAGCTTGGCAAAGCACACGACTGCCTCAAAGCCTTCACGGAAGACACGGTGTCGACTCTCTAGTGAGTCAATGTTGACCTTTTTGGCAAGTCGGCAGTAACGCCATCGTCAAGACGCTATTTCTGCTGATCCGAACGTCTTTCTTGATTATCGGGGTTCAGCGGAAGGTCCGGAAAGCGTTCGCGAAAGCTGGCTTCTGCTTCGTTCATGAGTCGCTCGCCGCGCGAGATCTCGTTTCGTCC
>CAYQJJ010000160.1:0-6861 GCA_964417745.1 uncultured Wenzhouxiangella sp.
CATCGAGCACCACCTGACGCGGCGTGACGTAATGGGTCTTGGGAAAGATCGTCAGCTTGTCGGTCTTCTCGCGCACCTCGCCGGTCAGCGGGTCGAAATAGCTGATGCGCTCGATCTCGTCGTCGAACAGCTCGACCCGCACCGCCTCGATCTCCGAATCACCCGGAAACAGGTCGATGACCTCGCCGCGCACGCGATAAGTCCCGCGCCGCAGCTCGAAATCATTGCGCGAGTACTGCATTTCGGCCAGCCGGCGCAGGATCTCGCGCTGGCTGATGGTCGCGCCGACCTTGAGCGGCAGTGTCATCTTGAGAAACGAGCTCGGATCGCCCAGGCCGTAGATGCACGAAACGGTCGCCACGATCAGCACATCGGGCCGCTCGAGCAGGGCCTTGGTCGCCGACAGGCGCATCTGCTCGATATGCTCGTTGAACGATGCGTCCTTTTCGATGAAGGTATCGCTCGAGGGCACGTAGGCCTCGGGCTGGTAGTAGTCGTAATAGGAGACGAAATACTCGACCGCGTTGTCCGGGAAAAAGGCCTTGAACTCGCCGTAGAGCTGCGCGGCCAGGGTCTTGTTGGGCGCCATGACCAGCGCCGGGCGCTGCAGGCGCTCGACGATGTTGGCCATGGTGAAGGTCTTGCCCGAGCCGGTCACCCCCAGCAGGGTCTGGTGCATATTCCCGGCCGAGAGGCTGTCGACGAGCTGATCGATGGCGGTCGGCTGGTCACCGGCCGGCTCGTAGCTCGATGCCATGCGGAAGCGTTGAGTCATACTATAATTGTAACGGCAGAGGGGTCGTTATCCGGTCCGCACTATCACCACCCAGGCAGGGAGAAGTCTCGTGAGCACCCGTTATTCCAACCGCGTTGCCCAGGTCAAGCCTTCGGCAACCATCGCCATGAGCATGAAAGCCGCCGAACTCAAGGCTGCGGGCAAGGACGTCATCTCGCTTGGCATGGGCGAGCCCGATTTCGACACCCCGGCGCATATCCGCGAGGCGGCCATCGAGGCCATCAACGGCGGCCAGACGCGCTATACCGCCGTCGACGGCACTCCGGCGCTCAAGCAGGCCATCCTGTCGAAACTCGCGCGCGACAACCATCTGGAGTACGAGCCGGCCGACATACTGGTCTCGAGCGGCGCCAAGCAGTCGATCTACAACCTGCTGCAGGCCCTGCTCAACGACGACGACGAGGTGCTCATTCCGGCGCCCTACTGGGTCTCCTACCCGGACATGGTGCGCCTGGCCGACGCCGACCCGGTGATCCTCAATACCGAGGCAAAGTCCGACTACCGTATATCCCCGGCCCAGCTCGCCGCCTCGATCACCGACAAGACCCGGCTGCTGATCCTCAACTCGCCCAGCAACCCCACCGGCCGCGCCTATACCCGCGCCGAGCTGGCCGAGCTGGGCGAGGTGCTGCTGGAGAACCCGCGCATCCTGATCGCCTCGGACGACATCTACGAGCATATCTGGTGGGCCGACGAGCCGTTCGCCAGCATCGGCGAGGTGGTGCCGGCCCTCAGGGACCGGCTGGTGGTCATCAATGGTGTGTCCAAGGCCTATGCCATGACCGGCTGGCGGATCGGCTATGCGGCCGGCCCGGCCAGCCTGATTACCGAAATGCGCAAGGTTCAGGGCCAGTCCACCTCCAACCCCTGCTCGATCAGCCAGGCCGCGGCGGTGGCCGCGCTCAACGGCGACCAGACCTGCGTGGCCGAGATGAACGAAGCCTTCCGCGAGCGCCACGACTGGCTGGTACCGGCCCTGGACAGCCTGATCGGCATCCGCTGCACGCCCGGCCAGGGCGCTTTCTATGCCTTCGCCGACTGCCACGGGCTGATCGAGCGCCTGGGCCTGGAAGATGACCTGGCGCTGGCCGAATATTTTCTGGAAAAGGCCGGCGTGGCGACGGTGCCCGGCACCGCATTCGGCGCCAGCGGCCACCTGCGCCTGTCGTTCGCCTGCAACCTCGAAACCCTCGAGCAGGCCGTGGCGCGCATCGAAAGCGTGATCTGACCCGCCCGTCAGTAATCGAAGGTCAGGTTCAGTGATTGCCGATGCGGGCGGCGGCCGGGTACGGCGGCACGTCGAGCGCTTCGCCGGCAACCAGCCGCTCGCGCACGTTCTGCCACCAGGAGGGCTCGAACAGGTCCGGGTGGGCTTCGCGAAGCGCCTGCATATGCTCAGGCCCCAGGCTCATGAACTGCGAGAACTGCTCGGGAAAGACGTCGTTGTCGGCGACGTGAAACCAGGTCTCTTCGCTGAGTTCGAGCAGATCGTCGCCGGTTTCGGGGACAACCCGGAAGCGGCACTCGCTCATCAGCCGCAGCTCGTCGTAGTCGTAGAAGATGACCCGGCCGGACCGGGTGACACCGAAATTCTTGGGCAGCAGGTCGCCGGCGAAGATGTTCGAGCGGGCCAGGTCCTTGAGTGCCTGGCCGTAGTCGATCACCGCGGCACGGGCCAGCTCGCCTGAGGCTTCCCGAAGGTAGAGATCGAGCGGCCGCACCCGGCGCTCGACATAGCAGTGACGAATGACCACGCTGTCGCGCTCGACGTTGACGACCCGCCCGCACTCGCGCTCGAGCGTCTGAATCATTGCCTTCGACAGGCTCGAGCGCGGAAAGCGCAGGTCGCGAAACTCCTGCACATCGATCAGCCGGCCGACCCGGTCGTGCCGGAACACCAGCCGGTAACGCGCCCTGACCTCGCTGCGCCCGAACTTCTTGGTCGGCGCGAAGCGGTCGCGGATGAGTTTGAAGACCAGCGGAAACGAAGGCAGCGTGAGCACCAGCATGACCATGCCGGGCTGCCCCTCGGCCTCGACCAGTTGTTCGTCGGGGTGATTGTCGAGGTGGCGGAAAAACGCCCGGTAGCGCTCGGTCTTGCCCTGCTTGATCCGGCCGAGCACGGTGTAGAGCTCAGCGACCGGCTTGTCGGGCAGCAGTGTGCGCAAGAACACCACCGCATCCCCTACGGTCGGCAGGTCGGCAAGAAAGTAGCTGAAGGTGAATCCGAACAGGATGCTCAACTCGCCGCGCCGGGTCAGTACCGCATCGACCCGCACGCCCTCCGGCGCGCTGACCAGGGCGATCACCAGCGGCAGGTAGCGCTCGGTTCCCAGCGCCCGCCCGACCAGGTAGGCGCGCCCCTCGCGGTAGAACACCGTCTCGAGCAACTCCAGGGCAAGCACCCGGCCATCACCGTCGAGTGCGCCGGAGACACGCTCGGCAAGCGCGGCCGAGTCGGCCCCGGCATCGGCCCAGGGCAGGCGGAATGCGTGGTCTTCGAGAATCCGGGCAAAGACGCCGGACAGGTCACCACCAACGGCGTAGGTGTGGCGCGCGACGGGGTGGGTGATCCGGTCGGTCGGCTCGATGTCCAGGGCCACGAACTCCACCGCCGGGTCAACACCGCGGGTCTTGAGCAAGCGCCGGATGATGGTGTTGAAGAAGGTCTTGTAGAGTTCGGCGTCGAGCCGGTTTTCAATCAATGCGGCGAAGCGGGCCCGGGTATCGCGCCAGATGGTGCGTGAGAACAAGCGCTCGGAAAGCAGCGCCTCGAGCCGCCCGATGGTCTCGTCGGCCGATTCATCGTACAAAACGACCCGGGCGGTCGAATCCTCACGCATGCCGGCCCGGTCAGCCTGCTCGAATCTTCGCCGCGCCCGGCGGGTGATGTCGGCGAACGAGGCGTTGTAGTCGTCGAAGGCACGGGCCATCAGCTCGGCGGCCCGCGTGGCCGGATCGGCCTTGCCGGACCCCGTGCGCCGGGACTGGCGCGGATTGGGCAATGCTCTGCCTCCGGGAGAAGTGATATCCGGATTCTACACGCCCACTGAATCAGTCTGTACGGGCGCGATCATGGCTCGTATCGGTCGTCGAACAGGCGATCGCTGACCTCGATGTAGACGGTGTCGCCGTCGTGGACCAACCCGAAGGCGGACGGGCTGCTGGTATCCAGCGGTCCGAACTGACCTTCGATGCCGCCCTCGGCCACCAGGAACGGGTACAGCCCGTCGAGCGGATCGGAGCCGTAGTTTCCCGGAGCCACGACGAGACGAACGCTGCCCCCGTCGATGGTCATTGCTCCGGCCACCTCGACCAGGTCGATCGTCGGGCCCGGGCCGAGGCGGATCTCGAGGACCGCTTCCTCGCCGTGACTGTAGTCGCCCTGAATCTCCAGCGTGGCGGGCTGGCCCGGACTGACAACCAGTGTGCCGGCGTTGATCACGTCACCAAGCTGGCCACGCGCGCCGAACACCGCGCCGGGCTCGATGCTCAGGGTGCCGCTGTATTCGACCGGCTGCCCGGAGAACAGGGTGGTGCCGTTCTCTGCCCGGACGAGTCCGGAACCGAGGTTCGGGCCTTCGATGGTAAAAGGCAGGTTCAACTGACCGCTGTGATTGAACACCAGCGTGCCGCCACCGTTGCTGAACAGAATGCCGCCAGTCACGTCCATCTGACCCGGGGCCTCGGGCGCCTCTCCGGACGGCCCGCCGATGACCATCTCCCCCTCCGAGCGCAGGTTGCTGGCAATCACCAGCCGATAGTTCCCCGCCGGGCCGGTGCCAGTCAGCTGCAGCATGGCATCATCGGCAAGCCGCATGTAGCCACTGGAAAGCGTCGTGCCCGACGTGTTGCCATTGCCCACGTGCAGGCGGTTACCGGCCAACACGGAGCCGCTGCCGGTCAACAGCAACTCGCCCTGGCTGTTGCCCGCTTGCGCCAACGTCGAAGTCGAGCTGAAGGTCACCTGGGCGCCGTCACGGATGGTCATCTGACCCGTACCCGTATGACCCAGCCAGAAATCGCCCGGGTGGTCCCAGGTCGATCCTGCGCCCTCGATGAGCACGCTGCCATTGCCGGAGGCCTGTTGACCGATCCGGCTGAGCAGGGACGGCGTGTGCAGCAGGCCGCCGTCGAGGATTTCTAGCTGGCCGGTTCCGAACCCTCCGATGTCGAAATTGCCCGAGAGCACCTGCCAGCTCGAGCCGGGCCCGCTGATCGTTACGCTGCCGTTGCCGGCCGACTGGCTGCCCAGATTGGCCGACTCCGAGCTCAACGCGCCGCCGCCGAGGATCTGCAACTCGCCGGTGCCGCTGCGGCCGACACCGAAGCCGCTGCCGGTGGCGGCCGGCTCGCCGTCGATTACGGCCGGGTTGGGCTGGCTGGTATCGATGCGAACGCTGCTGGTACTGGCATCCGGTACGCCGGCACTCCAGTTGTCGGCATCGAACCAGTCTTCGGACTCTGTGCCGGTCCATTCGCTGGACAGCGCGCTGGAACACTCCAGCAGGCCGGCCGCGGCCAGACCGATCGTCAGACCAATTGTCAGACCAATCGTCAGACTAATCGTCAATCGCTGATTCATGATTCACTCCTTGTGCGCGCGGGCTGGCCCCGCATGGCGGTTGGTTCGAAACGGTCGCGGAAGATCTCGTCGTCGGTGGCCTGACAGATGACTTCGATGTCATCGATATCGCTGTCGATGACCGTTCCCGAACCGTTTTCGACCGTGCAGAACTGCCCGTCGGGCTGCGCGGCGATGGTCACGTTGTAGGGGTCACTGTTGGTCAGCGGGGTGTCGAAGACGAAGGGGAAGGTGCCACTCTGGGCCACGATCAGGTCGTCCGCGCCATTGTTTTGCAGCACCAGGCCGCTGCCGGTCAGGTCGACGACGGTGCCGCCGATGGTGTACGTGTCGGCCATGCTGAAAGGCTCCGACATTTCGCTGGTATTGCCCAGCGCATCGGTCGCCGAAGCCACGATGTCGATCGGTATGTTCGTCCAGTGGTCGGGCCGGGGCAAAGTGGCGGTGAGGAATTCTCCGGCCTCGCTTTCCGGGTAAAGCACCGATCCGTACCAGCGAAAGCTGTCGGTTCCGCCGCGCTGTCCATCGTCATACGCATAGATATCGACGCTGAGCGGATAACTTGCGTTGCCCGGGTCGGAATCGACGCGGAAGGTGACCGTCATTGTGTCCGCATCGGGGTCGCGGAAGGTCGGCTCGACGATTTCCGGAAAGTTCTGCAGATTGTTCGGCCCGGTATCGGCATCGCCCGGGTCCTGATCGCGGCCACCGGGACCCAGATCGATCGCCTTGCCCTGGTTGTAGCGCGCGTACAGGCGTTGTATGCGGTTGCCCGTACCGGCATCGGGGTCGAAGGCGATGGCGTCGCCTGCGTTGCCGACAATGCGCAGGCTGTCGTGGAAATCGCTCATGGTCGGCGGGCTGAGCATGTCGATATTGCTCACACCCGTGCCGAGCGCGATACCCGGGCCCTGGTTGCCTGCCGCCTGCAGGGTCGGTCCCTGGCCGATGCGGTTGACCGCGATCGAGACCGTAGCAACCGAGGCGCGGATCTCGATCCCGGCGCCGAGGTTGTTGCCGATGAAATTGGCATTGGAACGGGTCGACAGGCCGATCTGGCTGCCGGCAGGATCATCGAGCAGGACCAGCCCGCCGGACCCGCCGTTGGGGATTGACTGCCCGTCCGGACCGATACCGATGAAGTTGTTGATCACCAGGTTGTCGGCACCGCCGATGCGTACCCCGCCGCCGCTGCCGTTGAATCCGACCACATTGGGCATGGACTCGCCCGTATTCGGGTCGGTGCCAAGGAAATTGAACGCCCCGGTGGCATAGTAGCCATACAGCGAGTTACCGATGTCGGCCATGTCCGGGGTCAGACCCAGCCAGTTGTTGCCGACCACGGTGCCAGTGGCCCCGGTGTTGAGACGGATGCCGCGGGTACTGAAGCCGACCTGGTTGCCGATGACCCGGCTGCTGTCGCTGCTGGCCAGGCGGATGCCGAAGCTGCTGTTGGGCCGGGTTGTCAGATCCTCGTCGA
>CAYQJJ010000161.1:0-5259 GCA_964417745.1 uncultured Wenzhouxiangella sp.
GAAAAGGCGCGTACCGTGTCGCCGACGATCTGCTCGGTTTCGTGGCCCTTGCCGGCGACCAGGATCAGGTCTTGAGGTGCGGCCTCGGCCATGGCCCAGGCGATGGCTTCGGCGCGGTCGGGGATCACCCGGCTGCGCTGCGGTGAGTGCATGCCGGCCTGGATGTCGCGAATGATGGCGCGCGAGCCCTCGAAGCGCGGGTTGTCGTCGGTCAGCACCACCCGGTCGGCCAGCGACTCGGCCACCCGCCCCATGCGCGGGCGCTTGTCGCGGTCGCGGTCGCCACCGCAGCCGAACACGCACCACAGCTCGCCGTCGGTCAAGCCGCGCAGGCTGACCAGCGCGTTGTTCAGGGCATCCGGGGTGTGGGCATAGTCGATGATGACCCCGGCACCGGGCAAGCCGGAGACCGGCTGCATGCGCCCCGGCACCGGTTCGAGCGCGGCGATGGCCGAGCGGACCCGGTCGGCGTCGAAGCCGCGTGCGGCCAGCTCGGCGGCCACGATCATCAGGTTGTACAGGTTGACCCGGCCGACCAGGCGCGATTGCACCTCGACGGCAAAACCCGGCAGGGTGATGGCGGCCTGCAGGCCATCGCGCCCGGCGCTGATCAGGCGGGCGCAGACATCGGCGTTGCGGGTCGGGTCGAGGCTGTAGGTCGACAGCCCCGGGCTGGCCGACAGACGCTTGCCCAGCTCGACGCCGAAGTCGTCGTCGAGGTTGATGAGCTGACGGCGGCTGTCGAACTGATCGAACAGCTTGGCCTTGGCCGCGGCGTAGGCTTCGCGCGTGCCGTGATAGTCGAGATGGTCGTGGCCGAGGCTGGTCAGAATCACGCAGGAAAACGCCAGGCCGGCCAGGCGCTGCTGCGCGAGCGCGTGCGACGACGCCTCGAGCACCACCGTCGAGCAGCCGGCGTCGCGCAGACCGGCCAGGGCGCGGTAGACGCTGAACAGGTCCGGGGTGGTCAAGCCGCCCGACCGATGGCTTCCCGGGCGGCCGATGCCAAGCGTGCCGATCATCGCACCATCGAGCGCCTGGGCCAGCAGCCAGGCCACCGAGCTCTTGCCGTTGGTGCCGGTCACGGCAACCAGGTCCATGCCCTCGCCCGGGTCGCCCCAGATGCGCCGCGCCAGTTCGGGCAGGCGCGACTGCAACCGCTCGACCGTCACCGCCGGAATCGTGCAGCCGTCGGGAACCGGGCGCGCGCCATCGTGCAGCACCGCCACCGCTCCGGCTGCCTGGGCGGCGAGCAGATGGTCCATACCGTGGCTGGCCTGCCCGGCCATGGCGACAAAGGCATCGCCGGGCTGGAGATGGCGCGAGTCCAGCGCCAGGCCCGCGACCGATACGTCGGCCGACTCGCCAGCGTCGGCAAAGCCCAGGAGCAGATCGCCAAGATCGATGCCGGTCATCGCGCTCATGAGCGATCCCCCGATTCGTCGTCGCCCCGGCGGGTCATGAGCGTCTCGATGTCATCGGGCGGCACATTGAACAGCCGAAGCGCGGCGTCCATGACGCGCGAGAACAGCGGCGCGGCGACCTGGCCGCCGTAATAGGCCTCACCCTCGGGGTCCTGGATGACCACCACCGCGGCCAGGCGCGGCCGGGAGACCGGCGCAAAACCTGCGAAGCTGGCCACGTAGCGGTCGTCGTAGCCGCCGGCGCCGACCTTGCGCGAGGTGCCGGTCTTGCCGGCCACCCGGTAGCCGGGCACGCGGGCGCGTGTGCCGGTGCCGTCGGGGCCGGTAACGGTCTCGAGCATGCTGGCGATCTGGCGGGCCAGCGCCGGGTCGAGAACCGATTGGGGCGGGTTGTCGGTGCCGCGAATCAGGGTCGGCTGACGCAGCCGGCCTTCGTCGGCCAGCGCGCTCATCGCGCGTACCAGCTGCACCGGCGTGACCGACAGCCCGTAGCCGTAAGCCAGCGTGGCCTGCTCGAGCCGCCGCCAGCGCTCGTAATCGCGCAACACGCCGGCCGATTCACCGGGAAAGCCGGTGCCGGAAACCGCACCGAAACCGAAGCGCGAATACACGCCCCAGAGATCGCGCGCGTCCAGGTCGAGAATCAGCTCGACGATGCCGACGTTCGAAGACCGCGTCAGCATTTCGGTCACGCTGATCTCGCCGAAGTTGCGTACATCCCGGATGGTGTGGCCGGCGACCTGCATCGTGCCCGGTGAGGTATCGAGCACCGTCTCCGGCGTGGTCTGGCCGGACTCGAGCGCGGCGGCCAGGGCAAAGGGCTTGATGACCGAGCCGGGTTCGAGCACGTCGGTCAGCGCACGGTTGCGCAGCCCGTCGCCTGACTGGCGGCCGCGGGCGTTGGGGTTGTAGGAGGGGTAGTTGACCATCGCCACGATCTCGCCGCTGGTGGTATCCATCACCACCACCGAACCGGAGCGGGCGCCGAATTCCAGCACGCTGGCCTTGAGCTCGCGAAACGCCAGGTACTGCAGGCGCCGGTCCAGGGTCAGGTGCAGATCCTGGCCCGGGCGTGCCTCGCGGATGCGCTCGACGTCCTGCACCACCCGGCCGTGACGGTCCTGGATGACCCGCTTGGCGCCGGAGCTGCCCTCGAGCCAGTTGTTGTAGGCCAGCTCCAGGCCTTCCTGGCCGAAGTCGTCGACATTGGTAAACCCGAGCACCTGGGCGCTGACCTCGCCGGTCGGGTAGAAACGGCGATACTCGCGTTGCAGGAACACCCCCGGAATTTCGAGCGCCTCGATACGCTCGGCCAGGTCGGGGTTGATGCGGCGCTTGATCCACACGAACTCGCGCCCGGCGCGCTGGGTCAACCGGCGCTCGAGCGCCTCGGCCGGGGAATCGAGCAGCTCGGCAAGTTCGGGCAGGCGCTCGATTTCCTGCAGCAGCTCGCCGGGGTGGGCCCACACCGACTGCACCGGCGTCGACACCGCCAGCGGCTCGCCCGAGCGGTCGAGAATGTTGCCGCGCACGGTCGGGATCTCGACCTGGCGCAAAAAGCGTGCCTCGCCCTGGCTCTGCAGGAACTCGGTATCCATGATCTGCAGCTTGACCGCGCGCCCCATCAGCATCAGCGCCACCGCCAGCATCAGTCCGGCGGTCAGCCAGAGCCGGAACGAGCCACGCGTTTTCGGCGCCGGGGTACTCATCGCTCGTCCAGCAGCAGGCTGACCTGCTCGGGGCGTTCCATGTCCAGGCTCTCGCGGGCCCGGTCCTCGACCCGGCCGGCCTCGGCCAGCCAGGCCTGCTCGAGCTGCAGGCGCGACCACTCGACCTGGGCGGCGTCGCGCTCGCGCTCGACCTGCTGGAGCGCGCCGAAGAGCTGGCGCGACTCATGGCGCAGCGCGACCACGCCGACTGAAGTAGCCAGCAGCGCGGCCAGCAGCACGCCGAACAGCGCCCAGCGCATCATGCCGGCACCTCCGGCAGCTTCTCGGCCAGGCGCAGGCAGGCGCTGCGCGCGCGCGGGTTGCGGCGCTGCTCTTCGGCATCGGAACGAATCAACCCGCCCAGGCGGCGGATCGAGGGCGTGAAATCGGGCGCCGTGGGAGCGCGCCGGCTGGCCGGCGGCGGCTGCGAGGCGCGCCGGAAGGCCTGCTTGACCCGCCGATCCTCGAGCGAGTGAAAGCTGATGATCGCCATCCGGCCACCGGGGGCGAGAATATCGATGGCCTTGTCGAGCGCGCTGTCGAGCGCGCCGAGCTCGTCGTTGATATGGATGCGGATGGCCTGGAAGGTGCGCGTGGCCGGGTGGCGGTCGGGCGGTGACGGTCCGGCGGCACGAGCGACTACCTCGGCGAGCTGCGCGGTCCGCTCGATGGGCTGCTCGGCGCGTGCGGTGTCGATGCCCCGGGCGATACGGCGCGCGAAGCGATCCTCGCCGTATTCGCGGATCACGCGCGTGATCTCCTCGACCGGCGCATGCGCCAGCCATTGCGCGGCCGACTCGCCCGCCTCGGGATTCATGCGCATGTCCAGCGGCCCGTCATCGCGAAAACTGAAGCCGCGCTCGGGCGTATCGAGCTGCGGCGAGGAAACACCGAGGTCCATCAGCAGGGCATTGATTTTTCCCATAACGTCCAGCTCCCGGGCCATGCGATCCAGTTCGGCGAAATTGCCGTGCCAGACCGCGACCCGCTCGTCTCCGGCAAACGCCTGCCGGGCATGCACGATCGCCGCGGGGTCCTGGTCAACCACCACCAGCCGCCCGGACGGTCCCAGCCGTTCGAGCATCGCCCGCGCGTGGCCACCACGACCGTATGTCGCATCGACCACCCGATCGTCACGCTCGATCTCAAGACCGGCCAGTGCCTCGGGCAGCAGCACCGGGACATGTTCCGCTCCGCTCGTCATGGCCGCTACAGAACCAGCTCGGCCATTTCGGCGGAGGCCTGCTCCTGAATCTCCTTTTCTTCCTCGACACGGCGCTGGTTGAGCACCGTCTCGTTCCAGATCTCGAAGCGCTGCCCCATTCCCATCAGGACCACGCGCTTTTCCAGCCCGGCGACCTCGCGCAGGGTTTGCGGCAGCAGCACCCGGCCGTTGCCGTCGAGCTCGAGTTGAGTGGCCGAGCCGACCAGCCGGCGTTGCATGCTGCGGTGCGAGGTGTTGAAGGTCGACAACCCCATCACCTGCTCGCGCACCCGCTCCCACTCGGGCTCGGGGTACAACCACAGGCAACCGGAATCAAAGGCCGAATACGTCAGTACCAGACGGTTCTCGCACGCGCTCGCAAGATCCTCGCGATAGCGCGTCGGCACGGCCATGCGACCTTTCGCATCCAGATTGATTGCCGTCTCGCCAAAGAACACCGCTTACATCCTCACGCCACTCAGGAACCACTAAACCCCACTTATTCCCACTTGACACCACGATAGACCCGAACGTGACGGGTGTCAAGCTGGACGGGGGTGGGAAACGGTTTCCGGTTTCCGGTTTCCGGTTTCCGGTTTCCGGTTTCCGGGTGAACGGGTGAACGGGGGAACGGGGGAACGGGTTACGGGTTACGGGTTACGGGTTACGGGGAATAGGAGCAAGGACCAAGGATCAAGGATCAAGGATCAAGGAAAAGACGGGTTCAGGGTTCCGGGGTCAACCTTTCACCTTGAGCCTTGCTCCTTGATCCTTCTTCGCTTCAGATTTCGAGCCATGGCAAGCATGGCCCATCGGGCACGCAGGCCCGCCCCGCCTCACGCCTCCCGCCTCACGCCTAACCCCCTGTCAAACAATCCGGTAGCAGGGTTCGTAGGCGCTGTTGCCGGGGAGTTTCATGCGG
>CAYQJJ010000161.1:5359-6855 GCA_964417745.1 uncultured Wenzhouxiangella sp.
TCAAACAATCCGGTAGCAGGGTTCGTAGGCGCTGTTGCCGGGGAGTTTCATGCGGTTCTGGGCGACGAAGCGGGTCAGGAGTTTGTCGAGTTCGTCGAGGATGGCTCGTTCGCCGTGGATTTCGAAGGGGCCTTGCTTGCGGATGGCGCGCATGCCGTCGGGTTTGACGTTGCCGGCGACGATGCCGGAGAAGGCGCGGCGGAGGTTGGCGGCGAGTTCGTGGGCCGGCAGGTCGCGGCTGATCGACAGCCCGGCCATGGCCTCGTGGGTGGGACGGAAGGGTTGCTGGAAGACCGGGTCGGTCTGGAGCATCCAGTTGAAATAGAACGCGTCGTTGACATCGACGCGCCACTGGCGCACCCGCCCGATACCGGCGACCATCTCGCGCGCTACCTTGACCGGATCGCCGATCACGATCGAATAGCGCGCCTGGGCCTCGGAACCGAGCGTGAGGCCGATGAAGCGGTCGATCTCCTCGAAATATTCGCGCGCCGATTCCGGGCCGGTGAAGACCAGCGGAAACGGCATTTCGGCGTTGCTCGGGTTGAGCAGAATTCCGAGCAGATAGAGAATCTCCTCGGCCGTACCGACCCCGCCGGGGAAGACCACGATGCCGTGGCCGAGGCGCACGAAGGCCTCGAGGCGCTTTTCGATATCCGGCAGGATGACCAGCTCGTTGACGATCGGGTTGGGCGCTTCGGCGGCAATGATGCCCGGCTCGGAAACACCCACGTAGTGGCCCGGCAGCGTGCGCTGCTTGGCATGGGCGATGGTCGCGCCCTTCATCGGCCCCTTCATGGCGCCGGGGCCGCAGCCGGTGCAGATGTCGAGGCCGCGCAGGCCGAGCTGGTAGCCGACTTCCTTGGTGTAGTCGTATTCCTCACCGCTGATCGAATGCCCGCCCCAGCACACCACCAGGTTCGGCTCGCGCTGGGCATCGATGAGCTGGGCATTGCGCACGATCTCGAAGACCACATTGGTCACGCCCTCGGAATCGTCGAGGTCGAAATGCGGGTTGCGGCTGATCTCGGTGTGGAAATAAACAATGTCGCGCACCACCGCCGAGAGCAGCTCGCGAATGCCGCGGATCATGGTCTCGTCGACAAACGCCGAGGCCGGGGCGTTTTCCAGGTCGATGCGCATGCCGCGGTTGACCTGGTGGACCTGGATGCGGAAATCGGAAAACGTATTCAGCATCGCCTCGGCGTCATCACCCTGGGCACCCGAATTGAGCACCGCCAGCGCACACTGGCGCAACACCCCACCGAGCTCCTCACTGGCATCCGACAACCGCGCCACCTCCTCGCGCGAAAGAATATTCAGCGCACCGGAGGGGTAGATGCGGGTCGAAAGTTTGCTATTGGTCGGAACGGTATTGGTTGAATTCGGCATCGGGAGGTCGGGATTAAAGGGTTAAGGGGTTAACGGGTGAAAGGGCGAAAGGGTTCAGGGTTCAGGGTTCAGGGTTCCGCCTCACGCCTCACGCCTCACGCCTC
>CAYQJJ010000162.1:0-6797 GCA_964417745.1 uncultured Wenzhouxiangella sp.
GATTTCGACGACCCCTGGGTGCAGGATTATTTTCACGGCACTCGCGCCCTCGCCGCGCGCGCGGCCGGCTAACGGAGCAATGCCATGGAAACACGCGCGAATCATGTCTTGATCGGGGCCGTGACCCTGATCGGTCTGGCGCTGATGCTGGCCTTCGGGCTGTGGTCGGCGCGATACCAGGCCGATGCGGCCTGGCAGGATTATGAAATCCGCTTTGATCAGGCCGTTACCGGTCTTTCGGTCGGCTCGACGGTGCAGTACAACGGCATCAACATGGGCTCGGTACGCGAGCTGTCTCTCGACCCCGATAACCCGCGCCGGGTCATTGCGGTGGTCCGCCTGCAGGCCGATACCCCGGTGCGCGAGGATACCGAGGCACGCCTGACCCTGTCGGGCCTGACCGGGGTGGCTTTCATCCAGCTGCGCGGTGGCAGCCCGGAAAGCCCGCCGCTGACTGCCGAACCCGGCGAGGAACGGCCATACATCATGGCCGAGGAGTCGCCATTGCAACGCCTGCTCGATGCTTCCGAAGACATCGCCGGCACCGCCAGCGAAGTGATGCTGCGCCTGCTCGACTTCCTGAGCGAGGAGAATGCCGAGCGGGTCTCGGGGACGCTCGACAATATCGATGCCCTGACGCTGGCCCTGACCGAGGAACAGGACACCATTTCCGAAGTCCTGGCCAACGCCCGCGATGGCAGCGCCCAACTGGTCGAGGTGCTCGATGGTGCCAACCGCGCACTGGCCGGAATGGTCAATACGCTCGAGCGCGTCGATACTCAGGTTATGGATCGCCTGCCAGCGATGGGCGATGATCTCGGCGAAAGCCTGGAGCGCTTTGCCTCGCTGGCCGGGCGTCTCGACCGCGTGGTGGCCGAAAACGAGGCAGCGCTCTCGGAGATTGGCGCCGATGCGCTCGGACAGCTTGGCCCGGCGATGGACGAGTTTCGCCAGCTGGTGCGCGAGCTCTCGCGCCTGTCCAGCCGTTTTGAACGCCACCCGACGCGCTTCCTGTTCGGCGGCGACCAACCCGAGGAGTACCGACCGCGATGAAAGCGATTTCGTCAACACTCGTTGTGGCCGCCGCGTTGGCCAGCGCGCTGACCATCAGCGGCTGCGCGCTGACCGGGCAGACCAGCTCGGTCAGTATCCTGGCCCCGAACGTCACCCTGCCGGCTGACCCGGCGCGCGAGCCGGTCGACTGGTCGTTGCAGATCCAGCGCCCGGTCGCCGATCAGATGCGCGATTCAGACCGCCTGCTGGTCCGGCGCGGGCCATCGAGGCTGCAGGTTTATGCCGGCGCGGCCTGGCTCGACAATGTGCCGGCCATGCTGCAGACGGCGCTGGTCCGGTCGTTTTCCGATGCCGAGGTGCTGGCCGGCGTGGCCCGGGCCGGGAGTATCCGCAGCCGCTACAGCCTGGCTACTGAAATCCGGCATTTCGAGGCCGTCGAGACCGATACCGGCGACCTTGACGTGGCCATCGAGCTGCAGGCTGCACTGATCCACCAGCGCAGCTCGCGTCCGGTGGACAGCCGCAACTTCAGCGCTCGCCGGTCGGTGGCGGGCACCGACGTCGATCCGCTCGTCGCGGCTTTCGAGGCCGCACTCATCGAGGTATTCGGTGAGATGATCGACTGGACGCTCGCCTCGGGCGAGGCCGCCGAAGCGCGCATCGAAGAGCGCCGCGGGGACGAAGAACGACGGGATCGACGACGCCGCTGATCTGCGAACGCTTTCGTCGTTACCACGCTTCAGCCCGGGTCATGCGTAAGCTGGGCTCAGGACTGCCTGGCCTGGGAACGCGCGCTGCGCGCCCGCTCCCGGGCCAGCTCGAGCAGCGGGGCAAGCCGTTCGAGCAGGTCGGGCAGTTGGGCGCGTACGGCTTCGGTCTCGCCCTGGGCAAGAAGGGCCAGCGCCCGTTCGATATCCGCGGTTTGCTGGGTCCCTTCGTTGCTGGCCGGTTCCGGACGGGGAGACGGCGGCTGCTCCTTTTCCAGGCCTTCGGCGAGCAGGCTTTCGGCATCGGCCCGGCCATCGAGCGGCAGCGGCTGGACCCATAAGCGGCTGGTCACATTCAGCGACCCGCCGTCGGGCCTGAGGCCGAGCGCTTCCAGGTCGGGCAGAAAGCGGTTGCGAAGCGTCTCGGCGCCCTCGGCTCCGGTAGCCGGCAGCAGAAAGGTGAAGTGCTCGACGCTGGTGCGATAGACGGTGTCCTCGCGCCGGATTGAATCGTTCAGGGTCTGCCCGATGCGCGCCAGGGCCTGGGTCGAAAAGGGCTTGCCGAGTTCGTCGAGCAGTCGCTCGAGACCCTCGAGCTGGAGGTGAATCAGCGACAGTGGCTGGTCGTGGCGGCGCGCGAAGCTCAGCGCCTGGTCGAGACGCTGAACGCAATAGGCGGAACTGCCCACGCCGGTGGCCGGGTCGCGCGAGCTGCTGGCTTCGAGTTGGCGGATACGGCGCTCGGCTTCCTCGAAGGAGGCGTGCGCGCGGGCCCGGGCCATGAGCTCGCTGGCCTTGAACGGTTTGCCGATGAAGTCGGTCGCTCCCAGGTCGAGCGCCCGCTGGCGTTCGCGCTCCTGGTTCTCGACGCTGGTAATGATGACCACTGGCAGGTCGCGCAGGCGCGCCTGGTGGGACTGGCGCAGGCTCGTCAACAATTCATAGCCGCTTTGGCCCGGCATGTTCAGGTCCGAAAAAACCACCTGAATGGTCGGGTCCTTGTTGAGCTGTTCGAGGGCCTGCTCGACGTTTTCGGCCAGCCCGATGTCGAAGGTTTCGCCGAGGATCTTGCGCGCGGACAGTCGCATGAGTTTGCTGTCGTCGACGAACAGGACGCGCGGCAGGGTGGTTTCGGGGGTGGGGGTCGTTGCGCTCATGCGATAAGCAATGCAAGATTCGGGCCACCTCGCTGGCCAACCCGGTTCCCTTCACATCGCCTTCTCGCCAGGCCCTTTCCCGAGGAGCCGGGCGAAAGACGGCTCGCCGGTCATGCACAAAAATCGGCACGCGGTTGCGGAAAAGTGTCAGCCTTGCGACTTGTTTCAGCCCTTTGCCTGCCTTTTACCCGGGTTGTTCATCCGGATTGGTCATCCGGATTTGGTCCGGATCCAGGTTTCGAGTCGGTCGAGCGTTGGCCATCGGCGGCCATGTCGAGCAGCGGTTTGAGCCGGGCCATCAGGTCGGGAAGGTGTTGCCGGATTTCCTCGAGTTCGCCCCGGCGTGCCTTTTCGAGCAGCGTGTCGAGGTCGAGCCCGGCCGTTCCGGTCGCCTTCTGCGGCGCCGAATCCGGCGGCTCGGGCAGGGATGCGTCGGGTGAGTCGACCAGCACCGCCCCCATGTCACGTCGGACCCGCCGGAGGCATTCGACCACCGACTCGTCGGGCCCGAGCTCCGGCGCCTGGACGTCGAAACGGCTGTTGACCTCCAGCCCGGTCCGGCCGTCGAGCAGGCCGAGGGTATCGAGTTCAGGGATCAGCCGATACCGCACCACGTCGGCACCCTCGGCACTGGTGCCCGGCAGGATGAAGCTGAAGGTCTCCGGGCCGGTTCGGTACACTGTGTCCTCGCGCCGTACCGCCCTGGACAGCGCCCGACCGAGCTCGGCCAGCCGCTGGCTGGACTGGCTGTCCGGCAGCTCGGCCAGGGCCCGGGCCAGGCCGTCGATATGCACATGCACCAGGCTCAGCGCCTGCTTGTGACGCCGCGCAAAGCTCAGCGCCTGGGCCAGGCGCTCGAAAAAATAGCGCCGGTTGCCCAGCCCGGTGTACTGGTCGCTGTTGTTCCCGGACTTGAGCAGGCGCAGGCGTCGTACCGCATCGGCATGGGTTGCGTGCGCGCGCGCCCGTGCCAGCAGCTCGGCGGGCCGGAAGGGCTTGTCGATGAAGTCCGTGGCGCCGGCGGCGAGCGCGTTCTCGCGGTGCTGGTCGCTGTCGTCGTCGTCGATGATGACGACTACCGGGGTCTCGCGCACCCGGCGGCTAGCCGAGGAACGAGTGCGCTCGAGCAGCGTGAGGTCTTCCTGGCCCTGCTTGTCGACCAAATCGGAGAACACGACCTGGATGAGAGGGTCCTCGAGCAGCCGGGCCCAGGCGCCTTCCATGTCGACGGCCAGGGAGACATCGAACTCGCGCCCCAGGATGCGCACCGCCGAGCGGCGCATCAGGCGCGATCCATCGACGAACAACAGGCGCGGCTGCGGTGGCAGTTCGGCTGTCTCGGGCTGGTCAACGGAATCAGTCAAGTGGCTTGCCGGCGGCTCTCAAGGGTCGGCTGGGAGTCTACCGCAATCGGGCACCTGGTCCGACAAGCAAAGGTTTTCTAACGCGGTGGATCGACCTGGCCGGCCAGCGAGTTGTTGAGCCGGAACCACCCGGCGATGCTGGTACGGTCGGTGCGCGCGGGCAGCACCTCGTGTTCGATCTCTTCGCTCAGAAACAGCACCATGTCTCCGGCACGCGGCTCGATGACAATCGCTTCGGTCCCGGGTTCTGCGGGATGGATGACCAGCTCACCGCCATCACCGGGCTGCCACTGCCTGTTCAGGTAGGTCACCGTCGAGACGATGCGATTGGCCGCGCCGCGAAAGCTGTCGAAGTGGCGCCGGTAGAAGCCGCCGGGCGGGTAATGCGCGAAATGCCCCTCGAACTCGAACAGCCCGAGAAACAGCTCGCGGTTGAGGCCCAGCCGCAGCGCCTCCATGCGGTTGAGGAAGCGCGCCTGTACCGGCCGCTGGCGGCTCATCCAGTGAATCCGGTCACGGCGGATGGCGCGATCGATCTGGTGGTTGTGCTCGCGCCCGATGCCGGCGTGCTCGAGTTGGTCGGCTTCGCGCAGATCCTCAAGCTCCTTGAAGAGCGCGGCAACCAGCTCATCTGCCACGGCGCCACGGCCAAGCCACCAGCCGGTCTCGGTCAGTGCACGGGCGGCCGCTTGAAGCTCGGCATCCTGGTCGAGAAGTGCCAGCGCGGTCGGGGCAGAGCGGGGAACGGAGTGATTCATGGATGAATGGCGTCGTCGGGCGGAGCGGTTCGTCCTGGGGCAGGGCAGCCGGGTGCGTGCCGCCGCCGGGGCCAGTATACTCGCGCGCTGACCCATTCACGGTTGGCTAGATCATGGCTCGTTTCCAGTCATTTGGTGCGCAATTCGGCAGCTGGGTCGAGCGCGCCGGGCGCAAGATCCCCGACCCGGTCATCATCTTCATGGCCTTCTATCCGCTCGCCTGGCTGATTACCGTGGTCATGGGCGGGCACCAGTTCGAAACCACCGGCGCCGGTGGCGAGATGGTCAGCTACGAGATTCTGCCCATGTACGAGGCCGAGCACGTCCGCTGGATCTTCGACAACGCGCTGCTCGACAACTGGCTGGGCTTCGGCGGCGGCGTGCTGGGCGTCATCCTGGTGGTCATGCTGGCCATTGGCGTGGCCGAGTACTCCGGCATGTTCGGAGCGCTCATCAAGACCGTCGGTGCGCGCATTCCGCAGCGCTGGCTGCCGCTCCTGCTGATGTTCCTGGGCATCATGACTTCGGTGGCCACCGATGCCGGCTACCTGGTGCTCATACCGCTGGCCGGGCTGCTCTATGCCGGTCTCGGACGAAACCCGCTGATCGGCATGGCGGTTGCCTTTGCCGGTGTGTCGGCCGGCTTCAGCGCCAACCTGGTGCCCGGATCGGTCGATGTGATCATCGGCATGAACGCCGAGGTGTTCGCCGAGTCGCAGGGGGTGCCGTTCACCACCGCCGACGGCCAGCCTCTGCGCCCGGCGACCATGAACTACTACTTCATCGCAACCTCCACTTTCGTCCTCTCGGCGGTCGGTTACTGGGTCTGCCGGCGGATCACCGAACCGCGTCTGGACGGTGAGAGCTTCGAGGTGCCCGACGACATCAACCCCGGCGAGTTCGAGGTCTCGGAGTCCGAGCGTCGTGGCCTGCGAGCCGCACTGGTCGGTGTGGTCGTGGCCGCGGCGGTCATCGTTGGTCTGGCGCTCGGGCCGCTCGGGTCGTATGTCGACGAAACCGGTCAGACCGTCGAGCCCTACATGGACAACATCATCCTGCTGATCTCGATCTTTTTCGTCATCACCGGGGTGTTCTTCGGCTATGCCTCCGGCAAGTTCGAGCGCATCACCGATGTCGTCAACGCCATGGTCGGGCAGATGAACACCATGGGCTACATCCTGGTGCTGACCTTTTTCTGCTACAACTTTCTGGGCCTGCTCAGCTACAGCGGGCTCGGGTCCTACGTAACGTATCTCGGCGCCGAGACGCTCATGGCGCTGGGCCTGCAGCAGTTCCCGGTGCTGCTGCTCATCGGTTTCGTGCTGACCACGGCGATCATCAACATCTTCATCGGCGGCCTGACATCGAAGTGGATGCTGCTCGGGCCGATCTTCGTGCCGATGCTCTACTTCGTCAATCCGGCCATGACACCGGACCTGGTCGCCGCCGCGTTCCGGGTCGCCGACTCATCCACCAACATCATCACGCCGATGATGACCTATGCCGGTTTCATCCTGGCGTTCATGCGCAAGTACAAACCCGGCATGGCCTTCGGCGACATGCTGTTGATCATGCTGCCGTATTCGGTTGCCTTTCTGGTCATCTGGACGGCCATGCTGGTCGGGTTCTTTGTGCTCGGGATTCCGCTGGGCTTCTGATTCGCCTGTCAAGGTGTTTCGGTACATTGTGCCCGCCACATGGCCTGGCTGAGGGCAGGGCCCGTCGGGCCGTCCAGGCCTGGCTGTGGCTGGGGTTTTCACGGAAATTTCATCTCAACTTTATATTATAATATTATGT
>CAYQJJ010000163.1:0-6785 GCA_964417745.1 uncultured Wenzhouxiangella sp.
GATTGTCATGCTGTCGGATCGTTAAAAAAAGGGTGGGATAGCGGCTTCGCCGAAAGAAACGTGCTTCCTGCGTACTTGCTCAAAGGTTCCCTGGTTGGCTACTGGTAACGATGGAACGCACCGCGCTATGCGCAGAGCGCACGGCCGATTCCAGCAATGGCACGCCCTCACCAGCCCACGAGCCGCAGTAGAAGACTCGTCGCCCGGGTTGTGAATGCCAGCGACTGACCTCCTCGCGAATGCCGGCGGTCTGCGAGTCGACCACGGCGCGTTGCATGGGAATGCGTGCCAGTACGCGGTCCGGCTCCGGCTCGAACAACGGATCCCAGGTTTGTAACACCGTTGAACCTTCCTCAAGAGTCGGCTCCACGGCATTGACCCAGACAGTGAACATTGACTCATCCATGTCGGAATCCATCTGGAAATTGAGTGCGCCCCAGTCCTGACGTTTACCGGGCATGAAGCGCAAATCGCCATGTACCCAGAGCTCGCCGTTGGCATACGGAATGTTCGCCAACACCGCGCGCTCTTGATTGAATGGCTTGTCCTTCAAGAAATCGAGCTGATTGGCCTGGGTCGCGACGATGACTCGGTCATAGCGCCCGCCTTCGCCGGCCTCGTTGAGCACCTTGACGGCATTGTCCTCGACAGTGACTTCGACTACGCCAGATCCGGTCATGATCGGGATGCCGTCCGCAAGGGCATCGGCCAGGGCCCGGGTGCCCCCTTTCAGTCGCATCAGGTCTCCGGAGTGCATCACGCTGTGTGCCAAATCGAGCAACGGCAGTGCCGGCCAGGCCAGCAAATGATCCTCATTGCAGGTGCAGATGGTCTTGAGGATGGGCAGCATCAGGCCCCGCCAGAATGCAGGCTCGAAAGGTTCGCTCTCGAGCAGCTCTGCCAGGGTCATCGCGGTATCGCGCTGCCGGAGCTGGCGGATCAGGCCAGCGAGTCGCAGCAGGCCCAGGCCAATGCGCATGGCATCAGAATTGACAAAGCGCCAGCCCCCGGGGACGGGCCAGTGTGCCAGCGGCATCCTGCCGCTTCGAAACCAGGTATGGCCATCACTCCAGCTAAAGGTGGTATCGACTTCCACGGTATAGCTCTCCACGCCCAGCTCGCCGGCCAGCCCGAGCAGGCTGGACCAGTCCCGTGCGTTCATCACGCGAAGAGGCACATCGACGATGCCACCCTCGACTTCCAGACCGTGCGTGAGCATGCCGAGCACATCCTGTTGCTCGAACAATTGCAGCTGCCAACCTTGCTGTCGACACAGCCGGGCCGCCGTCAAACCGGCGATGCCACTGCCAATGATTGCAATTCTTGCCACGAAACAGGTCCGTTAAATCTCGGCTCATTATCACGCACATTGGCAATGATCGCGCCCGCGCAGATTGATTCAGAATTCGCGTGCAGCGCATCCCTGGTCATGCCAGCAGCAAGAATCGGCCGGCAGGCAAGCGTGTCTTCCCTTCGTGTTCTTCGTGCTCTTCGTGGTTTATCTGCGTGGTTGATTCAGCCGTTGGTCGCCGGCGGCACATCCGGGGCGAAGTCGAAGGAGTCGAAGAACAGCCGTTCTTCGGGTACGCCGGCGCCGAGAAAGGCGGTACGGGCGCTGTGGACCATGGCCGGCGGCCCGGACATGTAGACGTCGAACGGGCTCAAGTCAGGGTGGGCGGCCAGGACACTCTCGTGTACGTAGCCCCGCGCGCCGGTCCAGTCGGGGCCCGGATCGTTAAGGACCGGCACGAAGCGGAACTGCTCGAGGTTGTCCTCCCATTCGCCGATCAGTTGGCGGGCATACAGGTCGGCCTCGGTGCGCGCGCCCCAGAACAGCGTCACCGGCCGATCATCGCCGGTCTCGATGAGTTCCTCGATCATGGCCTTGAGCGGCGCGAAGCCGGTCCCGCCGCCCATCATGATGATCGGTCGGTCCGAGGAGCGGCGGATGAAGAACGTGCCCAGCGGTCCTTCCAGGCGCAGGATCTCGCCGCGCTGCATGTCGTCGAACACGTGGCCGGTGAAACCGCCGCCGTCGACGTGCTTGATGTGCAGCTCCAGAAACTCGGTCTCGGAGGGTGCCGAGGCGATCGAGAAGGCGCGGCGCTTGCCCTCGGGCAGCAGGATGTCGATGTACTGGCCGGCAAGGAACTGCAGCCGGGCCGCGCGCGGCAGCTTCAGGCGCAGGCGCATGATTTCGTCGGTGAAGCGGCTCAGCGATTCGACCCGCGCCGGCAGCATGCGCACCGGAATTTCGGCAACCTGGGTGATTTCGCGGGCTTCGATGACCAGGTCGCTCCGGGCCACGGCCTGGCAGGCCAGGCCGGCGCCGGCGCCGATGTCGTCGAAGCTCAGGGCCTCGGGCGGGTTGTAGGGGTAATCGACTTGCCCCTCGACCAGGCGGCATTTGCAGCTTGCGCAGGTGCCATTCTTGCAGCTGTAGGGCAGGACGATGCCGTGGCGCAGGGCGGCGGCGAGAACGGTCTCGCCGGGTCGGGCGCTGAATTGCCGGCCGCTGTCGGCGATGCGGATCGTCGGATGCGTGGAAGGCGCGGTCACGGTCGCAGGTCTCTCAAGTACGAATGTCAACTGAAGGATGTAGGGGCGATGGGCTCGAAATGCCAGGTGTGCTAGTCTGCACGGCTGATTTGAACGGCGCTCGAATCGCTCTCCGAAGCTCATGATGCACGACCACCGGCGTAGACCCCGTGAGTGACTGGGTACGGCTGCACACGGCCGACAACCCTGTCGAAGTAGGATTCGTGCGCGGGCTGCTCGAGGCCGAGGGCATCGAGACCCGGGTGCAGAGCATGGAGCTGTGGACGGCGGCCGTCGAGATCTATTTCGCCGAGGGCGCACGGCCCTCGGTGTGGGTGAAGAAACCCCGGCTGGAGCAGGCCCGCGAGATTCTTCGCCAGTCCGACCGGCGTGGCGAAGCCGAGGACTGGATCTGCGACCGCTGCGGCGAGTCGCTGGAAGGGCAGTTCACCGCCTGCTGGCGGTGTGGTGGTACCGGGGCAGCCGATGACCAATGAGGCCTCGCGCGGGCGCTGGTTCGGATGGCGAAGCGTGGTTCGACTGCCGCTGTTGCTGGCCCATGTGCTGATCGGCATTCCGCTGACCCTGCTGACCTTCCTGCCGGGCCTGCGCGACCTGCCAGTCGGCGGCGTGAGGCTTCATCAGCGCTCGCATCGGCTCTGGTCGCGCCTGATGCTGGGGGTTTTCGGAATCCGCCTGCGGGTTTCCGGGCGGCTGCCCGAGGCGCCCTGCCTGGTGGTGGCCAACCACATCAGCTGGCTCGATATTGTCGTGCTGCACGCGCTGTGGCCGATGTGGCTGGTGGCCAAGGCCGAAATCCGCGGCTGGCCGATGATCGGGCGGCTGGCCGACCTGGCGGGCACGTTGTTCATTCAGCGCGGCAGCGAGTCGTCGCGACGGCGGGTCAACCGACGCATGGCCGCGCTGCTCAAGCGCGGTGAAAAAGTTGGTATCTTTCCGGAGGGCGGAATCCGCCCCGAAGCGGGCGTCGGGCCGTTTCACGCCCGGCTGTTTGCCGCGGCCGTGCGCGTTGGTGTGCCGGTGCTGCCGATTGCGATTCGATACCAGAGCCTCGATGATGGCCGTGATCTGCACCCGCAGGTGGTCTTTGCCCCGGGCGAGAGCTTTCTGGGCAACGCAGCGCGCCTGCTGGCCTGCCGCGGCTTCGAGGTCCGCCTCATGATCGGCGAGCCGGTTGCCGGCCTCGACGGCGGGCGCAGCGCGCTGGCCCGCCGTTCGCGTGACATCGTCAAGGAGTTTTATGAATCCTGAATCCCTGGAAGGGCCCGGCGAATTCGCACCCCGCGGCCTGCTCGGCAGCCCGCATGTGCAGTCGATCCTGACCTCGGGGCCGTGGCGTCGTTCGCGGGTCCGCAAGCGTGCGCGCGATTACCTGGCGCGCGGCGTCAACGAGGTCATCGAAGCTGCCGACGGCACCCGGCTGCTGGGCTTTCGCCACCGCGCCGGTGTACCCGAAGCGCAACGCCGCAACGCGCTGGCAATCCTGCTGCACGGCTGGGAAGGCAGCGTCGACTCCAATTACCTGTTGTCGGCGGGCGCGGCGCTGGATGCGGCCGGTTTCGATACCTTCCGCCTCAATTTCCGCGACCACGGTGACTCGCACCATCTCAACCTGGACCTGTTCCACTCCTGTCGGCTCGACGAAGTCGCCGACGTGGTCGGTCAGCTGGCGCGTGCCCATAGCGCCGGTCCGGTCTTTCTGGCCGGGTTCTCACTGGGCGGCAACTTCGCCCTGCGGGTGGCCCGGGAGGCGCCGGCGTACGGATTCGAGCTGCGGCGTACCGTGGCCATCAGCCCGGTCATCCGGCCGCGCCACGTACTCGACGCGCTCGAGAGCGGCCTGAGCATCTACGAGACCTATTTCGTGCGCAAGTGGCGGCGGTCACTGAAACTCAAGCAGGCGCTTTACCCCGACCACTACCGGCTCGACGACTGGTTCCGCCTCTCCGGGCTTCGCGAACAGACCGACTGGCTGGTCCGCCACCAGACCGAGTTTCAAGACCTCGATGCCTACCTGGAGGGCTACTCGGTCGCGGGTGATTACCTGGCCGGTTTGCAGGTCTCGACCCTGATCATTACCGCCGCCGATGACCCGATCATCCCGGTGCGCGACTTTCACGCGCTGCCGAGCCCGCCGGCTCTGGATCTCGAAGTGCTGCCATCCGGTGGTCACTGTGGTTTCCTGGAAAACTGGCGCCTCGACAGCTGGATTGAACGACGACTGATACACGAGCTATGTCAACTGACTCCGAACTGATGCGCCATGCGCAGAACCTGTTTTCCAGCGGCCGGACCGATGAGGCAGCCGATTGCTGCATCAGCGGCCTGGCCGACGACCCCGGCAACCCGGCCCTGATGACCCTGCTGGGCCGCTGCGACGAGCGGCGCGGCGACTTCGCCGGCGCGATCGAGCGCCTGCAGGCGGCCGCTGCGGCCGACGAGCGGCATATCGCCAGCCGCTTCCATCTGGCCCGTCTGCTGGCCGGCGCCGACCGGCTCGACGAGGCGCGGCGCCTGTTTGGCCAGTGTCTGGCGCTCAATCCCAATCATGCGCCCGCCCGCACCATGCTGGCGCGCCTGGACCTGCGCAACGGGCGCTTCGACAGCGCGCGATCCGGGCTGCGAAGCGCGCTGGTCGCCGATCCCGAGCACGTCCCGGCCCTGACCTCGCTTGGCGCGATGCTGCTCGACGATGGCGAAGTCGATGCCGCCTATCGGTATGCATCCGAGGCGGTTGGTCTGCGCCCCGACCGGGCCGAGGTACAGATGCTCATGGCCCGGGTATTCGAGGTACAGGGTCATGGCTCGTTTGCCGAGCGCTGCCTGGTCAACGCGATCGAAGCCGAACCCGCCAACCCGGCGCCGCGCGTTGCGCTGGCCAGGCTGCTGCGCCAGCAGGGGCGTGAGCCGGAAGCCCACGAGGCCCTGCGCGCTGCCGGCGAGCTCGATACCGAGGGTCCGGGCCGCGTGCTGACCCGGGCGCGTGGTTTGATGCGGGCTGGCCGTCTGGCCGACGCGCGGGCCGATTTCGAGCGCCTGGTCCGCGATGGCTCGCCCGAGCCCGAAATCATTCTCGAACTTTTCGAGCTTTACCTGGCCCTGAATGACACGGCCGCGGCCGAGCGTTTACTGACGCGCGCCGAGAACGTGGTGAGCGGCGACTGGCAGGGGCTTGTCCGCGCTCGCCTGGCCGAGTTTCGCGGGCAGACCGAGGCGGCATGGGAAGACCTGGCGGGCCTTCCGGCGCGGTCGGGAACACTCGGCCTGCTGGCCGGTCTCGCGACCGCGCGCCTGGCCCTGCAAGCCGGCGATACCGAGACGGCGAGGGCGGCTCTGGATGCGCTCGAGCCTGATGCGCGCCGAACCTTCGAGTCGGCCTGGCTGAGAGCCGGGCTGGAGATGGCCGAGGGGCGCGATCAGTCGGCTATCGACGTGCTCAGGACGGCACTTGATTCCGACGCGCTGGCCGACCGCGAGCGCGCTCGCATCCATTCCCGCCTGGCCGATTTGCTCGACCGGCAGGGCCATCATGCCGAGGCCGGCCAGCACGTCCGCCAGGGCCGCTGGCGGGCGCCGTTCCCCGGCCGGGCTTCGGCTTCGGTGCCTGAGCCCGGGCATTGGCGGGGTCTGGACTGGCCCGAAGATCGCAGCGAAGGCGAAGGCCTGATCCTGGTCTCGGGCTGGCCCGGCAGCGGCCGTGAACTGGTGCTCGCGGCACTGGCCCATGTCGATGGTCTGAACCGGCTGCCGGCCGGGGAGTGGGCCGAGCGCCAGGCCTCGCTCGGGCTGCCGGCCGACCCGGCGGCCGTGGCCACACTGGACGAGGCGCAGGCTCATGTCGCGCGCCGACGCTATCGGCGCCGACTGCCCGACAACACACCGACGCTCGAGCCCGGCTTCGTTCATCCGGCCGATCTGGCGCTGTTCGGCCGGGTGTTTCCCGGCGCCAGCGTGATCCGGCTTCAGGCCGATGAAAAGGATCTGCTGCTGCACTGGCAGCTGGCCGGCTACCGCGATACTGCCTCGATGCGGCGGCTGTGGCGCGCCGAACAGGAACAGCTCGACGAGCTGGCTGAATGCTTGCCGGTCTCCTGGATTACTGTCGAGCGCGGCGGGCTGATTTCAGCCCCGGTCGGCGCGGTCGGCAAGCTGCTCGAGTCGCTGGGGCTGGCGTCCAATCTTGCCGTGGCACCGGCGGTCGACGAGGCGCGCCAGCAGTGCGGCTA
>CAYQJJ010000164.1:0-6780 GCA_964417745.1 uncultured Wenzhouxiangella sp.
GCCTACAGATTGCGCCCGTAGAACAGTTCCTGCATTTCCTTGCGCAGCCGCTTTTCGATGCGATTGCGTTCGCGGCGGTCGAGATCGTCGGCGTTGACACCGAACAGGTAGTTGTCGAGCTCGAACTGCTTGAGCCGCATCTTGGTGTGGAACAGGTTTTCCTGGTAGACGTTGACGTCGATCATTTCGTACGCGTTCTTGGTATCGCGGCTGAAGTAGTTCTGGATCGAGGTGATCTTGTGGTCGATGAAATGCTTGCGCCCGCGCACGTCACGGGTGAAGCCGCGCACCCGGTAGTCGACCGTGACGATGTCGGACTCGAAGCTGTGAATCAGGTAATTGAGCGCCTTGAGCGGCGAGATCACCCCGCAGGTCGCCACATCGATATCGGCCCGGAAGGTGCAGATGCCATCGTACGGATGGCTTTCCGGATAGGTATGGACAGTAATGTGGCTCTTGTCGAGATGACCCACCACACTCTCGGGCAGTGGTCCGGGCGCGGCCGTGCCGTGTTCGTCGGCCTCGGCGACCGGCTCTTCGGAGATCAGGATGGTCACGCTCGCACCCTGCGGGTCGTAATCCTGGCGCGCGATATTGAGAATGTTGGCACCGATGATGCTCGAGACATCGGTCAGGATGCTGGTCAGGCGCTCGGCGTTGTAGGCCTCGTCGATATAGGCGATATAGTCGCGTCGCTGAGCCTCGGTGGTTGCAAAGCACAGGTCGTAGATGTTGAAGCTCAGTGCCTTGGTGAGGTTGTTGAAACCGTGCAGCTTGATGCGGCGTGACGACATGGCGATCGAAGACCCGGGGCGAGTGGAGCGCGCCATTATCCTTGATACGCCCCGGCGATTTCCAGCACCGATACACTGTGGTTTGACGAAAACTGTGACGCAGTGCAGAATTGGCAGATCAAGTCCTGCTGAGCCTTGACGCGGGATCGCCCTCAATAATCAGGTATGCAGACGAACCGATGCGCGAATTCCAGTTCTACCCGGTTGACCGGGAAGCCATGGACCGATTCCTGGAGATCTGCCGGCGCCAGCACTTCGCCGCCAAGACCACCGTCATGCGCCCCGGCGACGAGGGCCAGAGCCTGCTCTATGTTGTTGAAGGCTCGTTGACTGTCTCCACCGAAGGCGACGACGGCCGGGAATTGATCCTGAGCTATCTCAATCCAGGCGACTTCGTCGGCGAAATGGGACTGTTCATGAAACCGCGCGAGCGCGAGGTGCTGGTGCGCACCCGCAGCCGTTGCGAACTCGCCGAAGTTTCCTACCAGCGCCTGCGCGATGCCCTCGAGGGGGAACTGGCCGACCACGCCGTTGAAATCCTGACCGCGATCGGTTCCAAGCTGACCCAGCGACTCCTGCAGGCCCGCCGCAAGGTCTTCCACCTGGCCTTCCTCGACACCCAGGGCCGCATCGCCAAGGCACTGATCGAGCTGTGCTCCGAACCCGATGCCGTATCGCATCCGGAAGGCACCCAGATCAAGATCACCCGCCAGGAGCTCAGCCGCATCGTCGGCTGCTCACGCGAAATGGCCGGCCGGGTCATGAAAACGCTCGAAGAGGACGGCATGCTGCGCGCCTCGGGCAAGACCGTGCTGGTGCTCGGAAAACACAAAGGCTCGGCGGCAATCTGATCAGCCGCGCGAGCCGGGGAAGCGGCTGATTTTCTTGCTGGCTGTGTCCGCACCCGGGGTATGCATCTCGGCGGTCTTTTCAATCGCTGACCGGCCACTTTCGTCATCCACTTCAAACTCTGCGGGCTCGGACAACGGAGCGGTCTCCACCAGGCCGTGGCGCTCTTCCAGGCGCAGCGCCATGTCGTTGAAACGCCGATAAAGGGTGCCGAATTCATCGCGCCGCTCGTCGTCGAGCCGGAAGCCGTACTGGCCACGTCCGATCCGGCGCAACCCCCAGGCCATGCGTTCGATCAGGCGCCGCTGGCGGCGTACCAGCCAGGCCAGGCCGATCATCACCGCCAGCATGGCGATCAGGAATACCAGCACCATCATGCCCAGCGTGCTGCGGGCGGCCGCGGTGAGCCCGCCGCCGTCGATGCCCAGGTGCACCCCACCGAGGCGCCGGCCCTGGTAGCGCACCGGTACCTGGAACTCGAAATCGCCGCTCTCGGACTGCAACACCCGCAGCGCGCTCTCCTCGCGCAGGGTCTCGGCGACAGCCGGTTCGGGGACCGGCTCATCCTGCAGGAACAGGTGCGTGCTCGCCCGGACCACTCCTTCGCGGTCGCTGATGTGCAGGTAGCGTACCTGCGGGTTGCTGGCGAAGTCGGTGACCAGGTTGCCAAGCGCGGTGCTGTCATCGAGCAGGAGCGGCTCGGCGACTTCGCGTGCGATCACGCTGGCCACGCCCTCGCCGAACCCGAAGGTAGCCGAGGCCATGGCGTCTTTCTGACTCTGATGAACGTGCCAGAGCCCGACTCCGAGTACCAGGGCAACCGCGGCGCCGACCGCCAGCGGCCAGCGCCAGGCCATGCCGCGGCGGCGCGCGGCATCGAGCAGCCCGCGGTCGAGGGCCGCGCGGATGTCCTGTAACTCCTCGAGTACTTCGCTGGCGGAATCCGGGCGGTGCGCGGGCTGCTTGGACAGCAGGCGATGGGTCAGCTCGATGAGCTCGCGCGGGGTATCGCCGTCGAGTGGCTCGAGTGAACGCGGTGACTCCGAGACCACCCGCGCCATGAGCTCGTTGACGTTATCACCATCGAACGGGAGCCGGCCGGCGAGCAGCCGGTAAAGCAACACGCCCAGCGCGTAGAGATCGCAGCGGGCATCCTGTTCGTCGTTGGTAATCTGCTCCGGCGCCATGTAGGCCGGTGTGCCGACCACCTCGCTCCCCTCGCCCTGCTGGCGGTCGGGCCGGCGTTCGCTGCCGGCGATCCCGAAATCCAGCAACTTGGCCACGCCGCTGTCGCTGTCGAAATGGACATTGGCCGGTTTGAGATCGCGGTGAATGACGCCGTGGTTGTGGGCATAGCTCAGCGCGCTGGTCAATTGAATCACCAGGTCCAGAACCTCGCGCACCGAAAGTAACGGGGACCGCTCCAGGCGATCGCCGAGCGTATCGCCCTCGAGCAGCTCCATGGCCAGGTAGGGCATGCCGTCGACCTGGCCGACATCGAACAGCGTGACGATGTTCGGATGACCCAGGCTGCCGGCCGCGCGCGCCTCGCGCAGAAATCGCTGCCGCGAAGCGACTTCGCGGGCGAACTTCTCGCGCAGCACCTTGACGGCCAGGAAGCGATCAATGCGCGGGTCGAAGGCCTTGTAGACGATCGACATCGTGCCACGACCAAGCTCGCGCTCGACCTCGTAACGACCGATGCGCTCCATCAGAGGATCCGGGTCGTCAGGGCCGGCGCGTGGGGGCGCTGGGCTCGAGAGGCAATCAAAGCAGCCAGGCCAGCAGGCCGGCCAGCAGACCAACGGCAACCGCGCCGGCCGCCCAGGGCAGCCAGCCGGGCAACTCGTCGTCGGCCGCATCGACCGAATGCGCGTCCTGACCGGCGGCCACGAACACGAACTCCAGGCGCCCGAGACGCAACCGGTCGCCGTTGCGCAGCGGCGCGCTCGAGACTTTCTTGTTGTTGACGAAGGTACCGTTGGTCGACAGCAGGTTGACCACCCGCCAGCCGCCCGAGTCGTGGCTCAGGCGCGCGTGCTCGGAAGAAACACTGTTGTCCTTCAAGCAGATGCCGCACGAATCGGCCCGCCCGATGACCAGTCGATCCCCCTCGAGCGCGAAGATCTGACCGTCCACCCCGGCGCTGATGCCCTTCAAACGAGCCACGTCGTCCGAGTCCGGTGCCGACTCGGCCTGTTCGACCAGCCGGCCCACTTCTTCTCGACTGAAGACCTGGGTTCCCTGCGGGCCGTGATCCCGTTTGGGCTTTCTGGCTGGATGATCCTGCTCGCTGCTCATGTACTCTCTCCCGATGGCACCGTAGCGGTGGTCTCGTGTGGCTGCCGAACCAGGTCCGGCACGATCCAAGGTGTCTTGACCCCTGTGTTGGCCTCGATTATAGCGCCCGACGCCGGAATGGCCACGGCCAGCGCGTTCGGGGTTGCCCCTCGACCTCGGGCTGGTCCGGCCCGGCGATCAGCACCAGCGATACGTTGTCGTGCGCGCCGGCATCGAGCGATTTCTCGAGCAGTTCCTGCTGGGCCGACTCCAGGTCGCGGGCCGCGGCCAGGGTCTGCTGGATCTCGGCGTCGTCGAGCTCGCCGGTCAGGCCGTCCGAGCACAGCAGGATCCATTCGTCGGGCTGCCAGCGGTCCTGCATGCTGCCGACGCGCGGTTCGTGTTCGCCGGTCAGTCCCAGGCAATCGGTCAGCACGTGGCGCTGCGGGTGCCGGGCCGCCTCGGACGGGCTCAGCGCGCCGGCGGCCACCAGCATGCCCGCGACGTTGTGATCACGGGTAAGCGGCGATAGCGCGTAGGACTGGCGCGAGAAACGATAGGCGCGGCTATCGCCGACCCAGACGATCTCGAAGCTCGCGCTGCGCTCGGCCAGCGCCACCACCGTGGTTCCCATATCGTTGAATTCGGGGTTGTCCAGCTGACTGGCGCAAATGGCGACGTGCGCATCGAGCACGGCCTGGCGCAGGTCGCCGTGCTCGACGAAGCGGTCGCGGATGGTATCGCGGGCGATCGCGCTGGCACAGGCACCGCCGGCATGGCCGCCCATGCCGTCGGCGACCAGCCACAACCCTGCCGCGTCGTCGGCGAGAATCGTGTCCTGGTTGCTCTGCCTGACCTGACCGATGTTGCTCACCCCGGCTGACCGGGGCTTGCGCGAAACTGGGGTTATCTGATCCATTACTTACGTATAGCGTAAAATCGCCAAAAATCCGGTCATAATTCGACCAATCTCCGGTCACGCAGCCCTCGAAATCGTTGCCTGATCGGCCAAAGGTATCAGCAATCCACCCCTCGACGCCAATCTTTCCTGCCTGCCCATGACCCCTCCTGCCGCCCCCGAGTCTGCTACCTGGCGCGTTCTCAAGTTCGGTGGCAGCTCGGTCACCCGCGCCGATCACTGGCGACACATCGCCGACCAGGTCGAGCAGGCACGCGCCTCGGGCGTGCGCGTGGCACTCGTGGTCTCGGCGCTGCGCGGCGTGACCGACCTGCTGCAGGCCTGGCTCGATGAACCCGATCGCCAGTCGAGCGAAAGCCTCCACGCCGAGATCGCGCAACGACATCAGACGCTGCTGAGCGAACTTGGTCTGGACCACGAGGTGCTGACCGAACCGCTGGCCGAGCTCGAGGGCTTGCTGGCCACACCGGACCGGCACGACGATCCGGCCTGGCAGGCGCGGTTGCTGGGGATGGGCGAATTGCTGGCCAGCCGGCTCGGCGCGGCCTTCCTGGCCGGTGGAAGCTGTCCGCTGGACTGGTTCGACAGCCGCCAGGCGCTGATCTGCCCGCCCGAGGCGCACCGCGGGCCGCGCGCCGCGTATCTTTCGGCGGCCTGCCCGGCCGAACCGGACCCGACCCTTGGCCAGCGCCTGGCGGCCCATGAACACGGCGTCATCATGCCCGGGTTCATCGCCGCCAACCCCGCCGGCGAGACGGTATTGCTCGGCCGCGGCGGGTCGGACACCTCGGCCAGCTGCATCGCAGCCCGGCTCGAGGCCGATCGCATCGAGATCTTTTCCGACGTACCGGGCCTGTTCAGCGCCGACCCGCGACGCATCCCCGCCGCCCGGCTGCTCAAGCGGGTGAGCTACCGCGAAGCCCAGGAACTGGCCGCCATGGGCGCGCGGGCGCTGCATCCACGGGCACTGATCCCGGCCCAGCAACAGCGCATTCCGATGTGGCTGCGCCAGACCGACCGGCCGGAGATCGAGGGCACCCGGATCACGCCGGAAGCGCGCGACCACGGCGCCCAGGTCAAGGCCCTCGTGCAGCGCCGCAATATCACCCTGGTGTCGCTCGAAGGCATCGACATGTGGCAGCAGGTCGGCTTCCTGGCCGATGCCTTCGGCGAGTTCAAGGCGCTCGGGCTGTCGGTCGACCAGGTCTCGACCTCCGAGTCCAACGTCACCGTCACCCTCGACCCCGGCGCCAACATGACCGACCGCGACACCCTCGAGGAACTGACCCGCCGGCTGGAAAAACACTGCCGCGTCGAGATCACCCCCGACTGCGCCACGGTCAGCCTGGTCGGGCTGGGCATTCGCACCATCCTGCACCGGCTGGGGCCGGCGCTGGAAGTGTTCGAGCAGCGCCGCATCTACCAGGTCAGCCAGGCGGCCAACGACCTCAACCTGACCTTCGTGGTCGAGGCCCGGCACGCCGACCGGCTGGTCCAGCAGCTCCACCAGCAGGTCATCCCCGGGGGCGTGGGCGGCGACTCGGTCTTCGGGCCGACCTGGGAGCAGCTGTTTCGCCGACGCGATCCGGAGGCCGGCCAGCGCCCCTGGTGGCAGATCCGGCGCGAGGAACTGCTCGAGCGGCTCGGCGAGCGCGCCTGCGCCTATGTCTACAACCTGTCCTCGGTACGTGCCGCCGCTCAACGCCTGGGCGCCATGCAGGCGGTCGACCGCGTGCTCTACTCGATGAAGGCCAACCCGCATCCGGCGCTTTTGCAGACGGTGGTCGATGCGGGCCTTGGCATCGAATGCGTATCCATCGACGAGGCCCGCCACGCGCTGGGCCGGGTCGACGGGCTGGACGTCGAGCGCATGCTGCTCACGCCCAACTTCGCCGCGCGTGAGGAATACCGGCAGGCGCTGGCGATGGGCCTGCGCCT
>CAYQJJ010000165.1:0-6737 GCA_964417745.1 uncultured Wenzhouxiangella sp.
CGTTGAGCAGAACCACCAGGCCGGTATCCCGGCTGCGCGAGTAGGCAATTTCGGCGACGAAGCCGCGCACCCAGCCGCTGTGCAGGTCGATCGTTTCCTCACCCAGCGTGTAGATCCGCCAGCCCAGTCCGTAGTGGGCGTCGGTCAGCATCTCGCGCCAGCCTGCGCGCCGCAGATCGCGCCGGGTGCGCACCCCGGGTTCGGTCGTCTCGAGGATGGTCTCGCGAGCCAGCACGTCCGGCCGGTGACCCATCTGGGCGATCAGCCACTGGCCGAGATCGAGCACGCTGGCGTTGATGCCGGCCGCAGGCGCTACGGCGTAGTAGTTGGCGTTGCTGCGCGTCGGCACCCAGAGCGGACCGCGTCGCACGTGCGGTCGGGCGCGGTTGTCGCTGGCCTGCCAGGCCTCCATGCCGACCGAGGCGTTCGACATGCCCAGCGGCTCGAAGAAGCGCTCGGCGAGCAATGCCGGAAAGGCCTGCCCGGTGGCCTGTTCCGCGGCCGGCCCGATCAGCGAGAACAGTACGTTCTGATAGGTATAGCACTCGCCCGGGGCGCACAGCGGCTCGAGCTCGGCAAACCGCGGCACGATGCGATCGAGCGACTGGCCGGCGTTGAGCAGGTTGTCGTAGGCGTTGGGCACCAGGCCGGCCGACTGCCCGACAATATGGCGCAGCGCGATTCCGCCGGGCTGGCCCGGGGCCTTGAGCGAGAATCCGGGGGCATAGTCGATGACCGGGTCGGCCCAGTTCAACCGCCCTTCTCGGACCAGCAGGGCGGCGAGCTGAGCCGAGAAGGTCTTGGAGACCGAGGCGACCCGGAACACGGTTTCGGTATCGATCGGCTCGTTGCCACCGGCAGCGCGTACCCCGAACCCGGCGGCGTGGACGATTCGGCCATCGCGGACCACGGCGAAGGCGCCGCCCGGTATGCCCTCCTCGGCCAGGGTGTGCTCGAAGGCAGCATCGAGGAAGTCGGGATCCAGTCCGGCCGTGGCCGGCAGCGACAGGCACAGGGCAAGGACAAGAAAAATCGGTTTCAGGTGGCCCACGGGCGGGTTTTCCAGGCGCAAAGACTGTGACGATTATAGGGGAATTCGCCGCCAATGCCGGGGACAAGGCGGGTCCGGGGGGTTATGCACAGGGCCTGTGGAAAACGTTGTGGACCGGTCATTGAAAGCTGTCCCAAGTTCCCGAACGGCGGCGCATTGCAACAATCTGGCCAGAAATTATACAGGGTCATAAGTCATTGATAAAGAAAGTAAAAGCCTGCTATTGAAAATCCCCTGATCGAGCCCGGTGATTGATAGACAGCAGCGATGATCAGGCCCCGCGCCTGTTGACAAGCGGGATCAGATTCTGATCCGCAAGGCCGGGATGGGCGGGTGCAGGGCGGAACAATCGGCGCGCAGAATCGGCCTGCGGCGGGGCAGTCAGCCTCACCGCCGCGGTTTTTTCGGGGCGGGGTCAGCCGAGCAGGCGGTCGGCGAGCGCCATCAGCCAGACAAAGCCGGCCAGCAGCATCAGGGTCAGTACCAGGGCCGAGCCGGCGTCCTTGGCCTTGCCGGAGAGTTCGTGAATCTCGGGGCCGATGCGGTCGATGCTCGCTTCGATCGCCGAGTTGACCAGCTCGCCGGCCAGCACCAGTAGCCAGACGCCGATCAGGAGCGCAAAGCCGGTGTAGGTCTCGGCCAGCCAGGCGGCCAGCGGGATGAGCACGACGAGCACCACCAGCTGGGCGCGAAAGGCGGCCTCATCGCGAAACACCGCCCGGTAGCCCTGGATCGAGTTGCGCGTGGCATAGACCAGTCGCTGGAGTTCGTTGCGCGGCGTATTGGGCTTGGTCATGGACTGCGCGATTCGGCTACTGGACACCGTAGGCCTCGAGCAAGGGCTCGAGCGCGGCCTCGCGGCCGCGGAAGGCCTGCCAGGATTCGGCCATCGGCCGGCTGGCGCCGACGGTAAGAATCTCATCGGCGAGCCGCTCGCCGGCCTCGCGGCTGAACAGGCCGTTCTCGCGAAATACCTCGAAGGCGTCACGGGCCAGGCGCTCGGCCCACAGGTAGCTGTAGTAGCCGGCCGCGTAGCCGCCGTCGAACAAGTGCGAAAAGCCCATGAGGAATCGGTTGTCTTCGGTCAGGGGTGTCACCGCGATGGCGTCGTGAACCCGGCGCATGACGCCGATCGGGTCGTCGGACGGGGCCTGGTGCAGGGCCATGTCGGTGAGCGCGAACTCCACCTGCCGGAGCAATCCGAGCGCGCCGTGGAACTGGCGGTCGGCGCGCAGTGCCTCGACCAGGGCTTCGGGCAGCGGCTCGTTGGTGTCGATGTGGCGGGCGTAGCGCCCCAGCGCTGCGCGGTCCCAGGCCCAGCCTTCCATGAGCTGGCTGGGGAGCTCGACGGCATCCCACTCGACGCCGCTGATGCCGCCCACCCCGGGCAGGCCGACCCGGGTGAGCAAGTGGTGCAGACAGTGCCCGAACTCGTGGAACAGTGTGACGACATCGTCGTGGGTCAGCAGGCTGGGCTGGTTGTCGGCCGGCCGGGCGAAGTTGCAGGTCAGGTAGGCAACCGGTATTTGCCTGTCGTCACCGGCGACCAGGCGCGAGCGGCATACGTCCATCCAGGCACCGCCGGACTTGCGTGGCCGTGAGTAGAGGTCGAGAAACAGCCCGGCCACCCGTTCGTCGTCGCCGTCGATGACGTTGTAGAAATGCACGTCTTCGTGCCAGGTCTCGACCGTGGGGTCGGCCTCGAAGCGCAGGCCGAACAGTTCACCGGCGGTCGTGAACAGGCCGTCGAAGGCGCGATTGAGCTCGAACCAGGGCCGGAGCTTCTCCTCGCTCAGGCCGAGTTCGGCCTCGCGCAGCTTTTCGGAGTAGTAGGCGATATCCCAGGGTTCGAGCGGGTTCGGCCCGCCCAGTCCGGCGGCGAATTCGGTCAGTTCTTCAAGCTGGGCTTCGGCCAGCGGCCGGGCGCGCTCGGCCAGATCGTGCAGGAAGGCCTCGACCCGGGCTGGCGTATCGGCCATGCGCGTGACCAGTTTGGCCTCGGCATGGTTGGCAAAGCCCAGTAGCTGCGCCTGCTCGTGGCGCAGCGCGAGCATTTCGGTCACGATCGGCGAGTTGTCGAAGCGCCCGGCCTGCGGCCCGGCATCCGAGGCGCGGGTGACGAAGGCCCGGTAGAAGCGCTCGCGCAGCGCGCGGTCATCGGCATAGGTGATGATTGCGCGATAGGCCGGGAAGGACAGGTCGGCCCGATAGCCGTCCTGGTCGGCCTCCCGGGCCATGCCGGCGAGCAGCTCCAGTTCGCTCTCCGGCAGGCCGGCCAGTTCGCCGGGCTCTTTGAAGTGTTCGCTCCAGGCTTCGGTGGCGTCGAGAAGGTGGTTGCCGAAGCGGTTGCCGAGCTCCGAAAGGCGCAGGCTGATGTCGCCGAAGCGCTGGCGTTCGGGCTCGGGCAAGTCGACCCCGGCGAGCCGGAAATCGCGCAGCTCGTGCTCGACCATGGCGCGCACCGCGGCGGGCTGGTCGGCGAAGTCATCGCGCCTGGCCAGGGCCTGATAGGCGGCAAACAGGGCGCGGTTCTGGCCGCGCTCGGTGTAGAAACGGGTCAGCGGTTCCAGGCAGGCCTGGTAGGCCTCGCGCCATTCCGGCGAATTGACCACGCCGTGCAGGTGCGACACGCTCGACCAGGCCGATGCCAGCGCTTCGTCGGCCCGTGCCTCGGCCTCGACCAGCCCGGCATAGTCGGCCGCTTCGCCAGCGCTTTCGATCTGCTCGATCAGCTTGCGGTATTCGGCCAGCCGCTGCTCGACGGCCGGTTGGGCGTGTTCCGGGCGGATTTCGCTGAAGCGCGGCAGGCCCGGAGCGAGCAGCGGGTTATTTGATGTTTCGATCGGTGTCATCGGTTTACCTGGACCCGTTCGGGTTCTTCGGCCAGTTCCTCGAGCAGCTCCTCGATACGCACGAAGGCCTGGGCCAGCTCCTCGGCTTCGGGCAGCAGCGTAATCCGGAAATGGTTGCGTTGTTCGATATTGAAGCTCGAGCCGGGCACCACGAGGATGTGCTTTTGCTCGAGCAGTTCGGCGGCGAAGCGGTGGTCGTCGAAGTCGGCGATGGCCTCGGGGCGAACCGAGGGGAAGGCATACATCGCACCCATCGGCGTGACCAGGTCGAGGAACCGGCTCGAAGCGACCGCGTCGATCACCGCCTGGCGTGAGTCGTGCAGCCGGCCGCCGCGCGCGACCAGGTCGGCGATCGACTGGTACCCGCCCAGCGCGGTCTGCACCGCCCACTGGCCCGGCACGTTGGATGACAAGCGCAGGGCGGCGAGCTTTTCAACCGCTTCCATGTATTCGTGCGCGCGCTCGAGGCTGCCGGTAAAGACCGCCCAGCCGACCCGCCAGCCGCACGCGCGATAGACCTTGGACAGGCCACCGAAGCTCACGCACAACGTGCCCTCGGCCAGTGGCGCCATGGGGACAAAGCGGGCTTCGTCGTAGCAGATGGCGTCGTAGATCTCGTCGGAGAAAATGATCAGGTCGTGCTCGGCAGCCAGTTCGGCCAGCGCCTTGAGCACGCTTTCCGGATACACCGCCCCGGTCGGGTTGTTGGGGTTGATGACCACCAGCGCCCGGGTGCGCGGCGTGATGAGCTCGCGCAGGGCTTCGACATCCGGAACAAAACCGGACTCGGCCGGGCAGGGGTAATGCACGGCCCGACCCCCGTTGAGCACGGTGGCAGCGGTCCACAGCGGGTAATCCGGCGCCGGCACGAGTACTTCGTCACCCGGTTCGAGCAGCGAGCGCAGTACCAGGTCGACCAGCTCCGAGACACCGTTACCGACGAACACCTGGTCGAACCGGGTGTCGGTCATGCCGCGTGCCTGGAATTGCATCGCCACCGCCTCGCGGGCCGGAAAAATGCCGGTCTGCGAACCGTAGGCCTCGCTGTACTTCAGGTTGCGCACCACGGCCCGGCGCATGGTCTCGGGGGTGCGCAGGCCGAAAGCACCGGGGTTGCCGATATTGAGCTGCAGGATGTCATGGCCTTGCTGCTCGAGTTCGCGCGCGCGGCGAGCCAGCGCGCCGCGGATTTCGTAGCGCACGCTCTCGATGCGGCTGGCGGTCTGGAATGAGGGTTTCATGCGCGCCATGATAATGAAAAAACGTCTCATGAGCGGCCAGCTCTTGAATCAATACCGACCGATCCCGACAATAGGGAATCAGTACTGAATCACTCCGGATTGGAAAAGCTTATGTCTCTCGACCCAGCAGTTCGCGAACGCATCGAACAGCAGATCGCTTCCCACAACGTCGTTCTGTACATGAAAGGCACGCCGAAAATGCCGCAGTGCGGGTTCTCGGCCAAGACCGCCGGCATGCTCGACAGTCTGCTGTCAGGCGACTTCGCGGCGTTCAATGTGCTCGAGGACGAGTCGATACGCGAAGGCATCAAGGTGTTCGGCAACTGGCCGACCATCCCGCAGCTCTACATCAACGGCGAACTGGTCGGCGGCTGCGATATCGTCACCGAGATGTTCAATGCCGGCGAGCTGCACGAGATGCTCGGCATGGAAAAGCCCGATCGCACGCCGCCGGAAATCGAGATCACCGATGCCGCGGCCGAGAAGGTCCGGGCATTCCTGGACGCCTATCCCGACCAGCACCTGCACTTTTCGATCGGCTCGGACTGGGATGCCCAGTTCCAGGTCGGGCCCAAGGGGGGCGATGAAATCGCCGCTGCCAGCAACGGAATCACGGTGCTGATGGACCTGGCTTCGGCCCAGCGCGCCCGGGGCGCGAAGATCGACTGGGTCGAATCCATGCAGGGTGAGGGTTTGTCGCTGGAGCTTCCGGGTGCGCCGGCACCGGTGCGCCAGATGAACGCCGCCGAACTCCAGGATCGCCTCAATTCAGGCGAGCGATTGCTGATTGTCGACACCCGCAACGAGGCTGACCGCAGCGCCCGACCGCTGGAAATCGCCCGGCCGCTGGATGCCGAGCTGATGGCCGAACTCAAGGACGCCGATCCGGCGCTGCCGCTGGTTTTCGTCTGCAATGCGGGCGTTTCGAGCCAGGCCGTGGCCGAGCACTACCGCAAGCAGGGCTTCGTTCAGGTCTTCAATCTCGAAGGCGGGGTCGAGGCGCTGCAGGGCTGAAGGTTCACCGGCAGTACCTGTCCGGCTCGGGCATACTAACGAGACCGTTAGTAATTGATGCGTGTTGGCAGGAACGCCTGTCGACATGCGCCGAATGACCCGTCTGGAGTTGTCTGAACGTTGCCCACCTTCAAGTGCCGATTGATTGTCCTGGGGCTGCTCGCCAGCCTCAGCCAGGGGCTGCTCGCCGGACCTGATGCGGTACTGACAGTCAGCGACAATCGCCTGGCCGCACCCAAGCTGCAGGTGTTTTCTCCTTCCGAATACGGTGCCCATCCGCAAAACTGGGATCTGCTCCAGATCGATGACGGCACCATGCTGATTGCCAATCAGCACGGCATCCTGCAGTTCGATGGCAGTCGTTTCGAGTCGATCTGGACCGGATCGGGCCGCACAGTCACCAGGCTGCACCCGATGTCCGATGGTCGCATTTTCGCGGTAGGCGATACGAACGTGGGCGAGCTGGTGCGCGATGAAGCCGGCACGCTGGCGTATGTGCAGCGAGTGAATGCGGACCGCTTGCCCGAGCAGAGCATTCGAAACTCGCTGGTCTGGCAAGACCAGCTCTGGCTTCAGAGC
>CAYQJJ010000166.1:0-6705 GCA_964417745.1 uncultured Wenzhouxiangella sp.
CCGAAATCTTCCACGCCCTCAACAGCATCCTGCGCCAGCGTGGCCTGACTACCGCCGTGGGCGATGAGGGGGGCTTCGCACCCGACCTGAGCTCCAACGAGGCGGCGCTCGAGCTGTTGATGACCGCCATCGCCGAGGCCGGCTATTCGGCCGGCGACGAGGTGGCGCTGGCGCTCGACGTGGCCTCGAGCGAGTTTTACCGCGATGGGCAGTACGTGCTCGACGCCGAAGGCCGCGCCTTCGATTCGGGCGAGTTCGTCGATTACCTGGCCGAAATGGTCGAGCGCTACCCGATCGTGTCGATCGAGGATGGCATGGACGAAAACGACTGGGACGGCTGGAAACTCCTGACCGAGCGCCTCGGCGGCAAGGTCCAGTTGGTCGGTGACGACCTGTTCGTGACCAACACCGAAATCCTCCGGCGCGGCATCGACGAGAACATCGGCAACGCCATCCTGATCAAGCCCAACCAGATCGGCACGCTGACCGAGACGCTCGAGGCGGTCGATATGGCGCGCGAGGCCGGTTTCGGCACCATCATCTCGCACCGCTCCGGCGAGACCGAGGACGTGACCATTGCCGATCTCGCAGTGGCCACCGACGCCGGTCAGATCAAGACCGGCTCGCTGTGCCGTTCGGACCGCGTCGCCAAGTACAACCAGCTGCTGCGCATCCAGAGCCGCCTGGGCGAACGGGCGCGCTATGCTGGCCGCGCTGCGCTGCGCGCGGTCTGACCGAGCGGGCCGGCCCGGATGAGCGAGTCCGCAGCTCCCGGAAAGCTGCAGGCGGCCATCGAGGCCTACCGGGCCGGTGACATGCGACTGGCCGAAGCGCGGGTCCGGGCCGTTTTCGACGCCGCGCCGGCAACCCCGGGTGCGGCGACCCTGCTCGGGGGACTGCTGCTGAGGCGGGAGGCCTGGGATGAGGCCGACCAGGTGCTGGCCAGCGCCCTGGCGAACGATCCGGACTCGGCCGAGCTGATGGTCAATCGCGCCATCGCGCGGCGCAAGCTCGGCGATAACGAAGCCTCGGCCGGGCTGGCCCGTCAGGCCGCCGAGCTTGCCCCGCAGTTGCCCTCGGCCTGGAACGCGCTGGCGATTGCCCTGCTCGAACTCGACCGGCCCGCCGAGGCCGAAAAAGCGCTGCGCCAGGGTCTGGTCCATCACCCGGATCATCCGGCGCTGACCCTGCATCTCGGGCACGCGATTCAGGCCCAGGGCCAGACCGAACAGGCGCGCACCGCCTATGGCGAGTTCGGCCGGCTGGGTAGCGGTCTGGTCGAGGCCGCCGAAGCGGCCCTGTCACGGGGCCATTTTGCCGATGCCGAGGACGGTTTTCGCCAGGTGCTGGCCGGGCGGCCGGACGATGATCGGGCGCTGTCCGGCCTGGGTCGGCTGCTGCTGCGCCGAAATCGGCGCGAGGAGGCGGTCGCGGTGCTCGAGCGCGCTGTGGCGCGCAACCCCCGCAATGCAACAACCCAGCACTTTCTGGCCGCGGCAACCGACCAGCCCCCCGACCACGCCGATGCCGACTACGTGATTTCGCTGTTCGACCACTATGCCTCCGATTTCGACCGCAGCCTGGTCGAGGACCTCGGCTACGCGGTACCCGGCGAGCTGGCCAGCCTGCTGGCCGAGACCGCCGGAGGGGCGTTCGGCGAGGTGCTGGACCTGGGTTGCGGAACCGGGCTGGTGGGCGAAGCCATGGCACGCCAGGCGCGCGCAATCGACGGCGTCGACATCGCCCCGAAAATGCTCGAGGCGGCGCGCGCCAAGGGGGTCTATCGAGATCTGAGCCCCGGCGATATGGAGGTGTTTCTCAAGCGCACGTCGCGGGTCTGGGATACTCTGGTGGCAGCCGACGTGTTCATTTATTTCGGTCGGATCGATCGGCTCGGATCGCTGCTCGGCCAGCGGCTCCGGCCCGGAGGCTGGTTCGCTTTTTCAGTGGAGTCGGCCGAAGGCGACGTTGACAGTGACCGCTTCGGGCTGGATGCGGCCAGCGGTCGCTATCGGCATGGGCGCGCCTACCTGGAGCGGGTCCTTGCCGAGGCCGGGTTTTCGCGAATCGAGTTCAGGCCGACCACCATCCGGACCGAATACGGTAGGCCGATCCCCGGACAGCTGGTGGTGGCAAAGCTTGACAGCCCGGCGTAGCCCGGGCTCATTTCTCCGTTTTTTCCAGGATTGCTCCGACGATGTCATTCATCGTGATGATGCCCCTGAGCTCGTTGTTGCTGGTGACCACCAGGCGCTTGATGTCGAAATTGAGCATCATCGACACCGCGTGGCGGACCTCGAGCTGGGCCGGGACGCTCAGCGCCGGCTTGGTAGCCACATCGTAGACGTTGATCAGGTCGACATCGCCTTCTTCCTGGACGATGGTGCGCAACACCGTGGTGTAGGTAATCAGGCCGAAGGCGTCAGAGTCGTGGCGCTTTTCGACCACCAGTGACTTGACGCTGCGCTCGCGCATGCGATTCATGGCATCGCGCAGGGTGGCCATGCAGGAGATGCTGACCACGTCGCGCACCATCAGGTCTTCGACTTTCTTGCGGGATTGTTCGCTGCTCATCAGACTTCATCCTCGATCTGGCGGGTGAACTGGTCGATCTCCCGGGGGGCGATGCCGCCGAGGTGATCGAGTGGAATGGTAAAGGCAATGCCGCGATCGTCGCTGTCGAGTTGAAGCTCGCGGGTCAGTGCCTTGAGGACCTGCAGCGAGAGCTTCTTTTCGAGCACGAACAGCAGCACCGACTGCGAGCCTTCGTAGGTCAGACCGAAGAAGGTCTTTTTCTCGTCGCCGGTGATGCCGCGGGCATTGACCAGGGTCACGGCGCCGGCCCCGGCGCCGCGGGCGATATCGATGGCCTTGTCTTCCATGTCCTCGGCGAGGATGGCGACCAGTGCGGAAAATTTCATTTTGGCGTACCTCTGTTGCGGGCGATGAGGTCCATGACGATCGCGTAGACCATCACGGTCACGATCGGGAAGATGGACGCGAATGCAATCAGGCCGAAACCGTCGATCATGATGTTGCGGCCCTCGATGTGGGTGGCCAGGCCGATGCCCAGCGCGGTGATCAGCGGCACGGTGACTTCGGAGGTGGTCACCCCGCCCAGGTCGTAGGCCAGGGCGATGATGTAGCGCGGGGTCAGAAAGGTCAGCGCGATGACCAGGCTGTAGCCGCCGATGATGTAGAGGTGGATCGAGTCGCCGACCAGAATCCGGTGGACCCCGATGGTGATGCCGATGGCCACGCCGAGAGCGACCATGATGCGGATCACCGAGCCGTTGATGCGTCCGCTGGCGGCCTCCTCGGCCTTTTTGCCAATGGCGATCAGCGCCGGCTCGGCCATGGTGGTGGCAAAGCCGATGGCGAAGGCGAACAGGTAGACAAACAGCATGCGGTCGTGAGCGATGAGCTGCTCGGCCATCGATTCACCGACCGGAAACAGCCCGAGCTTGAGCCCGACGACGAAGGCGTAGAGTCCCACGATGACCAGCCCGAAGCCGAACACCACCCGGGACAGGTACGGGATGCGCTTGCGAATCACCCCGAATTGAAAGACCAGGATCACCGCGATCATGGGTGCGACGTCGCGCACCATGCGCGCCAGGTCGGCGAACAGACTGGCTGCCGAGCCCGGTACGCCGGTGTCGGCCTGGGCCTCGATGCTTTCAAGGATTTCCTCGGTCGAGGCACTGGTCTCGGCCTCGCCGAGGCCGAATACCCAGATGCCGTAGAGCTGCACGGTGATCATCGGCACCATGACCGACAGGGCGACCAGGCCGAAGCCGTCGGTGAGCGGGTTACGGCCGCGAATCGAGGCCGCCAGCCCGAGGCCGAGGGCGGCGATCAGCGGCACGGTGACGATGTTGGTTGTCACTCCGCCGGAGTCGTAGGCCAGGCCGACGATCTCGGGCGGGGCGAAGAACGTCACCGCGACCACCAGCGCGTAGCCGCCGATCATCAGCCAGTGCAGCGGCAGGCCGAGGATGATGCGCAATACACCGAGCGCGACCACCGCGCCTACCGAGGTGGCCACCAGCAGGCGTAGGGTGAGCGGGTTGATGCGCCCCTGGCTGATCAGCTCGGCCTGCTCGGCCACCGCGATCAGGGCCGGCTCGGCGATGACCGCGCCGAAGCCCATGAAAAAGCCGAAGATCATCAGCCACGGCAACGAGCCCTTGGCCGCGAACTCGTCGGAAAGATTCCGGCCGATGGGAAAGATGCCCATCTCCAGGCCCTGCAGAAACAGCGCCACCCCGACGACCACGATCCCCAGCCCGACCAGGATCGAGCCCAGCCCTTCGGGCACCTGCTGGAGTATCGCGAACTGGAACACCCCCACCACGGCAACGATCGGCAGCAGATTGCGCCCGGCATGCAGCAGTGTGTCGAGGAACTGGCGGGTGAAACTCATGGCGCAATCATGCCAATTTCTGACCGGCCGTGCTGAACCCCGGGCCGTCTCCTACCAGGCCAGCATGACGGCCCGGGCTCAGAAACTGATCCAATAAGGTATTATCGGAGAAATTATCAAATAACAACCAGTGATTTCAGATGCCAAGATTGACTCCTTTCATTGCCCTGTTGATGGGCTCCTGGCTGGCCTCGGCCAGCGCCGAACTTGATACCTCGCAGTGGCCGAGCGATGTCTCGACCGCCTGGCCGGCCGGCAGCGGTCAGGCGCGCATCGAGTTGCGCGGTGACTACCTGCCCGGCCACGGCGTCGAGCTCATCGAGCGCGCCGCGGTGCGCAACGAGCGCCTCACCAGCAGCGCCGAAGTCGGCGCCGAGCGGCTGTGGCTGTTCGCGCCGTTCGGTAATTTCGAGGACTTCAGCGGCGGTCGTCTGGAGCTTGTCACCGACCTGACCCTGCGCCATGGCGGGCGCGAGGTGTCGCTGCAAAACCTGGTTCTGGTGCCGGCCGAGCAGCACCGCGTGCCGACGCTGCAGATTCACGACCCGGCCGGTCATCACCTGGCCAATCTCACCCACATGCATATCGTGATTCACCCCGACCGGGGCACGGTGACCCTGGATAACGGCAACATCAGCGCCACCGCGACGCTCGCCGAGCGGCTCGGTCAGCCCGACCTGGCCGGCATGCCGATCGGCCAGGCCTGGCTGGAGCTGGCCATCGACATCCCCCCTGGCGCCGATGTCTCGGGCCAGGGCATCGACCTGAGTGGTCGCGGCATGACCTGCGACGATCGGCCCTACTGGCCGCAAGACGGGCACGAGCTCGATGTCGAGCTGATCGCTATCGGCTCGGTGGCCGGCGGCGGCTTCGAGCCGGAATCCGGGCAGCTCAAGATCACGCCGTCGGCGACCCTGAAAAACGCTGGCGAGGCTGACGTCCCATGGTTTCGGCAGTTCCAGCCCGCATCGCCTTCGCTCTATCCGCACGAGCCGCGCGACCAGCACCCCTTCCTGGTCTGGAACGCTTACCGCATCATGGACGGGCGCATCGAGCAGCTCGCCGCCTCGGGTACCAAGCACGCCTTTCTGACAATCAATGTCAACTGCGATCTCAACTGCGGCAATTCCAACATTCTGTGGCCGGGCTGCGAGGATACCTACGGTGTCGGCAATAACGATACGACCACCTATCAGGGCCCGCGCGACGAGATCGAGGCCTCCCAGGGGCTGTGGGATAGCTGTGAATCGTTCTTCGACCCCGAGTGCAACGACAGCCAGAGCGGCTATGCCGGCGATTGGCTCAACCGCCTGCTGGTCGAGCCCGAGGAACTGGATCATGCGGCGGCCGAGTACTTTCTCGATTCCTGGTACGTCATCCAGTACGACGTCGATATCTGGAACACCATGGGCTACCACAGCATCAACCCGAGCCAGGGCGGCTCGGGCGGCTACACCTTCAACCCGCTGGGCGAATTCACCCAGGGCCCGCCGCTGAGCGAGTGGGTGCCGGAAGGCCGGGGTGATCCGATGGAGGCCCACCAGGTCATCGAGGTCCCTTCGCTGACCCCCGACGAGCCATACCCTTACAACATGCCGCAGGGCCATCTGCGGGTGCTGGCCAGGGTGCACGAACTCGACAATGGGCTGTACCGCTACAACTACGCGGTCATGAACTACGATTTCGACCGCGGCGTCCGCTCGTTTTCGATCCCGCTGGCCGAAGGTGTCAACGTCAGCGAGACCTGGATGGGCGGGCCGCCGGATGTGCTTACCAGCCCTTGGGATCAGCGCGTGACCCCTAACGCTGTGGTTTTCTCGGCCCTCGACGGCGAGCACTTGCCCTGGTTTACTCTCTACAATTTCGAGGTCGTGACCGATACAGCGCCAGTTAGCGGCGGCGTAGTCGGGTTCCGCGCGTCGGGTAGCGAAGAGCCGCGCGCAATCCAGGTATCGATGCCGGCTCCGGGCTCTGAGCTGCCGATCTTTCAGGATCGCTTCCGTGCTCCCAACAGCTAAAGGATCCTCGGCCCTATGGCCCCGGTTTCGTTGTCACTGAGCCGGGTAGTGTTCATTTGTCCGGTCCTTGAGTGGTCGCGATTCTGTGGAAAGACTGTCTGCTGAACAGGGTGCCCACGCAGAGTGGAAAGCCTGTTTTTTCGTAGCTGTTCACCCTGAATGCAAATGATTCGCGTTACAATCAGGGCATGTGCAGAGCCGGGAACCGTCCATGATTCGCCTTTTTGTGCTGCTCCTGTCCGGCCTGCTGGTGGCCTGTGG
>CAYQJJ010000167.1:0-6652 GCA_964417745.1 uncultured Wenzhouxiangella sp.
GTCGGGCTCCGGACGCGTGGCGAAGTCGCCCGACCGGACACCCCATCGCCCCGTCCGGCCCAGAGGCTGACCTTCCCGGCGTCAGAAATCATGGCCAAGACACGAACTAATCTAGAATAAGGAAGGCGCGCAGCGGGGTTCGTCAGTCGTGTTTGCCGTTCTCGGCCGCGCCGCTGGCCGGGCGGGCCAGGGCGGCCAGCACGGCGGTGAGCAGGCCGAACCAGACCACGCCGGCGTTGCGCTCGAAAATCGATTCGGTCAGCGCCATGATGCCGATCACGCCAATGGCCACCAGCCCGGCCCAGGCCAGCGGGCTGCGCGGCCACCCGGCGATGTGCCCGGTGCGGGCAAACAGCACCAGTGCCGAGCCGAACAGCGCCAGCAGGCTGATCAGGCCGGGCAGGCCGCTGATCAGCAGGGCCGAGAGGTACTGGCTGTGCGGGTGGCGGTAGCGCTCGAACTCGACATCCAGCCGGCCGCTGTCGACGGCCTGCTGAAGCGATTCTGCGAACACCCCGGGGCCGACGCCCCACAGCGGATTGGAGGCGATCAGCGAGCCGGCCAGATCCCACATCGCCAGGCGCTGGCCGATGGCGCCGATGGTCTCCTGGCCGTGGGCGAGCATCACGATTTCAGCGATCGTCTCGGCATGCCGGGCATTGATCGTGACCATCGCCGTGGCTGCAACGCCGACGATCAGGCCGATGAGCAGCACCGGCAGGCCGAAGCGCAGCCGAAATGGTTGGCCGGCGCCGAGTGTCCAGGCAAACATCAGCAGCACGATCGGCACCGCCGGCCAGGCGCCGCGCGCGCCGGACAGGGCGTTGGCCACGAACGCCAGCGTGATGGCCAGCAGCACCAGCCAGCGCCAGGCCAGCCCGGTATCGCCATCCATCAGCCGCGGAATCAGCATCAGCCCGAATGCCAGGGCCAGGCCGCCGAAGTAGATCGGGTTGGTGGGCCCGTCGACGCGCGCGCCGTAAGCGCTGGTCTGACCGGTCAGCGTGAAACCGAGCGCATAGACGCCGGCCAGGAGCGCACCGAGCGTCAGCCCGAGCCACCAGTAGCGGGTCAGGCCATCGATGCGGCGGAGCAACAGCACGATCGGAATGACCGGCAGCAGCCGGGCCATGCGCCCGAGCGCCCGTGTGCCTTCGTCGGCCGCGCCGTGGCCGAGCCAGCCGACAACCCAGACGAAAATGAAGGCCAGGACGGCCAGGATCAGGCGTTTCTCGTCGCCCGGCAGCGAAGACCACGACCACTGGCGCCGCGCGGTAAGCCAGGCCAGGCCGATCAGGGCGAGCAGAAAATAGCCGGCCTGCAGCACCCAGGGCAGGATCAGGCCGAAGGCGAGCACGCCGGCCAGGGTCAGGCCGCAGACGCGCGCAATCGGATGGTCGGCCGGCAGGCGTGCCAGACCGGGCGGCGCGGCCTCCAGCGTTCGGGTCACGGGGTCAGGCGGCGCCGAGCGGGCGATTCAACGCGCCCGGGTCAGTCCTCGAGGATGAAATCGGCGCCACAGTAGGGGCACTTGGCGCGGCCGGTCTTTTCGATCGGCAGGTAGACCCGCGGGTGCGAATTCCACAGCGCCATATCGGGTGTCGGGCAGCTCAACGGCAAATCCGAACGCCCGACGCGATACTCATTCTTGGTGTTGGCTGGCTGCATGCCGCGCTCGCTGGCGGGTGTGTCTTGGGGCGTTGGGCTCATCATTGCACCGCTCGAAATAGGTTGATCCGGATCGAACGATTATTGTAACCCACGGGCTCTGGTCAGGCGGGCTGGCCGAGCAGGCGTTCGGCGGCTTCGAGGTAGCGGGTCCGGGTCTGCTCGATGATCTCTGCCGGCAGCGCCGGGCCGGGCGCGGTCTTGTTCCAGTCCAGGGTCTCGAGGTAGTCGCGCACGAACTGCTTGTCGAAACTCGGCGGGCTGATGCCGAGCTGCCACTGATCGACCGGCCAGAATCGCGAGCTGTCGGGGGTGAGCACTTCGTCGATCAGGTACAGCCGGCCGTCGGAGTCGGTGCCGAACTCGAATTTGGTATCGGCGATGATGATGCCCCGGTCGCGGGCATAGGCCGCGGCGCGCCGGTAGATGGCCAGTGAGACGTCGCGCACGCGAATGGCGAGTTCCGCGCCGAGCAGCTCGCGCATGGCCTCGAAATCGATGTTTTCGTCATGGGCGCCGGCGGCGGCCTTGGTCGAGGGCGTGAAGATCGGCTCGGGCAGGGCGCCGGCCTGCTCGAGGCCGGTCGGCAGCGTGACGCCGGAAATGGCGCCCGTGGCCTGGTAGTCCTTCCAGCCCGAGCCGGCCAGGTAGCCGCGCACGATCGCCTCGATCGGCAGCGGCTGCAAGCGGCGCACCAGCATGCTGCGCGGCTCGAGCGCCTCGGCCAGCGCGGCATCGCCGAGCAGTTCGGAGAGCCGGCCTTCGAGCAGGTGGTTGGGCACCCGGTCGGCGAACTGGTCGAACCAGAAGCGCGAGATGCGCGTCAGGATCTCGCCCTTGTCGGGAATCGGGTCGGGCAGAATCACATCGAATGCCGACAGCCGGTCGGAGGCGATGATCAGCAGCCGCTCGTCGTCGACGGCGTAGATGTCGCGCACCTTGCCCTGGTGCAGCAGCTCGAGCGGCGGGCTGGGATATTCGGTCACGTCAGCGCGGTTACAATTGGGGACTTCGCGGATTATACGCAGGACCTGCCGAATTCATGAAACAGCCACTGGTAATCGCGCCATCCATTCTTTCCGCCGACTTCGCCCGGCTGGGCGAGCAGACCCGGGCAGTGCTCGACGCCGGGGCCGACTGGGTGCACTTCGACGTCATGGACAACCACTACGTCCCCAACCTGACCATCGGCCCGCTGGTCTGCAAGGCGCTGCGCGACTACGGCATTGAAGCGCCGATCGACGTACACCTGATGGTCGAGCCGGTCGATCGCATCATCCCCGACTTTGCCGAAGCCGGCGCCAGCCTGATCAGCTTCCACCCGGAAGCCACCAAACATGTCGACCGCAGCCTGGCGCTGATTCGCGAGCAGGGCTGCCAGGCCGGCCTGGTCTTCAACCCGGCCACCCCACTCGATTGCCTGGAGTGGGTCATCGACAAGATCGACCTGGTGCTGATCATGTCGGTCAACCCGGGCTTTGGCGGCCAGAAGTTCATTCCCGCCGCGCTGGACAAACTGCGCCAGGCCCGCAAGATCATCGACGACTCCGGCCGTGACATTCGCCTGGAGATCGACGGTGGCGTGAAGCCTGACAATGCCGCCGACATCCGTGAAGCCGGCGCCGATACGCTGGTGGCCGGTTCGGCCATTTTTGGTGCGGATGACTATGCCGGCGTGATCGGGAAACTGCGCGGGCAATAGCTCGTGGTGTCCGGCGCGCGGCCGCTGGGCCGTCTCCCTGATACCAGCCCCGGCAAGCGGGACATTTGCAAGCCTTCGGAATATCAGACTATACTGAAGTTGAAGTCAACGATGGAATAGAGGGAATCCCGGCGGCCTGAATAGGCCGGGAATGTCAGGTACCAGCTCGATCCAGGGGGAGTTTCGGTTTGGCCTGCATGAGCAGGCGTGGCGTTGGATTTCGGTCGGGACATCGGCCGTTAGCGATTGTGTTGTGTCTGTGACATGCCAGTGGCATGGCGGCTGACACGGGATGCCTTGCTCCATTGACCAGCAATGCAGCATCACGACATCGGAAGACCAATGCCCAAGACATTCGAGCGAGCCCGGCCGACTGGCCGCAAGCGTTTCATCGGTCACGCGCTGATCATTCTGGCCGTCACCCTGGCCGCCATCCCTGCCGCCTTCTCGGCCTTGCCGGGAATCCCGGCGCAGTCGGTCGCTCTATCGGCATCTGCCACTGCCTCTTCGGTCTCGCGCGTCTACTACCTGGTGCCATCCAAGCTTGCAAGCGGCCTTTCGCCGGCGGCAGTCGTGCTGCACGAGTACGACAACCGTTTGCTGGTGTCCGTGCCGGAAGGGCGTCTGCGGCCAGATATTCGACAGCGCTCGAGCCGCCTGGCCGAGCCCGGCCAGCTCAGCTACCGGGGCTGGTCGGGCGACGTGTCGGAATTCACGCCGGATTCGCTCGATGCCGACGACGAGGGTTATTTCCTGCTGGGGCTGATCGGGCCGCTGGACAGGCAATGGGCCGAGGACATCGAAGCCACGGGGCTGCGGGCCGTGGATCATGTCCATCCCCACGGTCTGCTGGTCAGGGGACAAGCGGCCGGGATCCGCGATGCAGCCGAAAAGGTGACCACCTCGGAGGGCTGGCCTGTCATAACCTTTGCCCGCCCTCTGCCCGAGGACAGCCGGGTGGCTGAAGGCCTGATGCCCTGGTTGACCGGGGAGAGGGGGGTCGAGGAGATCGGCCTGAGAACTTACCAGGGGGCACCGCTGGTGATGTTCGTGCCGCACGGAGATGCCGATGTCGAAGGCCTCATGGTGCAGCTTTCCGGCCGCTTGTCGCCCGGGCCGGAATTGGAGCTCCGGTCCAGCGGACTTCAGTTCGCCGCCACCGCCGCGGAGGTGCGGGATCTGCTTGAGCAGATTCCCGAGATCGCCTTTGTCCATGGTGTCTATCCCCGTGTGCCCTTCAACAATCTCGCAGCCCAGGAGCACATGACCAATATCGAGCCGGTATGGAACGAACCAACGCTGGGCTACACCGGCGCCGGCATCATCACCGGGGTCAATGATTCCGGTATGGATCTGACTCATCCAGACTTTCCATCCTCCGCCGTGGTGGCTACCAAGGGGGTCATGTCCGCCGGGGGCAACTCCCATGGAACGCACGTGACCGGAACGGTCGCGGGCCGCGGAACGGTCAGTTCCCCGACCAACACCTCGGGGTGTGGCGACCTGTCCACGCCCTTGCCCACGCCGCGTGGCATGGCCTGGGAGGCCTTGATCACCCACGACAATATCTTTGATGGGGGTAGCGGCACTGAGACCGAAATGATGCAGTGGCACGCCCAGCAGGGGGCCTTGCTGACCAATAACTCCTGGGGATATGGAGGCAACTATTCCTACCTCAGCCAAAGCAGCGTGATCGATGCGCGGGTTCGAAACGCCGATCCGTCGTCTTCGGTTCAGGAGCAGATGACCATTGTGTTCTCAGCCGGCAATGACGGCCCGACTACCGGCACCATCGGCGCGCCCGGCAATGCCAAGAACGCGATAACCGTCGGCGCCAGCCAGAATGATCGTTGCGGTTCCTACGTGCCGTCCGAATGCTCCGGGCCGGATACGGATTCCATGGCCTGCTTTTCCGGTCGCGGACCGGCACAGCAACGCATCAAGCCGGACGTGATTGCCCCGGGGGCCGACGTGCTCTCGACCGGCAGTCGCCAGGACGGCAATCCCTGGGACCAGGGCTGGACCGGGCCCGACCTGCAGTTGATGCCCGGCACTTCCATGTCCGGTCCGGTGGTTGCCGGTGCGGCCACGGTCTTTTTCGAGTTCTACAACGATCAATTCGGTTCCATGCCCAGTCCGGCCCTGGTCAGAGGGGCATTCATCAATACCGCCACCGACATGGGCCTGGGTTTTCCCTCGATGGATCAGGGCTGGGGCCGAATCAACCTGCGCAAGGCCATCGAAGGACCTGAGGACGGGGAGATTCACTATATTGACCAGGACGAGGTCGATCACCTGTCCACTGGCGACAGCTGGAACACGACCGTGGACGTGGCCTCGCCGGATGAGCCGTTGCGAATCACGCTGACCTGGATTGATCCGCCGGGTGCCGCGGGGTGCAATCCCTGCCACATCAATGATCTGGATCTGATCGTAACGGCGCCGGACGGCACCGTGTACCGCGGCAACGAATTCGACAACAACTGGTCGGAGCCGAACCCTTCAGGCCGTGATTCGGTGAACAATGCCGAAAACGTCTACGTCGAGAACCCGGCGGCGGGTCAATGGTCGATTGAAGTCACATCGTTCAATACAGCGCAGAATCCGCCGAATCTGGACGGACAGGATTTCGCACTGGTCTATTCCGGCGTGTTGGGCGCGGCCTGCGACGACCCGGCGACCCCGACGGGCCTGACCGCCTCGACAGCCGCATCCGACAACGCCATCGACCTGTCCTGGGATGCGGTCACCGCCGACAGCTACAACGTGTACCGCGCGGACACCACCGGCGGTCCCTGGAACCAGGTGGCTTCGGGTGTGGAAACGAATACGCACACCGACAGCCCGGTGACGGGCGGGGATGAGCAGTTCTACGTCGTCACGGCTTTCAACGACCCCTCCTGCGAGTCGGACTTCTCCAACGAGGATTCCGCCATCGCCACCGGTTTCGTCTGCTCCGACCTGGATGCCCCGACCGGCCTTACGGCCTCGGTGGCAACGGTCGGGCAGGTCGATCTCGACTGGGACGCGGTCGCCCAGGCCGACAGCTACAACATCTACCGGGCTGACGAATCGGGTGGCCCATACGACTTGCTCGAATCCGGATGGGGCGCCACCGCCTACAGTGATGGCACCGTCGAGAGCGGCGAAAGCTATTACTACGTGGTCACGGCCGTGCACGCCGACAGTGGCTGTGAGTCGGATCAGTCCCTTGAGGCGGCCATTGCCCTGGCGCCGGCGATCGAGGTGGTGCCCGCTGACCTGGTGTTCTCCATCGGAGTC
>CAYQJJ010000168.1:0-6628 GCA_964417745.1 uncultured Wenzhouxiangella sp.
ATATCTTCGCGCAGCGCGCGCGCTCCCACGAGGGCAAGCTGCAGGTCGAGCTGGCCCAGCTGCGCCACCTGTCGACACGCCTGGTCCGCGGCTGGACCCACCTCGAACGCCAGCGCGGCGGGATCGGCATGCGCGGCCCCGGGGAAACCCAGCTCGAGACCGATCGCCGTCTGCTCGGCGATCGAATCCGTCAGCTGACCACCCGCCTGGCCAAGGTCGAGAAACGTCGTGCCCAGGGGCGCCGGGCGCGCCAGCGCGGGGAAGCGCCGCTGGTGGCGCTGGTCGGCTACACCAACGCCGGCAAGTCGACACTGTTCAACCGCATGACCGAGGCCACGGTGATGGCCCGCGACCAGCTGTTCGCCACGCTTGATCCGACGGTGCGGCGAATCGATGGCCTGGCCGGCGGCACGGTGCTGCTCAGCGACACCGTGGGTTTCATTCGTGACCTGCCGCATGAGCTGGTCGCGGCGTTTCGCGCGACGCTTGAAGAAACCCTTTCGGCGAGCCTGGTGATTCACGTCATCGACGGCGCCGATCCCGACCGGTTGCGCCATCAGGAAGTTGTCGAGTCGGTGCTCGAGGAAATCGGCGCCGGTGAAATGCCCTGCCTGAAGGTTTACAACAAGGTCGATGCGACCGATCGGGCGAGCGGCCTGGAGCGCGATGCCGAAGGCCGGATCGCGGCGGTCTGGCTATCGGCCACGACGGGCGAGGGGATGGCCGCCCTTGAAACCGCCATCGCTGAACGGGTCGGGGAGGGGCGAATCCGACGCTGCATCCATCTGCCGGCTCGACACCAGCGGCTGCGCGCGCGGCTCTACGAGCTGGGTGTGGTCTGCGAGGAGCGCGTCGATGACGCCGGCGGCTGCGACCTCGAGGTCGATCTCGACCGGCGAGATGCCCGGTTGTTGACACGACTCGACGGTGCCGATGGCAAACTGGCCGAAGATCTGCTGTTAAACTAGCGGATCTGGCCCTGACGGCATCCGGCCGCTGGGCTGATCGGCTGAATGGCCCGTATGTGCGGGGCCAGAAGCCCTCCGACCGGCTCGTCCGAACTCGGCAAGATGAATGAACGCCGGCCCCGGTGCCGGCATTTTGCAGTAGAACTGATCAACGGAGAATCTGATGCCCTGGAATGAACCTGGACGCGGCAGCGGCGGCGGTGGCGATCGCGATCCGTGGAAAGGCGGCAATGGTCAGCAGCCGCCCGACCTCGACGAGGTATTCGCCAATGTCCAGCGACGCCTGAAGAAAATCATGGGCGGCGGCGGTGACGGTGGCGATGGCAACCGCGGCGGCTCGGCCGGCGGGGGGCCTTCGATGGTCGGGCTGGTGATCCTGGTGGCGGTCCTGGCTGTGGTCTGGATTGCCTGGAACTCGATCCACATCATCGACGAATCCGAGCGCGGCGTGGTGCTGCGCTTTGGCGAGTACTCGCGCACGCTCAATCCCGGGCTCAACATCACGCTGCCACGCCCGATCGAGAACGTCCAGACGGTCAATGTCAGCGAGGTGCGCTCGATCGAGAACGAGAGTCGCATGCTCACCGGTGACGAGAACCTGATCGATCTGGCCTTCGCGGTCCAGTTCCGGGTCATCGAAGCCGAGAAATTCCTGTTCAACGTCCAGGATCCGCGGGATTCGCTGGCCCAGGCGGCCGATAGTGCGATTCGCGAGATCGTGGGTACCAACAATATGGACTTCATTCTCGAAATCGGCCGTGGGCAGGTTGCGCTCGACAGCCAGGCACTACTCGAGGAAATCATCGAACGGTACGAGCCGGGCATCGAGGTGACCTCGTTCAACCTCCAGCAGGTTCGCCCGCCGAGTCAGGTGCGTTCGGCGTTTGATGACGTCGTGCGTGCCCGCGAGGACCAGATCAGGTTTGCCAACCAGGCCCAGGCCTATGCGAACCAGGAAGTCCCCGAGGCCCGAGGCCGGGCCGCGCGCATTCTCGAGGAGGCACAGGCCTATCGCGATTCCATCATCGCCCAGGCTACTGGTGAAGCCGATCGTTTCGTTGCCGTTCTCGACGAATACTCACTGGCCCCCGAAGTCACCCGCGAGCGGCTGTATCTCGAGACGCTCGAGAAGGTCTACGGGCGTTCGGCCAAGGTGCTGATGGACGTGTCCTCGTCGAACAACATGATCTACCTGCCGCTCGATCGCATACGCGATGGCGCCAATCCGGCGCTGACGGCCCCACCGCCGCTCCTGTCTGCCGGCGATCAGCAGCAGAGTGGCAGTTCACAAACTGATCCGAGGGCCCGCCGTGGCCGGGAGGGCCGTTGATATGAGAGTCATTATCGCGATTGGCGCCATCGTCGCCATCATTGTCGGCCTCAACAGCCTGTTTGTGGTCAAGGAAACGGAGTTTGCCATCAAGTTCCGGCTTGGTGAGGTCGTGCGCGCCGATTACGAGCCGGGCCTGCATTTCAAGATGCCGTTCATCAACAACGTGCGCAAGATCGAGAAGCGTCTGATCACCCTCGATATGCGCCCCGAGCAGATGAACACCGCCGAGCAGAAGTTCGTCGAGGTCGACTACTACGTCAAGTGGCGGGTCGAGGATCCGCGCCAGTTCTATGTCTCGACCCAGGGTGGCGACATGATGTTCGCGCGCAACCGGCTCTCGCAGCTGGTGCGCAACGACTTGCGTGATGAGTTTGCCCAGCGAACCCTCAGTGAGGTGGTCTCCGAGCAGCGTCGCGAAATGATGGAAATGCTGGTCGATCGGGCCGACTCCAGATTTCGCGATTTCGGGCTCGACGTGGTTGATGTGCGCATCAAGAAAATCGAGCTGACCGACGAAGTGCTCAACTCGGTATTCGAGCGAATGGAAACCCAGCGTACCGAGTTCGCCAACGAACTGCGCTCGCTGGGTCGCGAGCGTGCCGAGCGTATCGAGGCCGATGCCGACCGCCAGGTCCGCATCCTGCTTGCCGACGCCGAGCGTGATGCCGAGCGGCTGCGAGGCGAGGGGGATGCTCGAGCCATCGAGATCTACGCCAACGCCTTCGATCGTGACCGCGAGTTCTATTCGTTCTGGCGCAGCATCAACGCCTACGACAAAAGCTTCGGTACCGAAAACGACATCATGCTGATGGATACGCGGTCGGATTTCTTCCGCTACTTCGATCAGTCGAACGTGCCCGAATAAGCGTATTGGATCATGTCGAAATCGGTGGTGATACTCGGCACCCAGTGGGGTGACGAGGGCAAGGGCAAGATTGTCGATCTGCTGGCGCATGATGCGGCCGCGGTGGTGCGTTTCCAGGGTGGGCACAATGCCGGGCACACGCTGGTCATCAACGGCGAGAAGACCGTGCTGCACGTCATTCCCTCGGGCGTGCTCACGCCCAGGGCCCGGTGCCTGATCGGCAACGGCGTGGTGGTTGCCCCGCACGCCCTGATGGACGAGATCGAGGGTCTCGAGGCACGCGGCGTCGATGTGCGCTCGCGGCTGGGAATTTCGCCGGCCTGCTCGGTGATTCTCGGCTGCCACGAGGCGCTCGACAAGGCCCGTGAGCTGGCGCGCGGCAAGCGCAAGATCGGTACCACCGGGCGGGGCATCGGGCCGGCCTACGAAGACAAGGTCTCGCGGCTTGGTCTGCGCCTGGCCGATCTGGCCGACCCGGCGCGATTGTCCGACAAGCTCGGCGCGGTCATCGATTATCACAATTTCCTGCTCCAGCACTACTACAACGCCGAGCCGGTCGACGGCGCGGCCATTGCCGATGAGGCAGCCCGGCTGGGCGAGGCGCTCAAGCCGATGTTCACGGACGTGACCGGTGATCTGCACGAGTTGCGGCGGGCCGGTGAGCGCATCCTGTTCGAGGGTGCGCAGGGCAGCCTGCTCGATATCGATCACGGCACTTATCCGTTCGTGACCTCCTCAAGCACCACGGTCGGCGGCGTGATGACCGGGGCCGGGATCGGACCGTCGGATATCGACTACGTGCTCGGCATCACCAAGGCCTACACCACGCGCGTCGGCAGCGGACCGTTTCCGACCGAGATCGACGATGCAGCCGGGCGCATGATGGCCGAGCGCGGCGTCGAGTTCGGCGCCACGACCGGACGGCCCCGGCGCTGTGGCTGGCTGGATGCGGTGGCGCTCAAGCGCATGGTGCGCGTCAACGGGGTGACCGGGCTGTGCGTGACCAAGCTTGATGTGCTCGATGGCTTCGACGAGGTGCGTATCTGTGTTGATTACGAGGGCGTTGACGCCTTCCCGGCCGGGTCCGAGGAGTGGGCTCGCGCCCGCCCGGTCTATGAAACGATTCCGGGCTGGGAGGGCAGCACGCAGGGCCTGACCGAGCAGGACCGGCTTCCGTCGGGTGCGCGCGCCTACCTCGACCGCATCGAGGCACTGGTGGAAGTGCCGGTGCACATGCTCTCGACCGGCCCGGAACGCGACGCCAACGTGATTCTGCGCCACCCGTTCAGCTGATCGGGCAACCGCGCCCGGGAGTCGGGCGCATGAACAGTATTACCAGGGCCGCATCGAATGCTTGATCCACAGTTGTTGAGAAACGATCTCGAGGGCGTCGCTGCCGGGCTGGCGCGGCGCGGTTATCACCTCGATATGGAAAATTTCGCCGCGCTCGAGGAAAAGCGCAAGGCGCTGCAAACGCATACCGAAGAGCTCCAGAATCAGCGCAACGTGCGCTCGAAGTCGATCGGCCAGGCCAAGTCGCGCGGCGAGGATATCGAGCCGCTGCTGGCCGAGGTCGCACGCCTGGGCGATGACCTCAAGCAGGCCAAGCACGACCTCGACGGTGTACGCGAGCAGCTCGAGCACGTCGCGCTCGATATGCCCAACCTGCTGGCCCCGGAAGTGCCCGACGGGGAAGACGAGGCCGACAACGTCGAGATTCGCCGCTGGGGCGATCCCGAGAACCCCGGTTTCGAGCCGCGCGATCATGTCGAGATCGGCGAGGGCCTGGGCGGGCTGGACTTCGAAGCCGCCGCCGGCCTGTCGGGCAGCCGCTTCGCGGTGCTCGGCGGTGGCCTGGCGCGCCTGCACCGGGCGCTGGCGCAGTTCATGCTCGACCAGCATATCGACCGCCACGGCTACCGCGAAATGTACGTGCCCTACCTGGTGCTCGAAAACGCCCTGCGCGGGACCGGCCAGCTGCCGAAGTTCGCCGAGGATGCCTTCCACGTCGACGATGACCCGCAGCGTTTTCTCATTCCGACCGCCGAGGTACCACTGACCAACCTGGTCGCCGACCAGATCGTCGACGCCGGCCGTCTGCCGCTGAAGTTCGTCGCTCACACGCCGTGTTTCCGGCGCGAGGCCGGCTCGCACGGCAAGGACACCCGCGGCATGATTCGCCAGCACCAGTTCGACAAGGTCGAGCTGGTCCAGATTGCCTTTCCCGATGAATCCGATGCCTGCCTGGAGGCCCTGACCGGCCACGCCGAGGCCATGCTGCAGGCGCTCGGGCTGGCCTATCGGGTCTGCCTGTTGTGTGCCGGGGATATCGGCTTTTCGGCGCGCAAGACCTACGACCTCGAAGTCTGGCTGCCCGGACAGCAGGCCTACCGCGAGATCTCCTCGTGCTCGAACTTCGGCGACTTCCAGGCCCGGCGCATGAAGGCGCGCTGGCGCAACCCGGAGACCGGCAAGCCCGAACTGGTCCACACCGTCAACGGCTCCGGCCTGGCGGTCGGCCGCGCACTGGTCGCGGTGCTCGAAAACTACCAGCAGCGCGATGGTTCGGTGGTGATTCCCGAGGTGCTGCGCGCTTACATGGGTGGTCAGGAGGTTCTGGCGCCGGAAGGTGGCAAATGACATCCGCTTCCGGCCCGGGTGGTGAGCAGCCCGATGCCGATCTGCCTTTGATTCGCGAGCGTATCGATGAGCTCGATGCCGCCATCCAGAAACTGATTTCCGAGCGCGCCGAGCTGGCGCTGGCGGTTCGTGCCGCCAAGGGCGATCTCGGCGACGCGGCTTCCTACTATCGCCCCGACCGCGAGGCCCAGGTTCTTCGTCGCCTGATCGAGCGCAACCAGGGCCCGCTGGCCGACGAGGTCATGATCCGGCTGTTTCGCGAGATCATGTCGGCCTGCCTGGCACAGCAGGAACCGATGCGGATTGCCTACCTGGGCCCGGAGGGCACGTTTACCCAGCAGGCGGTCTACCGGCAGTTCGGGCACTCGGTCAACGCGATCGCCCAGCCCTCGATCGAGGATGTATTCGTTCAGGTCCAGGGTGGCGAGGTCGATTTCGGCGTGGTCCCGGTGGAAAACTCCTCGCAGGGAGTGGTCAGCCACACCCTCGACATGTTCCTGCACTCCGATACCAAGATCACCGCCGAGGTCGAGCTGCGGATCCACCAGCACCTGCTGACCCATGCCCGCGGACTCGATGCCATCGAGCGGGTCTACGCCCACCAGCAGTCGCTGGCCCAGTGCAAGCACTGGCTGGGCGCGAACCTGCCGCACGCCGAGACCGTCGCGGTATCGAGCAATGCCGAGGCCGCCCGCCGGGTACGCCATGCGCCGGATGCCGCGGCCGTGGCCGGACGGCACGCCGCCGAGGTCTATGGCCTGCCGGTACTGTTTGCCAATATCGAGGACCACACCGACAATACAACCCGGTTTCTGGTGCTCG
>CAYQJJ010000169.1:0-6593 GCA_964417745.1 uncultured Wenzhouxiangella sp.
GGTGGCGATCGCCACCGACGAATACGACACCCTGATCGAGGTTATAGAGGAAGAAACCACCAGTCAGTGGTTCACCCGGGCGCTCAAGCTCCGGGTGCTCGACCGCGACGGCGTGGCGCGCCAGACCGCCAATCTTTATCTCGAGCGGGGCAGTACCTGGGCCGCAGTGCTGACGCGCGACGATGGCGTGGCTCGACTCCGCGGCGAGTGGAGCGGCTGCACGCTGGTCGACAGTCCGGAAGGCGTGATGTCGGTCGACGAGATCAGCCTGGATTTCGAGTTCGGCTCACTGGAAGTCGTTGAAATGGGGCAGCTCAGCGCACCGTTGTTCCCGCCGTCGCCGGAGGCCATTGACTGCGACGAGCTGATCGACCTGTGGGACGAGCCGGTCGCTGATCACGAGGAGTCGCTGCGTCCCCCGGCCGGCAAGTTTTCGGCCCGGGCCCGTATTGTCAATGCCGAGCGCGGCACTTTGTACGAAGTACCGGTCACGGCGCTCAAGAACTTCAGCAATATTGCCCAGCACGAGCCACCGAGCTCGTCCAGGCCTGATCTGGCCTCGACCCACGATGCCGGTACGCCGGATGGTGAGACCCGTTCGGTGGTCTGCCTGGAGGGTGAGTGCATCGAGGACTTCTGGGCCGACCCGATCGACGCCGCCTCGGCGGCGCTGATGGTTCACGAGGTGCGCGACAGCTACGAGATCGACCCGGCAATGAACGCCAGCAGCGAATGGGTGGTGACCTACCCGACCATGGCGTATTACCCCGAAGACCACCAGTTTGCGAAGATGAACACCTCCTTGCTAGCTACGGATCGCACGGGACGATCTTTTACCTATATGAGCGTGGCGCCTCCGATCCCGCCGTTGCCTTCGTTTCACTCTCGAACCGTATGGCTAGCTCATGGTCGATCGGTCAACCCGGTCGATCTGGGCAAGCACCGAGACGATGTCGGCCAGGTGCAGCCCTCCAGCCTGTTCGGTGTTGACCACGAGATACAGGCACCCGGCTCGCTGACTCGGGTCTCCGGGCTCGACGACCGACTGCCTGATACCGGCATGGTGCGGCTGGGTTTCGAGTGGAGTAAGCGCCCGGTTGGTCTTCCGGATTCGTTGGAGCCACTGGTCGCCAACTCCGGACGCGCTTACCTCGGCCGCCCGGCGATTGTCACGACCTTCGTTGAATATGTCCATGGCGCACTGCTTTCCGACGACGGGGTCACCCAGCGTGCCAACTATGGCACTGCCGGTACCCCGATGATCCATCGAGAAGTCAAGGAGCCGATAGACGACTGAGGGTTTCTGTGCGAGTCAATTTCACTAAAAAAAGGCCGGGCAGTGCCCGGCCTTTGTCGTTACTGCATGAATCATAGAGCTTATTTCTCGTTAGCTTCGAAGCGATCCTGGAAGATGATCTCATCGGGGTCTTCGGTGCAGGCCTTGACCTCGACGGCGTCGACGTACCAGCCTACCCGGTCCACCGACTGATCGGTGCCGAAGCGGAAGCGGAAGCTGACTTCCTCGCCGGCCCACTGGGCCAGGTCGATCGAGTAGCGCTCCCATTCATCGCGCGGGTCACCGCACCAGGCCTGGCTACCGCCGAGTGGATTGCCGAAGTCGTTGGAGATCAGGCCGTCGTATTCGCGAACCTGGATGGCGTCGTCCCCGACCTGTTGCCAGCTGGTGCCACCGTCGGTGGAAATCTCCAGCAGGCCGCCGTCGAAACAGCCGTCTGCGGCCGATTCGATCGACTGCCAGTTCTGGAAGGTCAGGAACAAGGCGGCTGCGTCGCCGGGCAGGTTGATGGCCGGGCTGGACAACTGCTGATCGCTGACCGAGTCGATGTTTTCGGCGAATACAGAGAAGTCGCCGCTGAAGCTCTGGTCGGTCGAGACCAGCCAGGTAACCGCGCCTGTCGAGCCCTCGGTGCTCCAGCCTGCGGGCAGTTCGCCGTCGCCGAAGTCCTCGAACAGCAGGCTGTCCACCCCGGTACCGGTCGGGCATTCACCGGCCAGGGACTCGGTGGTGAACGAAACGCTCGGGGACCACTCGCCGCTGCCGCAGTCGTTGCTGCCAAGCACCCGTGCATGGTAGGTGGTGTTGCTATCGAGCGGATCGGCTACGTCATGAGAAGTGCCCTGGACCGTGGCGGTGTAGACGATTTGCATAAATTCCTCGTCTTCGGCGATTTCCAGGGTGTATTCGAAGCTCTGCTCGGCCTCGGTCCAGGTCACTGTCGGTGTGGTCGTCACGTCCAGCGCGCCATCGCTCGGGGCGGTGATATCCACCACCCCGGGTACTTCCTCGCTCAGAGAGACAGCGATCTGGACCGATTCCTCGACCTCGCCGGCGGCGCCATCGATACTGAACTCGAAGGTCCCCGCCCCGGCCGCAGTCAGGTCGCCAAGCGTGAGCACGCTGCTGCCCGGTGGCGTGACCGGGTTGACGGAGAAAGCTGAGCTCAGGCCGGCCGGTGTGTTGCTGGTCGAGAGCGTGACCGGTTCCTCGAATGTTCCGGTCTGTGCCACGTCGACGGCCAGGTCGATGTCGTCAAAGCCGCACTGGCTGATCGACTCCGATTCAGGCTGGAGCTGGAAGCCATCCTCGCCCACCCCGTCGATGGATGGCACCTGGCCCATGGCGTCGAACTGGCGGTCCTGGGCGGCTATCACAGCCGTACCCAGGCAGGCCAGCATTAGCAGGGCGGTACTTTGAATGTAGATTGTTTTCATGGTGAGCGATTGTCTCCTTGCCGACTCGTTGCGGCTGTGTGCTGAGGCTTTGTACTGTCTAGGTCACCAATCAACAGACATTCAGCTGGTCACTAGCCGCTGGCTTTCTCGGAAACCATGAATGCCTGCTCAGTGATCCCGTTAGTAAGTTCCTGGTTTGTTGTCCCGCTGGCATCTTAGCGAACCGGTACGGTAGTGGCGCTGTGCGGTTGGCAACATAGGCGGACCTTTCATTCCCTCAGTCCACGCCCTCAACAAAGCCGACGCTGCTGTCCGGTCGGGCTTTTTTTCGCTCTTTTCGAAACTCTCAATGATCAGCTGCGCCTGGCCAGGTTGATTGCGGGCTTTCTTCTCTGCGCTTTTGCGTCTGTGCACGATTCAAGCCCAAAAAAAAGGCCGGGCAGTGCCCGGCCTTTTACGCCAAAGGACGAATTTACAGGGATATCAGTCGATACTCTCGAAGCGGTCCTGGAAGATTATCGAGTCCACCGCATCGACGTTGACCGGGACTATGGTCAATTCGTTGTCGGGATCGTTGGTCGTCAGACACAGATAGGCCACGTGCTCACCCTCGGCAAGACTCGTGGCATCGACGTTCACCGATACCGAATCACTCTCGCCCTCGGCGACACTGCCCGAGTCCGGATCAACCGACAACCAGTCCGCTGCGGTGATGTCTTCACCGCAGATCGGCAGTGGCTGCTTGTGAAGCGTCAGGGTGACATCCGACCAGATGATGTCCTCGGCCGAGGTGCTGTCCCAGTCGTGAACGAAGGTGATGGTCCAATTGCCCTCGTCCTCGACGGGCGGGTCGAAGACATCGTCGTGTTCGCTGTCGTAGGTGCCGTCTTCTCCCGAACCACTGCCCTGGAAGTCCCAGTCGTTGACGCTGCATTCGGGGAAACTGCCGCTGAGGCCGCCGACGGAAAAGCTTGTTCCGTCCGGAGCCTCGACGATCATGCAGGTATCCGACGCCCAGGTTGCGTTGACGCTCGGGCCGGTCGCCGTTCCGATAAAGCTGAACCCGATGACTTCGCCGCGTGTGGCAACGCCCGCTGGCAGGGAGAACTCGACCGGCTCGCCGTCCAGCGCCAGGGTCGTGATCGTGAACTCCGGGATTTCGAGTGCTTCGTCGAGCGCCGGGTCGTGGGAGCGGGTGCCGGCCACTTCCAGCGAATCGGTCTCGATCGACCAGACCAGGTTCCCGGTGCCGAGATTGCTGATGTCAAAGTCTGTGCTGCCGGACTCGCCCAATTCGACGACCAGCGACAATTCGCTGATTTCCAGCCCCAGCACCGGCTCAAGCCGCGTGGTGAACGAGAAGGTTGAGCTCCAGGCGCTGTCACCGCAGACGTTGGCGGCCGAAACGCGCCAGAAATAATCGGTTCCGGTAGCCAGTTCATCGGCGACCGAATGACTCGTCCCTTCCACCGAGGCACTGTAGACCACCTCGCTGAACGCGTCATCGGTGGCGACCTCCAGCTCATAGCCAACGGCCTCATCGGACGGGTCCCAGGCCAGGGTCGGGGTCAGGCCAACGTCCTGTGCGCCATCGGCCGGGCTGGTCGGGGCGGGAACCGGCGGAATGTCGCTGGCCAGGGTGATCTCGACGGTTTCGCTTGCGTCCAGATCGCCGCCGCTGCCTTCGACCTGGAAGGAAAAGCTGCCTGGTCCGGCCGCGCCAAGGCCGCTGAGGGTCAATTCCGAAGTCGCGGTTGGTACCACCGGGTTGACCGAGAAGTCGCCATCGACGCCGGCCGGCAGCCCGGTTGCCGAAAGATCGACGGGCTCTTCGAATTCACCCAGGGCCTCGACCACGACCTGGAGCGCAAGATCATCGAAGCCGCACTGGCTGATGGTTGCCGGGTCGATCTCGAGGTTGAATCCATCGCCGTCGATGCCGTCGATGAACAGCGGTTCTTCTCCGCTCGGGTCGAGATGGTCACGCATGCGAGTCTCCGGCGTGCCCATGCCGTCCCAGGCATTCCAGAGTCCACCGTAGAGGTCGGAGAGATCGGAGCCCGTGGCGCCGCAGAATGCCGCCCCGCCACTGAGAACGCCGATGAAACGGCGATCGGCCGAATACAGCGGCGAGCCGGACGAGCCCGGTTCGGTCACTGCCGGCGGAATCGGGCCCCCATCGGGCATGTTGGGCAGTTCCGGCGGATCGGGGTGCCAGAACGGGTGCCAGTGGATGCCGCTGGCACCGGCGATGTTGCCGGCTTGCATGTCGCTGTCGACCCAGGTGATGCGTTTCTCGTCCACGCCCGGGTGGTGAATGGAGGCGCAGTAGGCATCGGTCAGGCCGTTCTCGCTCTCACCGCAGGCGGTCGGCGGCGGGCGCCGGTCCCAGCCTGCCCAGTGAACGTCGATTTCCTCGTCGGCCGGGTCGTCGAGTTCGAGCAGGAAGACATCCGAGCATTCGTCGGGTGCCGTGCAGTTGCCCTGGAACGGGTTGGAGGTCGTGGCAAGGAAGCTGCCGCCGGAATTGGTCATGTTCGGATCCGGCGGATTGGTGTCGGTCCCATCGGACTCGCCGGGCCGGCGGCAGGTCGGCCACTCGTAGTTCCAGTACACGACGATGCTCGGCACCTGGCCTTCGCTGATGCAGTGGCGCGCGGTCATGAACAGCATGCGCTGGTCGTTGGCGGTGTTGTTGACCAGCGAGCCGGTGCAGGCGAGCGTTCCGCTGCGCTGGTAGGCACCGACCGAGCGGACCGGATCGTTCCATGGGTCGTCTTCGCTCAGGCAGGCGACGTCCTGGTTGCAGGCGCCGGATCGCGCACCACCCTCGGTTTCGCAGGCCTGCTTGGCATCGCCGCTCGACGCAGACCGCTCGGACTGTTGATAACCCAGCGCCGCGGTACCGAAACCACGATACCCCTGGCTGATCTGAGAGAGTTCGAGCGAAAACGCGTCACGTGCGGCCGACGGGATATTGACCTCGATGATGGCCTCGCCGGACTGCAGGTTCGGCGTCCAGAACTGGCCGTGGTCCTTGTTGATCGAGGCATCGTACGGGCCGATGACTTGATGGCGGCTCATGTAATTCTTTTGTGCCGCTTCCGGGGTGTAGATATACAGGCGGGCGCCCTCGGGCAGGCGGACGTCACGGAAGCCGAAATTCAGCAGCGTGGCGTCGGCGCTGACACGGTAGCGCCAGACCTCGGTCTGTCCGACACGATCCCACTGACCGCCGGTTTGTGCAGAAATGGCCGTCTCGTGTGCAACCGCGAAGCGGGGCGGCTGCCCCATGGCCTCGCGCTCGCGGTCTTCGGCAGCCAGGCGCTCGACATCGAGTGGCCCGAACTCGGCGGTTGGCAAGGCATCGAGCATGGCGGCACGGACCGGGCCTTCCGACCAGCTCGCCGGCGCGGTACGGTCGGCCGCGGCCACACCCGTGCCCAGAAAGGCCAGAAAAATCAGAGCGGCGCCCTGGATGGCAATTCGTTTCATTTTTTCAATCTCTCCCAGCCGATCGATATCGGCTCTATGGTTTCAGGGACTGTTGTTGCTTGATTCCTGAAAAGAGCAGCGTCGCGACATGCGTGTCGTTCGAGCGCACCCAGTCAGGGGCGATCCCCTACGATAGTCGAGCGAGCTTAGCGGGCTTTCTACCCTCGATCAAACCGATTGGACCGATCAGCCTCGAATGGCCAGGAAGCGGCTCGGGTGATCGGATGCCGATACGAATGAATCCGGAGCATCGACAAACCGTCGAGCTCCGGCACCCGGGCCCCGAGCCAACCCCTCCCGTCCGAAAGCTCGAGCCATCGCCCGGAAAACCAAACCCGTGCGGGTGGGATGGGAGGAGCACCGGGTGGTGCCGGAGGTATGGGAGAAGCACCGGGTGGTGCCGG
>CAYQJJ010000170.1:0-6574 GCA_964417745.1 uncultured Wenzhouxiangella sp.
GAAATCGAGCCGCGCGTACTGGTGCCGCGCGTGGTGCGGCGCGACAGCCGCTACGTCGACGAAAAGATCGAGCGCAAGGAGACCGCCGGCAATGAGTGAGATTCGCAACTTCACGCTCAATTTCGGGCCGCAGCATCCGGCCGCCCACGGCGTATTGCGCCTGATTCTCGAGCTCAACGGCGAGACCGTCGAGCGCGCCGACCCGCACGTCGGATTGCTGCACCGGGCCACCGAAAAGCTCGCCGAATCCAAGCCCTACAACCAGTCGATCGGTTACATGGACCGGCTCGACTACGTCTCGATGATGTGCAACGAGCACGCCTACGTCATGGCCATCGAGCAGCTGCTCGGCATCGAGCCGCCGGAGCGGGCGCAGTACATCCGCACCATGTTCGACGAGGTCACGCGCATGCTCAACCACCTGATGTGGCTGGGCTCGAACGCGCTCGACCTGGGCGCCATGACGGTCTTCCTGCACGCCTTCCGCGAGCGCGAGAACCTCATGGATACCTACGAGGCGGTCAGCGGCACGCGCATGCACGCGACCTACTACCGCCCCGGCGGCGTCTACCGCGACCTGCCCGAGAGCATGCCGAAGTTCGTCGAGTCGCGCTGGCGCAGCCGCAAGGATGCCGAGCGCATGAACCGCTGGCGGGGCGGTTCCCTGCTCGACTACCTCGACGGTTTCACCGAGGATTTCTTCGACCGCGTCGACGACTACGAATCGCTGCTGACCGAAAACCGCATCTGGAAGCAGCGTACCGTCGGCATCGGTGAAGTCTCGCGCGAGCGCGCTTTGCAGATGGGCTTTACCGGCCCGATGCTGCGCGCCAGCGGGGTCGAGTGGGACCTGCGCCGCAAGCAGCCCTACGCCAAGTACCGCGAGATGGATTTTGACATCCCGGTCGGCACCAACGGCGACTGCTACGACCGCTACCTGGTGCGCATCGAAGAGATGCGCCAGTCGGCCAAAATCGTTCGCCAGTGCATCGAGTGGCTGCGTGCCAACCCGGGTTCGGTGATGCTGCGCAACTTCAAGGTCAGCCCGCCCACGCGGACCGAAATGAAGGACGACATGGAAGCGCTGATCCATCACTTCAAACTGTTTACCGAGGGCTACTGCGTGCCCGAGGGCGAGACCTACGCCGCCGTCGAGGCGCCCAAGGGCGAGTTCGGCTGCTACCTGGTCTCCGATGGCGCCAACAAGCCGTTCCGCTGCCATCTGCGCGCGCCGGGCTTTGCCCACCTGGCCTCGATGCACGAAATGGCCAAGGGTCACATGCTGCCCGATATCGCGGCGCTGATCGCGACCCAGGACATCGTCTTTGGAGAAATCGACCGATGAGCATTCAGGCCACCACCAGCGACGCCGAGGGCCGTTCCGCGCTGCTCAGCGACGAGACCCGCAGCACCATCGACCACTGGCTGACCAAGTTTCCCGAGGGCCTGGAAGGCCGGCGCTCGGCGGTCATCCAGGCACTGGTCGCCGCCCAGCACCAGAACCAGGGCTGGCTGACCAGCGAACTGATGGACGCCGTGGCCGACTACCTCGACGTGCCGCCGGTATGGGTCTACGAGGTCGCGACCTTCTACTCCATGCTCGAGACTCAGAAGGTCGGTCGCCACTCGGTTTCGATCTGCACCAATATCTCGTGCATGCTGTGCGGCGCTGACAAGGTCGTGGAGCACGTCGAAGACAAGCTCGGCATCAAGATGGGCCAGACCACCGAGGACGGCCGCGTGTTTCTCAAGATCGAGGAAGAGTGCGTCGCCGCCTGCACGGGTGCGCCGATGATGATCGTCGACGGGCACTACCACGAAAATCTGACCCCCGAGAAGATCGACGAAATTCTCGACGGGCTGGACTGAGGAGGCTGACCTGATGGCAGACCACAACGTCGTATTCACCCACCTCCACGAGGACCAGTGCTGGTCGCTCGAGGCCTATCGCAAGCACGGTGGCTGGCAGGCGTGGGAAAAGATCGTGCGCGAAAAGACCCCGCCCGAGGAGATCATCGAGACGGTCAAGCGATCCTCGCTGCGCGGGCGCGGCGGCGCCGGCTTCCCGACCGGCCTGAAGTGGTCGTTCATGCCGCGCTCGGCACCGGTCCAGAAGTACCTGCTGTGCAACTCCGACGAGTCCGAGCCCGGCACCTGCCATGACCGCGACATCCTGCGCTACAACCCGCACGCGGTGCTCGAGGGCATGGCCATCGGCGCCTATGCCATGGGCGCGACGGTCGGCTACAACTACCTGCGCGGCGAGTTCCACCACGAGCCCTTCGAGCGCATCGAAGCCGCGCTCAAGGAGGCCTACGAGGCCGGCTACCTGGGCAAGGGCGTGATGGATTCGGATGTCGACATGGATATCTACAACGTGCTCGGCGCCGGCGCCTACATCTGCGGCGAAGAAACCGCGCTGATGGAATCGCTCGAAGGCAAGAAGGGCCAGCCGCGCTTCAAACCGCCGTTTCCGGCCAATTTCGGTATCTACGGCAAGCCCACCACCATCAACAACACCGAGACCCTGGCCTCGGTGCCGGTGGTCATGCGCAACGGCGCCGACTGGTTTCTCGAGATCGGCAAGCCCAACAACGGCGGGCCGAAGGTGTTCTCGGTGTCGGGGCATGTCAACAAGCCGGGCAACTTCGAGGTGCCGCTGGGCACGCCGTTTTCCGAGTTGCTGGAGATGGCCGGCGGCATGCGCGAGGGCAACGAGCTCAAGGGCGTGATTCCGGGCGGGTCGTCGATGCCGGTGCTGCCGGCCGAGATCATGCAGGACATCACCATGGACTACGACGCCCTGCAAAAGGCCGGTTCCGGGCTGGGTTCCGGGGCGGTGGTGGTCATGGACGAGACCACCTGCATGGTGGCCGCCTGCACCCGTATCGCACGCTTTTACTACGCCGAGTCCTGCGGGCAGTGCACGCCCTGCCGTGAAGGCACCGGCTGGATGTACCGGGTCCTGCAGCGGATCATGGCCGGCCAGGGCCGGATGGAGGACATTGACCTGCTGCAGGCCGCCGCCGGGCAGATCGAGGGCCACACCATCTGCGCCTTCGGCGAAGCCGCCGCCTGGCCGGTTCAGGGTTTCCTGCGCCACTTCCGGCACGAGTTCGAATACTTCGTCAAGCACGGGCGCTCGATCGTGTCCGAACAGCTTGGCACGGCCGCCTGAATGCGCCGCACTCCGGCCCGCGAACGCGCCGCTGCGAGCGGCGCACCATTGACGCTTTGATGAATTGATATGGCGACTGCAGAGCAAACACAGACCGACCTGGTGACCTTCGAGATCGACGGTCAGGAAGTCCAGGCGCCCAAGGGCTCGATGATCATCGAGGCTGCGGATCGTATCGGCATCGACATTCCCCGCTTCTGTTACCACAGCAAGCTGTCGATCGCCGCCAACTGCCGCATGTGCCTGGTCGACGTCGAAAAGGCCCCGAAGCCGCTGCCGGCCTGCGCCACCCCGGTCGGCGAGGGCATGAAGGTGTTCACCGAATCGCGGCGCGCGGTAGACGCGCAGCGCGGTGTGATGGAGTTCCTGCTCATCAACCACCCGCTCGACTGCCCGATCTGCGACCAGGGCGGCGAATGCGAGCTGCAGGACCTGGCCATGGGCTACGGCCGGTCGGTGTCGCGCTTTACCGAGCGCAAGCGCGTGGTCAAGGACAAGAACCTCGGCCCGCTGGTGTCGACCGACATGACCCGCTGCATCCACTGCACCCGCTGCGTGCGCTTTCTCGAAGAAATCGGCGGCACCGCCGAGCTCGGTGGCGTCGGGCGTGGCGAGAACCTGGAGATCTCGACGTTCGTCGAGCGCAACATCAACTCCGAATTGTCGGGCAACATCATCGACCTGTGTCCGGTCGGCGCGCTGACCAACAAGCCGTTCCGCTTCTCGGCCCGGCCCTGGGAAATGCGCGCCCGCGATCTGATCGGCAGCCACGACTGCGTCGGCTCCAACCTCCACTACCACGTGCGCGGTCGCCAGATCATGCGCTGCGTGCCGCGCGACAACGAAGACATCAACGAGTGCTGGCTGGCCGACCGTGACCGCTACAGCCACTTTGGCCTGCGCTCCGACGACCGGCTGACCACCCCGCGCATCAAGGACGATGGCCAGTGGCGCGAGGCCAGCTGGGACGAGGCGCTCGCCGTCGCGACCCGGGCGCTCCAGGGAACGGTCGAGACCCACGGCGCGGCCGAGCTGGGCGCGCTGATCTCGCCGCGCGCGACCAGCGAAGAGCATTTCCTCATCGCCTCGATGATGCGCGCCCTGGGCAGCCAGAACATCGACCACCGCCTGCGCCTGAATGATTTCGGCCACCCGAAGGCCGGCAGGGCACACATGGATATCGCCAGCCGCGAGCTGGCCAGCGCCGACGCCATCTTCCTGGTCGGCAGCAACATCCGCCACGACCAGCCGATTCTCGGCCATCGGGTGCGTACCGCCTGGCGCAAGAACAACGCCACGGTCATGGACCTCAACCCGGTCGCCTACGACAATCATTTCGACCTGACCGAGCGGCTGATCGTGCCGCCGCAGACCCTGGTTGATACCCTGGCGCGGGTCGCTCGCGCCGCCGCCGATGCCAGCGGCGCGGCACTGCCCGACGGCGCGCTGGGCGAAATGATCGGTGAGCGCAGCCCCGAACCTTCGGCGCGTAACATTGCCGAGGCGCTGAAACAGGCAGAGCGCGGCGTGATCCTGGTCGGCGATATCGCCCTGAATCACCCCGATGGCGCGCGCCTGCGCGAGCTGGCCGAATTCATCGGCAAGGCGCTCGAGGTCTCGCTGGCCATCCTGCCCGGCCCGGCCAACAGTGAAGGCGCCTGGCGCGCCGGTGCCGTTCCGGGCAAAGGCGGCCTGGACGCCGGCGAAATGATCGCCCGCCCGCGCCGCGGCTACCTGCTCTGGGATCTCGAACCGCAGTTCGACCTGGCCGACCCGGCCGCCAGCATGGCCGCACTGACTGATGCGGACTCGGTGGTTGCCGTGACCTCGTTCGTCGGCAAGGACCTGGCCGACTGCGCCGACGTGCTGCTGCCGCTGGCCCCGGTTCCGGAGACCGACGGCAGCTGGGTCAATCTCGACGGCCTGGCACAAACATTCGGTGCGGCGATCAAGCCGGCCGGCGAAGCACGGCCCGGGTGGAAGATCCTGCGCCGGCTCGGCGGGATGCTGTCGCTCGACGGGTTCGACTTCACCCGCCTCGACGAGGTCGGCGAACGCCTGGCGGCGTTCAAGGCGCCGAACGGCCAGGCCGGGCGCACGCCGGAACCGCCGGCGCCGGAGGCCGACACCCTGTGGCGGATCGGTGACGTGCCGATCTACGCCGGTGACGCGCTGGTGCGCCGCTCGGCCCCGCTGCAGGCGACCGATCATGCCGGCGCCACCCGCGTTCGCCTCAACCCGGCGACCGCCGAGCGGCTCGGGCTCCAGGCCGGGGGCAGGGTGCGCGTCACCCAGCGCGAGGCCAGCAGCGAATTCGACTGGCAGGCCGATGAGCGCGTGGCGCCGAACGCCGTCTGGCTGCCCTCGGCGACCTGCGGGGTACACCAGTTCGGCGCGGCTTACGCGCCGGTGAGCGTGGAGGCCTCGGCATGATGGAACAACTCGCCATCCTGAGCTGGACCTGGGTCAAAATCATGGCCATCGTGCTGCCGGTGACCATCGGAGTGGCCTATTTCACCTACTTCGAGCGCAAGGTCATCGGCTACATGCAGGTCCGGCGCGGCCCGAACCGGGTCGGCCCGCTGGGGCTGCTGCAGCCGTTTGCCGACGTGTTCAAGATGCTGTTCAAGGAAATCATCGTTCCGACCAATGCCAACCGGTTCCTGTTTTTCCTGGCGCCGGTGCTCGCGCTCGGGCCGGCGCTGACGGCCTGGGCGGTGATCCCGTTCGACCACTGGCTGGTGCTGGCCGATATCGATGCCGGGTTGTTGTTCGTGCTGGCGCTGACCTCGATGGGTGTCTACGGCATTCTCATCGGCGGCTGGGCCTCGAACTCCAAGTACGCCCTGTTCGGCGGCCTGCGCGCCGCGGCCCAGACGATCAGCTACGAAATCCCGATGGGTTTTGCCCTGGTCGGGGTGGTGGTGCTGGCCGGCACCCTGAACCTTACGAGTATTGTCGAGGCGCAGTCGGGCGGTATCTTCAGCTGGTTCTGGCTGCCGTTGCTGCCGCTGTTCGTGATCTATTTCATCTCCGGGGTTGCCGAGACCAACCGGGCGCCATTCGACGTCGCCGAGGGCGAGTCGGAGATCGTCGCCGGCTTTCACGTCGAATATTCCGGCTCGGCCTTCGCGGTGTTCTTCCTCGCCGAATACGCCAACATGATCCTGATCTCGGCGCTGGCCGCGCTGCTGTTCCTGGGCGGCTGGCTCAGCCCCTTGCAGGGTGTCCCGCTGATCGGCGACACCTTCCTGGGCGCCGGCGGCATTCACTGGTTCCTGCTCAAGACCGCGATCTTCTGTTTCCTTTTCCTGTGGTTCCGCGCGACCTTTCCGCGCTTTCGCTATGACCAGATCATGCGCCTGGGCTGGAAGGTGTTCATCCCGATCACCATCG
>CAYQJJ010000171.1:0-6564 GCA_964417745.1 uncultured Wenzhouxiangella sp.
ACACACTCAGGCACTGCGGCTGAATGCGATCTACATACCTGCCGGGTTAATAAGCCAGGCTCAGGCCAGAAACTGAAGCCTGGCCAGGCGCGCGTACAGCTCGCTGTCGCGCATCAGCGCATCGTGACTACCCTGTGCCACCACGCGCCCCCGATCGAGAACCAGAATGCGATCGGCCCGGCGTACGGTGGCCAGGCGGTGGGCAATGACAAGCACCGTGCGGGTCTTGCTGACTCGGTCGAGCGCATCCTGGACCAGGCGTTCGCTCTCGGCATCGAGACTGGCCGTGGCTTCATCGAGCAAAAGCACGGCCGGTTCCTTGATGAGCGCCCGCGCGATCGCAATGCGCTGACGCTGCCCGCCCGACAGCCGCTGCCCACGCTCGCCGAGAAAGGTCGCATAGCGCTCGGGCCAGCGATCGATGAATTCATCAGCGTGGGCATCAGCTGCGGCCTGCTCGATCGCCGGCTCGGGTGCCGAAAGCTCGCCGTAGGCAATGTTCTCACCCGCAGAACCGGAAAACATGGCTACATCCTGGGGCACCAGTCCAAGCCCGCGGCGCAGCGCGCCCAGGTCGAGCCGGCGCAGATCCACCTCGCCAATCCGGATGGTGCCCTGGTCGGGGTCGTGGAACCGTAACAGCAGCCGGAATATCGTTGATTTTCCGGCCCCCGAGGGGCCGACCAGCGCCACCGTTTCGCCCGGCTCAACGTCAAAGCTGACCGCCTCGAGCGCTGGCTGTTCGGCGCGCTCGGGATAGGCGAAACTGACTCCCTCGAAACGGATCGACAACGGCCCGTCCGGCCAGGCGTCGGGCTGTTGCGGGCTGGTAATGGCCGGCTCCAGGGCAAGCAGTTCAGCCAGGCGTTCCATGGCCCCGGCCGCGCGCTGGAGCTGACCCCAGATTTCGCTCAGGCTGGCGGTGGATCCGGCGGCAATGACGGCGTAGAGCACGAACTGGCCGAGTTGACCCGGGGTCATGGTCTCGGCGAGAACCGCACGCGCTCCGAGCCACAGCACGAACGTCACCGCGCCAAAGGTCAGCAGGATCACTACCACGATGAGCAGGGTGCTGGCAGCAATCCGCGCCCGGTTGGCACGAACCGCTTGCTCGACCGCCGCATCGAAGCGCTCGGTCTCGTGAGCCTCCCGGGCAAAGGCCTGCACGGTCTCGACGGCGTTGATCGCCTCGTCACCGAGTGCGGAGATGTCGGCGATCCGGTCCTGGGCGCTGCGCGAGAGCCGGCGGACCCAGCGCCCGAGCACGGCAACCGGCACGATGATCAGGGCGATCAGCAGTGCAATCACCCCGGCCAGGGAGGGCGCGGTAATCGCCAGGGCAATCGCGCTGGCGAAGAGCATCAACAGGTTACGGATCCCGAACGATACCGTGGAACCGACCAGCGTCTCGATCAACGTGGTGTCGGTATTGAGCCGCGACAGCACCTCGCCGGTCCGGGTGCGGGCGAAAAATTCCGGGGTCATCGCCAGCACGCGTGCGTAAACAGCCTTGCGAATGTCGGCGACAACACGCTGGCCCAGCCAGCTCACCCAGTAAAACCGCAGACCGCCCCCGACGGCCATCACCGCTGCTGCCGCGAACAGCAGCCAGAACCAGCGATTGACATGGTCCAGGTTGGCAGCAACGAAGCCCCGATCGATCACCTGCCCCACGGCGAAGGGAATGGTGAGCGCGCCGGCCGCCGAGATGGACAGAAACAGTGCCGCCATCGCGATCTGCCATCGGTAGCGCGCCAGAAACGGGCGCAGTGCACCCAGCGTGACGATGCGCCGGCTGGCTGGCCGCCGGTTTTCCGGGCTTGAGCTCACGATGCCCGGGCCGCCAGCCGCGCCGAGCGGGCCTGATTCCAGCCCGAGGCGGTAAACAGAACCAGGCCAAGCCAGACGCAGCCGAAGGTGATGCCGTGGTCGAGACTGAATGGTTCACCAAACGCGAATACGGCGAGCAGAAAGGTGATGCTGGGAGCGAGATATTGCATGATGCCGATCGTGCTCAACGGCAAGCGCCGCACGCCGGTGGCGAAAAGCAACAGCGGGACCACGGTTAGCAGTCCGGTGCCAGCCAATAGTGCGATCAGCCCCCATTCCCCGGCTTCGAAGGCCAGCCGGCCCTGTGCCGACAACATGCCGAGCCAGACCAGTGCCAGCGGCGACACCAGCAGCGTTTCCCAGAACAGGCCGACCATGGGCCCGACATCGAGCAGCTTGCGAACCACCGAATAGGCCGCAAAGCTGCTGGCCAGAACCAGCGCGATCCACGGAAATTGCCCGAGGCGAACAGTCATGTAGCCGGTACCAAGCGCAGCAATCAGCACAGCAGCCATCTGCAAAAGGCTCAGGCGCTCACGAAACACGAGCATGCCGAGCACCACGCTCATCAGCGGGTTGATGAAATAGCCCAGGCTGGTCGACAACACCCGATCGGTATTGACAGCGTAAACGAAAGTCAGCCAATTCACGGCAATCAGTGTCCCGCTCAGGGCCAATGCCAGCAAAGCGCCTGGCGAAACCTTGAGATGGCTGACAAAGTTCCGGCCCTTGCGGATCAGCAGCACAAGAGCCAGAAACAGCACCGACCAGACAACCCGGTGGGCGATGATTTCATCAGCCCCGACCGAGCCGAGCAATTTGAAGTAGATCGGCGCCAATCCCCAGACACTGAACGCGCCGAGGGCGGCCAGCAAGCCAACCTGATGATCTTTTATGGTCATGTCAATGCAACCAGGGTTATGTACGGGCCGCCTACTCGGGCGTCGGAAGAAGCTCAGCGCGGGGCATGGCCTGCGACCCACCCAGGGAAAAGAAACGCGAGGAGGAGTCATTATCGAGGATCAGGTGGCCGCCAAGCTCCAGCCCGGGGAGGCTGAAAATCACGTCACCGCTGACTTCGTGCTCGGGATAACTGATCGCAAGATCACCCACGGCCAGGGAGGAATCGTTGATCACCAGGCGGCCCCCAGCGCTGTCGAACGCCTCGGGCAGGCCAGCGGCGGTCGCATTGTCCGGCCGCAGTGCCGAAAGCAGCGGCCAACTACCCTGCCAGAGGGCAAACTCACCCTCGCCGCGAATCCGCCCGGCGGACTCGCTCTCCAGACTCGAATTGACCTCGAGCGACAGTTCGACACGACCAGCGCCACCCGGGGGCTGCTCTACACGCATGGCAGACAATAGCTCGGAAAAGCGTTCGGCTTCCACGGCAATATCGAATCGACCCGACATCGGAACGCCACGCGCGTCAAGCGCGCCGTTGACGGTCAGATAACCGCCGGGGACGATGGACTCGACACGGTCAATGGAGACCTCACCGCCGCGCCCGGTCATTTCGACCCGCAATGCCTCGAGAACCAGGCCCAGCCTCGCAACCTGGTCGATTGCGACCACCACGTCGAAATCCAGCCCGCCAAGCGCAGCCGCCAGCAGGTCCGGCGTATCCTGAAACAGCAGCTCGTCGATACGTTCCGGCAAGGCAAGCACATCGACATCGAACAGCTCGGACTCCAGCGATAGATCCAGAAGACCACGCTCACCGGCCTGGTAACCCAGCCCGATTGCCAGCTCCTGCCCGCCAATGCGCAGCCGCCCGTCATCGAGCCACAGTTGCGGATCAGGCCCGGGGTCGAAGGCCAGATGCCCCATCAGCTCAACCGTGCCCCGGGGTTCGGGAAGATGGACACTGGCTGCCATGTTGGACAGTCGAAGAACCCCGGAATCCGAGACTGCGGCAAGCCCCTCGACCTCCACCCCGTCAAAGACCGGTGGATCGCCAACGTTGCCAACAAACCCGAAGGACAAGGCGCGATCACCGTGCAAGCGGTGGAAACGGACCTCTTCGATGCTGACAACGCGCGCGGAACGCTCCAGCGCTTCGGCGAAAAACACTTCGACTGCCGAAAGGTTGACCACCGGCATCCCGATTGGGCCGGCAACTTCCGGGTTGTTGCCCATTGCAACCAGGGAGCGCAGATCCGAACCATCGCGCAGCTCGACACGCGCGCGGTCGATACTCACCTCGAGCGGCTGCACCGACCCCCTGAGAAGCGGCAGCAGTCGAACATTCATGTCCAGGCGCTCGAAGGCCAGAGGCAACGACTCGAGATCGGACTCCCCTGGATGCTGGAAACGGACCTGCTCGGCACGCAGCCTGACACCCGGGAAGAACGACAACTCCACTGCGCCGCGAATTTCGATGTCATAGCCGCTCATCTCGGCGAGCCGGGCGCTGATCAACCCGCGAAGGCGATCCTCGTCGAAAACAATGAAGGCGGTTCCGACCAGGCCGAGGCCAATGATGGTCAGGGCCGCAAGTGTAATGACGGCAGTGCGCATAACAAGCTATCGCTCGGACTCAAGGCTCGATTGTAGCCAACGAACCGGAAAAATGCCGCATTGGTCCGAAACCCGCCTCCCGGTAACCCGCTCGGGCGAATTCCGGGACCTTCCGCTGGGAAACCGGGTCAGAGCTGCGGCACAGGGTCGATATCCAGAGCGGGGTAAAAAAAAGCCCGGCACTTGGCCGGGCTCCCTGAACCTCCGGTCTGGTCACCGCACCTCAGTTCGAGGCCGGATCCCGCTGGAGCCGGAAAATCAATCGGCCTCGCCGGCGGGCGCGTCGGGCCGATCAACCAGCTCGACATAAGCCATCGGCGCATTGTCGCCAGCGCGATAGCCGCACTTGAGGATGCGCAGATAGCCCCCCGGGCGTTCGCTGTAGCGCGGACCGATTTCGCTGAACAATTTGCCCACGGCATTCTTGTCGCGCAAACGGTCAAACGCCAGGCGACGCTTGGATACCGAGTCCTGCTTGGCGAGCGTGATCAGTGGCTCGGCCACCCGCCGCAGCTCCTTGGCTTTGGGCAAGGTGGTCTTGATCAGCTCGTGTTCGATCAGACTGGCCGTCATGTTCCGAAACATCGCACGGCGATGAGGGGAATTACGGTTGAGCTGACGCCCTGCTTTACGATGACGCATCGGTATATCTCCTTAACGCTCTGTCCGTGCCAGGCTGGCCGGCGGCCAGTTTTCCAACCGCGTGCCAAGGGCCAGATCATGGGACGCGAGCACGGTCTTGATTTCGGTGAGGGATTTCTTCCCGAGATTCGGGGTCTTGAGCAATTCGTTTTCGGTGCGCTGTACCAGGTCGCCGACGTACTGGATGTGCTCGGCCTTCAGGCAATTGGCAGAACGAACGGTCAGCTCGAGGTCATCGATCGGGCGCATCAGCACCGGGTCGAATGATTCGCTGGCCTTCTCATCCTGATCCTTTTCACGCGCCACGAAGTCCACGAAAACCGACATCTGATCAACCAGGATCCCGGCCGCCAGCTTGACCGCATCTTCGCAGCCCATGGTGCCGTTGGTTTCGATATCGAATACCAGCTTGTCGAGGTCAGTCCGCTGTGCTACACGAGCACTTTCGACGCTGTAGGCGACCCGGTGAACCGGGCAGTAGGAAGCATCGAGCTGGAGCCGGCCGATCGAGCGCGTCTCTTCATCGTTGAAACGCTGGACGGTTGCCGGCTGATAGCCCACACCCCGCGTCACCCGCATCTGCATGTGCAGCTTGACGTCCTTGGTGAGGTTGCAAATCACCAGCTCCGGGTTGACCACCTCGACATCGTGATCGAGCTGAATATCCCCGGCTGTGACCGGACCAGCCTTGTCCTTGCTCAGCGTGAGGACGGCTTCCTCGCGCGAGTGCATGCGAACTGCCACCTCCTTGAGGTTGAGCAGAATCTCGACAATATCTTCCTGAATTCCATCGACCGCCGTGTACTCGTGCAGCACACCGTCCATTTCGACTTCGGTGATAGCGCTACCGGGAATCGACGAAAGCAGCACGCGCCGGAGCCCGTTGCCCAGCGTATGGCCAAAACCCCGTTCGAGCGGCTCGAGGGTGATCCTGGCGCGGCGTGGGGAGATCTCGTCGACAATGAGACCTTTCGGCTTGAGCATTTCGCCGACAAGTTCGTTAATCTGACCTGACATGTTTTGCCTCTTGCAGGTTTTGCGTGAAAGGGAGGGCCGACCAGCGCCGGCAACCTGCCTTTACTTTGAATACAACTCGACGATCAGGCTCTCGTTGATGTCCGGCGGCAGATCGTCGCGATCGGGCGCACTCTTGAACACGCCCTCCATCTTTTCGAAATCCATATCGATCCAGGCCGGAACCAGGTCCAGCTCCTTGGCGATATTGATCGACTCCTGAACCCGCAGCTGTTTGCGTGACTTCTCCCGGACCGAAATCCGGTCATCCGGGCGAACCTGAGCCGACGGGATGTTGAGAACCTTCCCGTTGACCTCGATCGACTTGTGGCTGACCATCTGTCGAGCCTGGGCGCGCGTGACGGCCAGACCCATACGATAGACCACGTTATCGAGCCGGCTCTCGAGCAGCTGCAGCAGATTGTCGCCGGTCGCGCCCTTGATTCGGGCCGCTTCCTTGTAATAATTCCGGAACTGCCGCTCGAGCACGCCGTACATGCGCCGAACCTTCTGCTTTTCACGCAGCTGCAAGGCGTAGTCCGACAACCGCTGGCGACGGCT
>CAYQJJ010000172.1:0-6475 GCA_964417745.1 uncultured Wenzhouxiangella sp.
CCGCGCAAGCGGTGCTCGGCAAACCATCGAGCCCCGGAACCCGGGCCCCGAGCCGCCCCCGAAACCCCGAGGGTCAATCAATACAATTTGCCACCCGAATGCGAGCGCTTCAATCAAACCGCAGGTGCTTGACCGAGCGGCCCTGGTCGCGGATTTCGCGCAGGGCGTCGATGCCCACGGCGATCTGGGCATCGACGTAGCGCTCGGTGACGGTGCGGTCGGAGGCATCGGTCTTGACGCCATCGGGCACCATGGGCTGGTCGGTGACCAGCAGCAGCGCTCCGGTGGGAATCGAGTTGGCGAAACCGGTGATGAAGATGGTGGCCGTTTCCATGTCGATGGCCATGCAGCGGGTGCGGCGAAGGTAGGCCTTGAACTCCGTGTCGTGCTCCCAGACCCGGCGGTTGGTGGTGTAGACGGTGCCGGTCCAGTAGTCGAGGCCGTGATCGCGAACGGTCGAGGAGACCGCACGCTGCAGGGTAAAAGCCGGCAGCGAGGGGACTTCCGGCGGGAAGTAGTCGCCGGACGTGCCCTCGCCCCGGATTGCCGCGATCGGCAACACCAGATCGCCGAGCTGGTTCTTCTTCTTCAACCCGCCGCACTTGCCCAGGAACAGGCAGGCTTTCGGGTTGATGGCACCGAGCAGATCCATGATCGTGGCGGCGTTGGCGCTGCCCATGCCGAAGTTGATCATGGTGATGCCATCGCCGGTGGCGGTACGCATGGCCTTGCCCTGCCCGCGAATGCTCACCCCCATGCCGGCGGCGAACTTTTCGACGTAGTTGTCGAAATTCGTCAGCAGCACCCAGGAACCGAACTGATCCAGCTCGGTACCGGTGTAGCGCGGCAGCCAGTTTTCGACGATGCTCTGTTTGCTCTCCATGATGCGAATTCTCCTGCGCGGGCGACTCTGCCCGATCCCCTCCGGCATTTTGCCGGGTTTCGGTGCCTGGTTGAGCGGGTTCAACTATCATGCAACGCTCCGATTGCACCCCGATGAAACCGCTCCCAGCCATGCCCCGATCCGATACGCCATCGAATTCTTCGCCATTGTTCGGGCTGATGTTCGCGGTGGCCATTGCGGCGCTGTCGTGGCTGCTGGTCGCCGCCCTCGGGCTGGCGCCATCACCATTCGATCGTCTGCCGATCAGCGCCATGCTCGTCGCCATCCTCGCCGGCCTGGTGCTGGCCGGTTTTGCCGCCCGCCGGCCGGCACTCAAGCCCGGACTGGACATCGCGCGCGGGCCCGTTCTCAAGACCGCTGTTGCCCTGATCGGGCTGCGCCTGGCGCTGGGTGACCTGGGCACGCTGGGCTGGCAGGCGCTGCCGCTGGTTGTTCTGATGCTGATCGCCGGGCTGGCCCTGGTGGCCGGTTTCGCGCGGCTGCTCGGCGTCCATGCGCGCCTGGCCGTGCTGCTGGCCACCGGGACGGCCATCTGCGGTGCTTCGGCCATCGCCGCCACCGCCCCGGGCATTCGGGCCCGCAGCGACGAGACGCTGTACGCGGTCGCCTGCATCGCGCTGATCGGGCTGACCGCGACGATGGTCTATCCGTGGCTGCTGGAAGCATTTCTCGACAACCCGGTCGAAATCGGCTTTGTGCTCGGCGCGGCCGTCCACGACACCGCCCAGGTCACCGCCGCGGCGCTGCTGCACGAACAGACCTGGGGCTCGGAGACCACGGTCACCTCGGCGACCGTGGCCAAGCTGATGCGCAACCTCTCCATGCTGCTGGTCATTCCGCTGGTGGTGGCCTGGTTCAACCGCGGCTCGGACCGGTCCGGCGGCAAGCTGGCCGTACCGCTGTTCATCGTCGCCTTTGTGCTCTTGTCCGGGCTGCGCACGCTCGGCGACGCGCTGCTGGGCAGCGACCAGGTCGTCTGGAATGCAATCCTGGCGCTGGCGAGCGAGGCCAGTCTGTTCGGCTTCACGATGGCCATGGCGGCGCTGGCGATGGGTATTCGCCCGGCCGAGCTCAAACGCCAGGGCTGGCGTCCGGCGGTGGCTGCCGGGCTGGCGGCAGCGGCCATGCTGGCGCTGGCCATTGTCTGGGTTCGAGCCGGCATCGGGCCGGCCTGAATCACCACAGCGAGCAATTTTTCAAGAAAGCGGTTTTTCAATTAACAATTAAACCGATCCGGGGCACAATCGGCTCATGCGCTGGACAACCCACAAATTCGGTGGCAGCTCGCTCGCCGACGCTGAATGCATTGCCCGGGTTGCCGGGCTGCTCGCCGAACGCAACGACGACGCCCAGGCCGTGGTGGTCTCGGCGATAGCCGGTGTGACCAACGAGCTCATCGGCCTGGTGCACGAGGCCGCTGCCGACTCGAGCACCTGGCGCGACCGGCTCGAGGCACTGAAGAAGCGCCACACCGACACCGCGCGCGGCCTGCTCGAGCCCGGCGAACCGCTCGATGCGCTCGACGGCGCGCTCAGCGCGCGTTTTGCCAACCTCGAACAGCTGCTCGCCAGCCTCGGGCTGATCGGCTCGGCACCGGCCGAAGTGGTCGAGCTCGTCGCCGGCCTCGGCGAGGTCTATTCCGCCGAGATCCTGACCGCGCGACTACGCGCCGAAGGCCACGAGGCAGTCTTCCTCGACGCCCGCGAGGTGCTGCGGGTACAGCCCACATCGCTCAAGGTCGCGGTCGACTGGGACACCAGCGCCGACCTGCTGGGCACACTCAGGCAACTCCACCCCGCCCGGCGCTACGTGATCACCGGCTTTGTCTGCCGGCGCGTCGACGGGCGCATCTCGACGCTCGGACGCAACGGTTCGGATTATTCGGCCAGCATCTTCGGCCGGCTGTTCAGGAGCGACGAGATCCAGATCTGGACCAACGTCGACGGTCTGCTCTCGGCCGACCCCACGGCCGTGCCGCAGGCGCTGGTGCTCGAGCAGCTCAGCTATCGCGAAGCCTTCGAGCTGGCCTATTTCGGTGCCCGCGTCATTCACCCGCAGAGCCTGACCCCGGCGCTCGAAGCCGACATTCCGGTGCGCATCCGCAACACCTTCAACCCGGCCCACCCGGGCACCCGCATCGATGCCGCCGGCCACCCGGAACCGCCGGTCAAGGGCATTGCGGGGATTGGTGACATGGCGCTGATCAACATCGAGGGCGCCGGCATGATCGGCGTACCGGGCACCGCCGAGCGGGTTTTCGCCGCGCTCAACCGCGCCGAGGTGTCGGTCTCGATGATTTCACAGGGCTCCTCGGAGCACTCAATCTGCCTGGTCATCCCGGCCGCGGCGGCGGCCACCGCGAGCTCAGCGCTTGAGCAAGCCTTCGAGCACGAGCTCCGCCACGGCCAGATCCAGCGCATCAGCCAGCTCGGCGGCATCCGCATCCTGGCGATCGTCGGCGAGGGCATGACCGGCACCCCGGGCATCGCCGCGCGCCTGTTCGACTCGCTGGCCCGGGCCGGCGTCAACGTGCGCGCCATCGCCCAGGGCGCCTCGGAGCGCAACATTTCGGTCGCCATCGACGAGGCCGAAGCCGACCGGGCGCTCAAGGCCATCCACGCCGGGTTTTACCTCTCGGCGCAGACGCTTTCGATCGGGCTGATCGGCCCGGGCAATGTCGGCCGGGCGCTGATCAATCAGATCGAGCGGGCCCGGGAACGCCTCAAGCGCGACGCCAACCTCGATCTGCGCGTGCGCGCAGTGGCCAGCTCGCGCTACATGCACTTGTCCGACGACCCCATTTGCTCCTCCGACCTGCCGCTCGACAACAGCCGCGCATCACTCGATCTCGAGGCCTTCGCCGACCACGTCGACGACGATCACCTGCCGCACGGGCTGATCATCGACTGCAGCGCCAGCGATGCGGTGGCCGAGCACTATGCGGCCTGGATGGCTCGTGGGCTGCACGTCATCACCCCCAACAAGCACGCCGGCAGCGGGCCGCTGGAACGCTACCGGGCGATCCATCGCGCCAGCCGGACAACCCGCGCGCGCTGGCGCTACGAAGCGACCGTCGGTGCCGGCCTGCCGGTCGTCCAGACGCTGCGCGACCTGATCGATTCCGGCGACCGCGTGCAGCGGATCGACGGTATCTTCTCCGGCACCCTGGCCTATCTGTTCAACCGCTACCAGGCCGGCATGTCCTTCGCCGCGCTGGTCGGCGAGGCGCGCGAGGCCGGCTATACCGAACCCGACCCGCGCGATGACCTGTCGGGCACGGACGTCGCGCGCAAGCTGGTCATCCTGGCCCGCGAGATGGGCTCGGAAATCGAGCTCGACGACATTGAGGTCGAAAGCCTCTGCCCCGAGGGCCCGGCAGAGCAATCGATCGACGCCGTCCTCACCGGGCTCGCCGGGCAGGACGAGGCCATGGCCGAACGTCTGGCCAGCGCCCGCGCCGAGGGCAAGGTACTGCGCTACGTCGCCTCGCTCGAGGCCAACGGACCGGCGCGGGTGGCCCTTCAGGCCCTGCCCGAAGACCATCCCTTCGCCAACCTGGCCCTGACCGACAACGTGGTCGCCTTTCCCACCGACCGCTACGCCGACAACCCCCTGATCGTCCAGGGGCCCGGCGCCGGGCCGGAGGTGACCGCGGCCGGGGTCTTTGCCGACCTGCTGCGCGTGGCCAGCCACCTTGGAGCACGGCTTTGAGCGGCCCGGCCCGGGCCTCGGCCTTCGCACCGGCCAGTGTCGGCAACGTCGGCGTGGGCTTCGACCTGCTCGGCCACGTCATCGACGGCCCCGGCGATACCGTGACCGCCACGCGCCGCGACCGGCCCGGCGTCTGCATCGAATCGATCACCGGGATTGTTTCGAACCTGCCGATGGAAGCCGAGAACAATACCGCCGGGCGCGCCGTCCAGGCCCTGCTCGACCACCAGCAGCCCGGCTTCGGTATCGCGTTGCAGATCACCAAGGGCATACCACTCGGCTCCGGACTCGGCGGCTCGGCGGCCTCGGCCACCGCCGCGCTGGTGGCGGCCAACGCCTTGCTCGACCGGCCGCTGGCAATCGAGGCGCTCTACCCGTTCGCGCTCGCCGGCGAGGCGGTCGCCAGCGGCTCGGCCCACGGCGACAACGTCGGCCCCCAGCTGCTCGGCGGCCTGGTACTGGCCACGGCCGACCGGCTCATTCGCCTGCCGGTGCCGAGCGATCTGTGGGCGGTAGTCGTCCACCCCGACCACATCGTCGAGACCCGGGCCGCGCGCGCGAGCCTGGCCGAGCCGTTCCCGATCGCGACCATCGTGGCCCAGAACGCCCGCCTGGCCGGTTTCATCAGCGCCTGCTACCGCGGTGACCTCGAACTGCTCGCCGCCAGCCTGGAAGACCTGCTGGTCGAACCGCGCCGCGCCGCGCTGATCCCGGGTTTTCAGGCTGTCAGGAGTGCTGCGCTCGACCACGGCGCCCTCGGCGCGTCCATCTCCGGCGCGGGTCCGAGCGTATTCGGCTGGTTCCGCGAAGCCGACTCCGCGCGCCTGGCCGGCGCGGCGATGGTCAACGCATTCGCCGACCACGGTCTTGCGGCACGCTACTGGGCCAGCCCGGTCGATGCGCCGGGTGCGCGCCAAGTCGAACCGACCGCGGACCCGGCCCGGTGAACCCCGGCTTCGTCAGCACGCGCGGGCCGGGCAATGCGGTCGATGTCGCAGAAGCAATCCGCACCGGCATCGCCCCCGGCGGCGGGCTGTTCGTGCCCGCGGAACTGCCCCATTTCGAGCCCGATGCCTTCACCGGCTGCCAATCGCTTCCCGACACCGCCGCCCGGGTTCTGCGGCCGTTTTTCGACGACAGTGAACTGGCCCCGGCGCTCGATGTGGTCTGCCGGGAAGCGCTCGATCTGCCGCTGCCGATCACCGAATTCGGGCACGACCGATCCTGGATGCTCGAGCTCTTTCATGGCCCCACCGCCGCATTCAAGGACTTTGCCGCCCGCTTTCTCGCCGCCTGCATGGCCCGGATTCGCAGCGAAGATGCACCGGTTCAGACCGTGCTGGTGGCCACCTCCGGCGATACCGGCGGTGCCGTGGCCGCGGCCTTTGAAGGCCGGCCCGGTTTTCGCGTCGTCATCCTCTACCCCGACGGCCGGGTCTCGGCGCGCCAGGCCCACCAGCTCGGCGCCTTCGGCGATAACGTCCATACTTTCAAGGTCGCGGGCAACTTCGACGACTGTCAGCGCCTGACCAAACAGGCGCTCAACGACCCGGAGCTGACCGGCCAGATGGCCCTGACCTCGGCCAACAGCATCTCGATCGGCCGCCTGCTGCCGCAGATCAGTTACTACGCCCATGCCGTCAGCCAACTGTGCGCCCGGGGCCACGGTCCGGTCGATGTCATCGTGCCCACCGGCAATCTCGGCAACGCCCTGGCCTGCATCCTGGCCCGCGAAATGGGTCTGCCCATAAACGAAATCGTACTGGCAACCAACGCCAACCCGACCCTCGAGCAATACTTCGCCGGCCACGACTATCACGGCCGGCCCGGCATCGAGACCCTGGCCAATGCCATGGACGT
>CAYQJJ010000173.1:0-6472 GCA_964417745.1 uncultured Wenzhouxiangella sp.
CTCGTTGCCAATGACTCCGGACAGCGAGGCCCCGGTGTAGAAAAACGCCCTGGAGCAGCCGCCCTGAATGGCCACGGCACCACCGTTTTCGGCCTGGTTGTTGGCGATCGGCCCAGCACCCCAGCGCAGTACCGTCGATGTGCCGAGACTACCTACCAGGCTCTCGCAGGAGATGCCACCACCATATCCGTTGGTGGTGTTGTCAGCGATGATGGTCGAGTTGTCGGCGGTTACCAGCGGCCCGCTACCGATGCGTTCGCTGTGAATCCGGGCGCGTACACCCCCGCCGGCGACTTCGGCATGGTTGAACCGCACCGTCGTGTTTTCCAGGTGTACCGCAAGACGGCCCGGCGTGCCATTAACGAGCACTCCACCCCCACCGAATGCAAAGGAGGTGCTGCCACCACGAATGAGCAGGTTTTTCAAAATGATTTCCCGGACTGGCCCCGAGTAGCCTGTCGAGTTGGAAATGTTGAAAACCCGGGCCGTCCCCTCGGCATCCAGAACGGTCTGCCCGCTGATGCTGCCGCCGCACTCGTCGTAGCCACCGACGATGGTGATGGTTTCGACATTCTCAATATCGTCGGCGCTGATGGCGTAGGTGTTGCCGTTGTGCAGGCTGTTCGGGCCGGCGACCCGGATTTCGATACTGTTCCAGTCATCGCTCAGGCCCTCGGTGACGTTGATAGCGTCCTGGATATTCTGATAGTGACAGGTACTGTTCGATTCCGGGCCGATCCACCAGTGGCCACTGCCACCACGTGCCGGATCCAGCCCGTCCGATTCCTGCGAGACACTGCGATCCGGTTGTGCCGGCGGTTGGTTGTCGGCGGCAGCGAGAGGCAGCGCAAGTGTGGTCCCGAGAAGAAAACAGAAAAAAGGTGCAGCGTACGAAGTATGTCGGTTGACATGTTGAATCATTTTTATCTCCCTGATTGTAAAGCGGTTTCGGAAACAATTGAAGAATCCGGAAAACTCGCGGTTCCCTCTGGCCAATGCGGGGCGCTCTGAGGGCCCGAACGCAATGAAGTTGATTCCCTGGGTTTGGGGGCGGTCATCCTGCTGGACTCGCAGGCTTGCCGATCCCGCGCCTTGTCCTAACATAACGGAATCGGATCGGGTTTTCTGCCATCACCCGGGCCGCACTGCCCAAACCCGGCATGCGACGGTCGGCGTTGTGTACGTTTGCGAACAGTCCGTCACGGTCAAGTGACGCGACAATCGGGCCCTCACAGGAGGGTTCCCTATGAAAATTTCGACCGCCAATCGGGCATCGTTGCTTCCTCGGCACGTCTCCCTGGTTCTCTTTATCGCCACGATGTTCGGTCTGGTGGGCTCAGCCCTTGCTCAGGAAGGCCCCGGCGAGTGGCAAACCGTCAATACCGGGTTTGGCGAGGTTCGCCATGAAGGAGCTTCGGCCCAGGCCGGGCCGGCGTTTTACGTGCTGGGGGGACGTGAGTCTGACGCGGTCAGGATCTACGACCCGTTCGACGGCGACGATGGAAGCTGGTCGAGCGGCGCCAGTTCGCCGATCCAGTTGCACCATTTCCAGGCTGTCGAACTGGACGGCCTGATCTATGCCATCGGCGCCATGACCGGGGAGTTTCCCGGCGAAGACCCGGTCGAGAATGTCTACATTTACGACCCGCTGGCCGACACCTGGACCACAGGTCCGCCGATCCCGCCGGATCGCCTGCGCGGTAGTGGTGGGACGGTGGTGCACGAGGGGCTGATTTACTGGATCAGCGGCAACACCAACGGCCACCTCGGGCCGGTAACCGCCATGGTGGATGTGTATGATCCGGCCGCTGGCAGTTTCACGCCGCTGGCCGAGATTCCGCATCCGCGTGATCACTTCTTCGCGACCCTGCACGAGGGCAGCATCTACGTGTTGGGTGGCCGTCAGACCGGCAAGGTGAGCTACTTCGAACCGACCATCCCCGAGGTCGATGTCTACGACATTGCCACCGATGCCTGGCAGACATTGCCTCCCGAGGCAAACCTGATTCCAGCGCGTGCAGCCGCGGCTACCGGTCGGGTTGGTAACGAGATCATCATCGCCGGCGGTGAGAGCATTTCGCAGGATCTGGCCCATGCCGAGGCCCAGGCTTTCGATCCGGCGACGGGTCAGTGGCGTGACCTGGCCGATATGCTCACGCCCCGACACGCCAGCCAGGCGATCGTTTCCAACGATGGTTTTTACGTGATCGCGGGTTCCCCCTTCCGCGGCGGACCGGAGGGTGTGGTACTCGATACGGAGGCCTTGTACCTTGACGGAGAAACCGACCCGACCAGCTTACCGATCACTGCCGGTACGCTCAGTGCTCCGGCCTCGATCGTGTTCGAAGCCGCGACCGCGCTGGTGCCGATCAGCCATGCAAGCGGCAACCAGGCCATCGTGATCAAGGATATCCAGATCATCGGCAGTACCGCATTCAGCCTGGCCGAACCGCTTCCCGGGCCGGTCAGCCTGGCGCCGGGGGGCGAGCGCGAGATCGCGGTCAATTTCGCAGGTGGGAGCGGCACAGAAACCGCTGTTCTGGAGATTACCGATTCCAACGACCAGGTCACAACCGTCGCCATGGAGGCCGAAGGTAGCGACCAACAAACCGTACTGTTCCGCGTCAATGCCGGTGGTGAATCGCTCACCGCCATCGACGGTGGTCCCGACTGGAGTGCCGATACCCTTGAAAACCCGTCGGCTTACCTTGCCGCCGGCGGAGACTTCACCAACGGCTTCGATGTCCAGGCTGTCGAGCCGGCCGTGCCAGCCTCGACACCCACGGAAGTTTTCGAATCCGAGCGCTGGGACCCGTTTGGTGGTGAGGAGATGCTCTGGCAGTTTCCAGTGGCTGAAGGGACTCCGGTGGAGGTGCGTCTTTACCTGATGAACGGTTTCGAAGGGACATCCGAACCCGGGGAGCGTGTTTTCCAGGTCGAAATCGACGGCGAGCTTGCCTTTGGCGAAATCGACCTGTCCGGCCAGGCTGGTCACCAGGTCGGTACGGTACGCGCCTATCCGACCATTGCCGACGGGATGATCGATATCGAGTTTCTGCCCTTGGTGGAAAGACCTTTGATCAATGGCATCGAAATCGTGCAGGTTGGTACGCAGCCTGACGTGCTTTCGGCGTTGCCGTCCAGCCTTGATTTTGGCGAACGAGTAATCGGATCCGAAACGACCCTGGCCGTCACGCTGCGCAACCAGGGCGGCGATGGCGATCCTGTGATCACCATCGATGGTGTCACCTTGTCGGATGCGGCGTTCACTACCAGCCTGGTCGCGGGAGTCTCGCTGGACCCTGGCGAGAGCCTCGAGGCCGAGGTGACCTTTGGCCCGGACAGTATCGGTTCGGTAAACGCGAGTCTTGATATCGACCACAGTGGCATCGGCAGCCCGCTTGCCATCGCCCTGGCCGGCGAAGGTGTCGACGAAGAATCGCTGCCTCCGATCGCCTTTACATCCCGAACGCTCACATCGCTCGATGGCCCCACGCAGCTCGAATTCGGGCCCGACGGGCGTTTGTACGTGACTGAGCTGGAGGGGCTGATCCATGCATTCACGATCGAGCGCGATGACGCAACCGGAGACTACTCGGTTATCGACACCGAAGTGATCGACCTGATACGGACCCTGCCCAATCACAATGATGACGGCACCCCGTTTGCGTCCAATGACCGAAGCGTGACCGGTCTGATCACTGCCGGCACGCCGGACAACCCAATCTTGTATGTCACCAGCAACGACCCGCGCATCGACGATTTACAGGCCGATACCAATTCCGGCGTTCTCTCGCGGCTGACCTGGACCGGTACCGAATGGATCAAGCAGGACCTTGTCAGGAGCCTCCCACGCTCCGTGCATGACCACTTTTCCAATGGCATGGCGCTGGATACAGACAACGGGATCCTGTACCTGGCCCAGGGTGGGCACACCAACATGGGCGCACCATCGTTTGCTTTCAGTTACCTCCCGGAATACGCATTGTCCGCGGCCATCCTGTCGATCGACCTGGATGCGATTGGCAACCAGACCTACGACATCCCGACCCTGAAAGGTGAAGTATTCGGTGGCCAGGGCGGCAACAACCAGGCCATGATCGTGCCGGGTGGACCGGTCCAGGTTCATTCACCCGGGTATCGGAACGCCTATGACGTATTGTTGACTGCCAGCGGGCGGCTTTATACCTTCGACAATGATTCCAATGTCCAATGGGGCGGGTTGCCCGTCAATGAAGGGCCGGAGGGGAACTGCACCAATCAGTCGAATGAGTCCGACAGTGCAACCCACGGGGATAATCTTCACCTGATCACCGGGCCGGGCTATTACGGCGGGCACCCCAATCCGACACGGGCCAACCGCAGTAACGTCTTCGATGGGCTTTCGCCGGTCCCCGAGGGTTTTGAAAACCCCATCGAGTGCGCGTTTCTGATTCCCGGCATCGAGGATGGCGCCATTGCACTGAATGAAGCCTCGACCAACGGCCTGGCCGAGTACACGGCCACCAATTTTGCCGGCCAATTGACTGGCAATATCATTGCGACGGCATGGGATGGCAATGTGCTCCGGCTGGGCCTCAATAGCAGCGGCGACCAGGTTCTCGAGCAAAACAATCTGTTCACCAGCCTGGGTGGGCCGCTGGGAGTCACTGCGCAGGGTGATGCCGATCCGTTTCCCGGTACCATCTGGATCGGGCAGTTCTTCAACGGCAACATCACCGTCTTCGAGCCCCAGGACTTCTTCGAGTGTGATCCGGATTCGCTCGACCCGGACGCAACCAGCCCGAACGGCTACACCTACGGCGATCTGATCGACAACGGCCTGGACCCCTGCAATGCAGCGCAGGTGCCGCCGGACTTCGATCAGGACTTTGTGTCTGACCTCAATGACCCCGATATCGACGGCGATGGCATTCCCAACGAGGAAGACCGCTTTGACTTCGATGCGGACAACGGTCGCGGCACGGCACTGCCTCATCGGCTGGGCTGGAGCAGCGGCGCCGTCGGTTCCCTCGGCGGCATGTCCGCCTACAATGCGCCCGGCTTTACCGGCCTCATGGCGCATCCGGTCAACCCGGTCAGCGTGTTCGAACAGTTCGATCCCGACCACCTTATACCGGGAGGCGCGGCCGGCATCTTTACCGTAGAGGAAGTCACCCCGGGAGATGCCCGCTTCAACAGCCAGGAAAACGCCTTCCATTTCGGTGTGGATGTCGATGCTGCCTCGGAAGTGTTTACCGCGCGTACGCGCATCATGGCGCCGTTTGCCGGCCAGGCGCCACAGGGCAATCAGTCCATGGGCCTGCAGCTTGGCAGGGGCGATCAGGACAACTACATCAAGCTGGTTACCTCTGCCAACGGTGGCGATGGTGGCATCGAATTTGCCGGCGAAATCGAGGGCAACTTCGATGGCCAGGCGTTGACTGCGCCCATTCTTGGTGCCGATTCCGTAGACCTCTACCTGGAGGTCGATCCGGTCGCGCTGAGTGTCGAAGCCAGCTACGTGATCACGATGGATGGAGTCCGCGGCCCCCGCACGGTTGCCGGCCAGGCCATTACCATGCCGGCGAGCTGGCTGAGCGATCCGGTCAACGGGCTGGCTGTGGGGATCATTTCCACATCCGACGGTGCTGACCCGTTTTCGGCCAGCTGGGGCTTTGTCGAAGTCTATGAAGGCACCGGGGATGCGCTGGAACCCGATCTTGTTCTGTTGGCCGATCCCGACCAGGTTGACTTCGGCGGGGTCATGGGCGGGGCGGTTTCCGAGCCGCAAACGGTTACCCTGACCAACGCCGGTGAAGCATCCGTAGCCGTTGGAAACCTGGCCATCAGCGGCGCGGCAGCACCGGATTTCAGCCTCGACCCGGCAACCGACAATTGCTCGGGCGTGACCCTGGAGCCCGGCGCGGATTGCGATTTTGCCGTCCGATTCCAGCCGACCGAGGCAGGGGATCGGAGTGCGCAGGTTGATGTTCCATCGGATGCGGGCGATCTTGCCGTGGCGTTGCTGGGCGAGGGCCTTGTTTCGCTTGGTCTGCAGATCGAAGCGGTGACGGAGCCGGTCATCGCCGGTAATCCACTGACCTATACCATCGCTCTGAGCAACCAGTCCAGCGATCAAGCCGAAAACGTCGCCCTGACGATCGCATTGCCATCAGAGGTCACTTTGCTTGCAACCGATGGCTGTCAGCAGGATCCGGATGGCTTCCCGGCCTGTGACATCGGCTCGATTCCGGCCAAGGAAAGCCGCGAGGTGCTGGTGTCGGTCGATGTCGCCAGCAGCGCGGTCGGCTCGCTGCAATTCGGGGTCTCGGCCAGCGCCGATGGTCTGGCTGAGGACGTGTCCGACGAAATCTCGATACCGGTCGCGATCGTGACCGACCTGGCCCTGGCCATGACCGGGGGCGTGCTGGTTGTCGATGTCAAGACCATGGCGGTGATGTATGCGGTCTTGGTCAGTAATGCCGGCCCG
>CAYQJJ010000174.1:0-3963 GCA_964417745.1 uncultured Wenzhouxiangella sp.
CGCGGGCAAACACGAACTTCAGAAAATCCTCCGCCAGCCCGGCCAGGTCGTCGAGGTCGGCGAAGGCGACTTCGGGCTCGATCATCCAGAATTCGGCCAGGTGGCGGGTGGTGTTGGAATTCTCGGCGCGAAAAGTCGGCCCGAAGGTGTAGACCTTGCTCATGGCCAGGCAGAAGGCCTCGACGTTGAGCTGGCCGGAAACGGTCAGGAAGGTCTCGCGGCCGAAGAAATCCTGGCCGAAGTCGACCCCGCCGTCGTCTTTTCGCGGCAGGTTGAGCAGGTCGAGCGTGCTGACGCGAAACAGCTGCCCGGCACCTTCGGCGTCGGAGGCGGTGATGATCGGCGTGTTGACCCAGTAATAGCCGTTGCGATCGAAAAATTCATGCACCGCCTGGGCGGCGGCGTGGCGCACCCGGGTGACCGCGCCGAAGGTATTGGTGCGCGGCCGCAGGTGGGCGACCGAGCGCAGGAACTCGAACGAGTGCTGCTTGGGCTGGATGGGGTAGTGGTCCGGGTCGTCGACCAGGCCGAGCACCTCGACCGACTCGGCCTGAACCTCCAGGCTCTGGCCGCGGCCCTTCGATTCAACCACCCGGCCATGGCAGCGCAGCGAAGCACCGCTGCTGAGCTTGAGGATTTCGGCCTCGTAGTTGGGCAGGTCCTTGCTGGCGACGAGCTGCAGATTGGCCAGGCAGGAGCCGTCGTTGACGTGGATGAAGGAAAAACCGGCCCTGGAATCGCGTCGGGTACGGACCCAGCCTTCGATGATGACCTCCGAGCCAGCCTCGAGCTGGCCGGACAGCACCTTGTGTGCGCTTGCCGTTTGCATTGAATTCAAGTTTGCCCTGTGATTGAAACACTGGATGCGAGGCGCAATAATAATGGACATGAGTGTCGAAACTGAACCCGCAGTCGAAAAAACCGGTGTCTCGCTGACGTCTTCGGCCGCCGAGCGAGTGCGCGAATTCATGGCCCGGGAAGGCGGCATGGGGCTTCGCATCGATGTCCGCCGCACCGGCTGCTCCGGCTGGGCCTACGATGTGGCGATCGCGCGCGAGCCCGAAAGCGATGACCACGTCTTCGAGGACCAGGGCATCAAGGTGCTGGTCTCGGACAAGGCGCTGGGCATGGTCGATGGCACCACGGTCGATTTCGTTCACCAGGGCCTGGTGCGCGAATTCCGCTTCCGCAACCCCAATGTCACGGGCGAATGCGGCTGCGGCGAGAGCTTTACGGTCGCCTGACCGACGGCGCGAATCGACACGCGTCTCGAACGCGGTAACGCCTTTTCTTCCTTTCCGCCCCGTTTCCCGTTACAATTCCGCTCTTGCCCTTGGGCAACCTTGCTCCACGCCCGTCGTTTCGTGCGGCGCAGCGGGGGCTTTGCAGGCCGCGAAAATGGTTTTGCGGCTTCGAATCCACAAGGAGTACACGATGAGACATTACGAGATCGTTCTGCTGGTCCACCCGGACCAGTCGGAGCAGGTCCCCGGTATGCTGGAGCGCTACCGCGGGGTCGTGGAGAACAATGGTGGCAAGGTCCACCGCAGCGAAGACTGGGGCCGCCTGCAGCTGGCCTACACCATCGCCAAGCTGCACAAGGCGCACTACATGATGATCAACGTCGAGTGCGACAGCGCCACGCTGGAAGAGCTCGAAGGCATCTTCCGCTTCAACGACGCCATTCTCCGTCACCTGACGGTGCGCAAGGACGAGGCCGAGACCGAAGCCTCGGTGATGATGAAGCGCAAGGAAAACAAGGACGAGCGCGACAATCGCCGCCGCGACGATGACTCTGCTGCCAGCTCCGACCAGAGCGAAAGCAGCGAGAATGACGATAGCAGCGATAGCGACACCGTTGAGGAGGCCAGCGCCAGCGACGATGATGGCGCCGCCGAGACCGACGAACAGACCAACAAGTCGGAGGCTTGAGACCATGGCAAGATTCATGAGAAGGCGTAAGTTCTGCCGCTTCACCGTTGAGGGCATCGAACAGGTCGACTACAAGGATGTCGACTTGCTCAAGGACTTCATCGGCGAGACCGGCAAGATCGTTCCCAGCCGGATTACCGGCACCAAGGCCAAGTACCAGCGCCAGCTGTCGACGGCCGTCAAGCGCGCCCGTTACCTGGCGCTGCTGCCCTACACCGACAACCACTAAGCAGGTGCCGTCATGAAACTGATTCTGCTGGAAAACGTATACAACCTCGGTGATCTGGGCGATACCGTGACCGTGCGTCCGGGATACGGCCGCAACTTCCTGCTGCCGCGCGGCAAGGCCATTCCGGCCACGCGCGACAATCTCGAGCAGTTCGAGGAGCGCCGCGCCGAGCTGATGCGCCAGGCCAACGAAAAGCTGGCTGCCGCCGAGGCCCGCCGCGAGGCGATCGATGCCGCCGAGGCGATCATCTTCGAAGTCGCAGTGAGCCCGGAAGGGCGCCTGTACGGCTCGATCAGCCCGCAGGAAATCGCCGGCAAGCTCACCGACATGGGCTTTGCCGTCGAGAAGGCCGAAGTCGACATGCCCGAGGGGCCGATTCGCGAGCCCGGTGAGTTCGTCATCAACCTGATCCTGCACGCCGACGTGCAGACCGAGATCCAGATTCAGGTCGTGCCCGAGGCCGCCTGACAACTGCTCGTTCCCCGCCCGGACTCCGGGCGGGGAAATTTCCCTCCAGCCCGTGGTCAGGCGGCGGTCCGGGTCTTATACTGATCGACCCCCAATGCTTCGGGCCCCGTCCCGATGGTGAGCGCCGTGGCTGAACCCCGTATTTCGACCTTGAGCAACGCCAAGGCTCCGCCCCATTCCAACGAGGCCGAGCAGTCCCTGCTGGGCGCGCTGATGGTCTCGCCGGATGCCTGGGACCGGGTCGGCGACCAGGTTGTCGAAGACGATTTCTATCGCCAGACCCACCGTCTGGTGTTCCGCGCCATCGCCGAGCTCAGCCAGGACGGTCAACCCTGCGACGCAGTGACCGTGGCCGAGTGGTTCGACCGCCACGACCAGCTCGAAAAAGTCGACGGCGGCGCCTACCTGACCATGCTGGCCAACGAGACCCCGGGGCCGGGCAATATCGCCGGTTATGCGCAGATCGTGCGCGAGCGCTCGATCCTGCGCCAGCTCATCGACATCGGCACCGGAATCGCCGACAACGCACTGCAAACCGCCGGGCGCAGCAGCAAGGAGCTGCTCGAGGAGGCCGAGCAGCGCATCTATGCCATTGCCGACCAGGGCTCGCGCAGCCAGTCGGGCTATGTGCCCATCCAGGAAGTCATGGCCAACGCCATGGACATCCTCAACGAGCTGCAGGAAAACGAGGGCGAGCTGACCGGCGTGCCGACCGGCTTCTCCGAGCTCGACAAGCGCACCGCCGGGCTGCAGAAAACCGACCTGATCATCGTCGCGGCGAGGCCGTCGATGGGCAAGTGCCTGGCACATGATGCCGAGCTGGTGCTCGCCGATGGCAGCGTGGTTACCATGGCCGAGATGTTCGCGCGCCAGGCTGGCCGGGTGGGCACTCTGAGCGATGCGCTGACCATCGAAACCGCTGCTCCCAGTGATTATCTGGATGACGGAAAAAAACCGGTATTCGAGGTCGAGACGGCGCTTGGGCGCCGGGTCGAAACGACACTGACCCATCCGTTTCGAACGCTTCAGGGCTGGCGGCCGCTCTCCGAGATCGAGGTGGGTGATGCGATTGCGGTGCCGCGTCGCCTGCCGTTTTTCGGTAACGAGACGATGCGCTCCTGCCAGATCAAGCTTCTGGCCTACCTGATCGGTGATGGCGGTCTGACCGGCACAACGCCGCGATTCACGACCACCAATGCCGCGCTTCGCGATGACTTCACCGAGGCAGTCGAGGCGTTTGGCGGTCTGGCCGTGCATCCGGTTGCGCCGTCGGAGCGTGCGCCCTCTTATGCGGTCGTGACCGAGCACTCGACCGTCGCCGACCACCGGGCCCG
>CAYQJJ010000174.1:3973-6430 GCA_964417745.1 uncultured Wenzhouxiangella sp.
GCCATTGCCTCGAGCGGCAAAACGGCGGCCGCGGTCGCCACCGAGCTTGATGTGGCTCCTGCCACGATTTCGAATTGGCGTCATGCCCGGGCGACCCCGGGGCCGGCGCGGCTGGGTCAGCTTGCCACCGTGCTTGGCGTGAACCCCGAATGTCTCGGAGACGAAACCCTCGACAGCGCCCGGCGAAATCGCCCCAATCCGCTCACGACCTGGTTGCGCGAGCTCGGTGTCCAGGGCAAGGGCGCGCACGACAAGGAGATCCCGCCCGAGATCTTCAGGCTCCGTCGCGATGACCTTGCGCTGTTCCTGAACCGTCTTTTTGCCACGGACGGCTGGGCAAGTGTGTACGCATCCGGCCAGTCGCAGGTGGGCTTTGGCTCGGTCAATGAGCGGCTGGTGCGCCAGGTTCAGCACCTGCTGGTTCGTTTCGGGGTCATCAGCCGGGTTCGCCAGCGCTGGGTTCGTTACGAGGATGCGCGCCGAAGCAGCTGGCAGCTCGAAATCACCCACGCCGAATCGCTGCTGGCCTTCGTCGATGATATCGGCATCCTTGGCAAGGAAGCGGCGGTTGACCGAGTGCGCGAGGCGCTCAGCCAGCGGCGACGGCAGAGCAACACCGATCTCGTCCCGGTCGAGGTCTGGCAGATTCTCGAGCGTGCCAAGGGCGCCATGAGCTGGGCTGAACTGGCGCGCCGCGCCGGTGTGTCTTCGTCGAATATCCACGCCCACCGGCGCGGGCTCAGCCGGCAGCGTCTGGCGTGTTTTGCACACGCTCTGGGCTCCAATGAATTGCTCGCCCTGGCGGAGAGCGAGGTCTATTGGGATCGAATCGTCTCGATTACCGCCCTGGGGCTCAAGCAGGTCTATGACCTGACGGTGCCGGGTACGCACAATTTCATCGCCAACGACATCTGTGTTCACAACACGACCTTCGCGATGAACATCGCCGAAAAGGCCTCGATTCGCTACAAGGTCCCGGTGGCGGTGTTTTCCATGGAAATGTCGGATACCCAGCTGGTCATGCGACTGTTTTCCTCGCTCGGCCAGATCGGCCAGGACAAGCTGCGCACCGGGCGGCTCGACAGCCACGACTGGGTCAACCTGCGCTCGGCCATGACCATGCTCAAGGGCTCGAAGATGTTCATCGACCAGACCCCGTCGCTGTCGCCGGTCGATCTGCGCGCCCGGGCCCGGCGCATGAAGCGCGAGCACGATATCGGGCTGATCGTCATCGATTACCTTCAGCTCATGAAAGCCCCCGGTTACGGCGATAACCGAACCAATGAAATCAGCGAAATATCGCGTAACCTCAAAGCGCTGGCAAAAGAACTCAACGTGCCCGTCATCGCACTCTCGCAGCTCAACCGGGCGCTCGAGCAGCGGCCCGACAAGCGGCCCAAGATGGCCGACCTGCGCGAGTCCGGGGCGATCGAGCAGGATGCCGATCTGATCCTGTTCATCTACCGCGACGAGGTCTACAACGAGGACTCGCCCGACAAGGGCAAGGCCGAGATCATCATCGGCAAGCACCGCAACGGTGCGACCGACCACTTCAACCTGAGCTTCCAGGGCGAGTTTCTGCGCTTCCGCGACTTTACCTTCGACCACCACGGAATCGACGGCTAAGCCGGGCTAGGCGCTGCTACCGACATGGCCCGCAACACCATCGCGCGCATCGATTCCGGGGCGCTGGCGCATAACCTCGAGCGGGTCCGCGCCCGCGCACCCGCCAGCCGGGTGATGGCGGTGGTCAAGGCCGATGCCTACGGCCATCGCCTGGATCTGTGCCTGCCGGCGCTCGAGCGGGCCGACATGCTGGCGGTGGCAACGCTGGAAGAAGCCCGGGCGGTCCGCCGCCTCGGCAGCGGCCTGCCGGTGTTGCTGCTCGAAGGGGTCAATCACCCGGGGGATCTGTCGGTTGCCACCGACCTGGGCCTGGAGCTTACGGTTCACCATGTCTCGCAGGTCGAGGCGCTCGAGCGCTTCGGATGCAGCCCCGCGCCGCGTGTTTGGCTCAAGCTGGATTCGGGCATGCATCGCCTGGGTGTCGCCGGTGACGATGCGCCAGCCGTTCACGCGCGCCTGCTTGCCCTCAACGGTGTCGAGCAGGTCAACCTGATGAGCCATTTCGCCAATGCCGATGCCGTGGAAGATTCGCTCAACGCCCGCCAGGTCGAGCGGTTCCGGCGCAGTGTCGACGGGCTTGCCGGCGAGCACTGCCTGGCCAACTCGGCTGCCATCCTGCAGCACCCGGAAAGCCACAGCGACTGGGTGCGCGCCGGCATCCTGCTCTACGGCATCTCGCCGCTGGCCGGGGTGACCGGCGCCGAGCTCGGTCTCAGGCCGGTGATGACGCTGGTCAGCGAACTGATCGCCATCAACCGGGTGCCGGCCGGTGAGGTGATCGGGTATGGCGGCCGCTTTCGCGCCGAGCGCGACATGCTCGTCGGCGTGGCG
>CAYQJJ010000175.1:0-6421 GCA_964417745.1 uncultured Wenzhouxiangella sp.
TTCTCGCTCTTGCCAATGGAATCACCATTGGCTGCGAGCGACGCCTTGATTCGGATCCTGTTTGAAGCCCTGAATGTGATCTACATACCTGCCGGGTTAATAAATCCGCTCAGGACGGATGAACCGTGGCGCACTGCGGGCAGGTACGGTTGCGTTCGCTGGACTTGAAACGCTCGATGACCGGCGGGAACTGGGTCTCGATGCTCTCGAGCTCGAAGTACTCCTCGTAGAGCTTGTGATGGCAGTTCGGGCAGAACCACATCAGCCCGTCCTGTTCGCCCGGCAGCCGCTTGCGCTCGATGACCAGGCCGACCGTATTTTCCAGCCGCTGAGGAGAATGCGGCACGGTTGGTGGCAGGTAGAAGATTTCGCCTTCCCGGATCCGCACATCGCGCGGGCCGTCGTCTTCCATCAGCTTAAGGATCATGTCACCTTCGACCTGGTAGAAAAACTCCGGGCCTTCGTCGTAGTGAAAATCGCTGCGCTCGTTCGGCCCGCCGACGACCATGACGATGAAGTCCTCGTCGTAGACGCACTTGTTGCCGACCGGCGGCTTGAGCTGGTCGCGGTTGTCCTCGATCCATTGCCTGAAATTGATGGGCGGAAACATCGAGCCTCCTTGGGGTTGGGTTGAATTTCGGCCCCATTCTACGCCTGCTGCCAGGGGAGGGTCTCCCGGGTCCTAGCCCAAAAAAAACCGGCGCCTCGGAGGGCGCCGGTGTTCGTTTCTCAACGGCTTTTTCCGGGCCGTTTTCAGGCCAGGTCGAAGCGGTCGGCGTTCATTACCTTGTTCCAGGCAGCCACGAAGTCGTCGACGAACTTCTTGCCGGCGTCTTGCTGGGCGTAGGCCTCGGCCAGGGCGCGCAACTGGGAGTTGGCACCGAAGACCATGTCGACGCGCGTGGCGGTCCACTTCCGGTCTCCACTGTTGCGGTCACGAGCCTCGAACAGGTCGTCATCCTCCGAGCTTCGTTCCCACTCGAGGTTCATGTCGACCAGGTTGACGAAGTAGTCGTTGCTCAGGGTACCGGGCTTGTCGGTAAGCACACCATGCTTGCTCTGGCCATGGTTGGCACCGAGCGCGCGCATGCCGCCGACCAGAACGGTCATTTCCGGTGCCGTCAGCGTGAGCAGCTGAGCACGGTCGAGCAGCATCTCTTCTTCGGGGATGGTGAACTTGGTGCGCCGGTAATTCCGGAAACCGTCGGCTTCGGGCTTCATGGGCTCGAAGGATTCGGCATCGGTCTGCTCCTCGGTCGCATCGGTCCGTCCCGGGGAGAAGGGCACCTCGACCTTGTGGCCGGCGTCCTTCGCGGCCTTCTCGACCGCGGCCGAGCCGCCGAGCACGATCAGGTCGGCCAGCGAGACCTTCTTGTTGCCCGACTGGGCAGCGTTGAAGTCTTTCTGGATGCCCGAGAGTACGTCGAGAACCTTGGACAGCATGGCCGGTTCGTTGGCTTCCCAGTCCTTCTGCGGGGCCAGCCGGACGCGGGCGCCGTTGGCGCCGCCGCGCTTGTCGGAATCGCGGTAGGTCGAGGCCGATGCCCAGCCCGTCTTGACCAGTTCCGGAATCGACAGGCCGGAGGCCAGGATCTTGTCCTTGAGCCCGGCGATGTCCTTTTCGCCGATCAGATCGTGATCGACCGGCGGGACCGGATCCTGCCAGATAAGGTCTTCTTCCGGCACTTCCGGACCGAGGTAGCGATCCTTCGGCCCCATGTCGCGGTGGGTCAGCTTGAACCAGGCGCGTGCGAAAGCGTCGGCGAACTCGTCCGGGTTCTCGTGGAAGTGCTTGGAGATCTTGCGAAACTCCGGGTCCTCGCGCATCGCCATGTCGGCGGTGGTCATCATCAGGTTGACCTTCTGCGAGGGGTCTTCCACGTCCGGGGCGTGGTCGTTGTCGGCGAGATTCTTCGGCACCCATTGCGAGGCGCCGGCCGGGCTCTTGGTCAGCTCCCAGTCGTAGCCGAACAGGACGTCGAAATAGCCGGTGTCCCACTTGGTCGGGTTCGGTGTCCAGGGGCCTTCCAGGCCGCTGGTGATGGTGTCGCGGCCCTTGCCCTTGCCGAAGCTGCTCTTCCAGCCCAGGCCCATCTGCTCGAGCGGGGCGGCTTCGGGTTCGCGGCCGACGTGCTCTGCGTCACCGGCACCGTGAACCTTGCCGAAGGTGTGGCCACCGGCGGTCAGTGCAACGGTCTCGTAGTCGTTCATCGCCATGCGGCCGAAGGTTTCGCGGATGTCATGGGCCGAGGCCAGCGGGTCGGGGTTGCCGTCCGGGCCTTCCGGGTTGACGTAGATCAGGCCCATCTGCACGGCCGCCAGCGGGGTCTCGAGCTCGCGGTCGCCGGTGTAGCGGCTCTTCGGCTTGTCGCTGGTCGCCAGCCATTCTTCTTCGGCACCCCAGTAGATGTCTTCTTCCGGGCCCCAGATGTCTTCGCGGCCGCCGCCGAAACCGAAGGTCTTGAAGCCCATGGATTCGAGCGCGACGTTGCCGGCGAGGATGAACAGGTCGGCCCAGGACAGCTTGTTGCCGTACTTCTGCTTGACCGGCCAGAGCAGGCGACGCGCCTTGTCGAGGTTGGTGTTGTCGGGCCAGCTGTTGATCGGCGCGAAGCGCTGGTTGCCGGTCGAACCACCGCCGCGGCCATCGGCCGTGCGGTAGGTGCCTGCGGCGTGCCAGGCCATGCGGATCATGAGCGGCCCGTAGTGGCCATAGTCGGCCGGCCACCAGTCCTTGGAGTCGGTCATCAGGTCGGTGAGATCCTTCTTGACCTCATCGAGGTTGAGCGACTTGAACGCCTCGGCGTAGTCGAAATCCGCTCCCATCGGGTCGGATTCGGGCGTGTGCTGGTGCAGGATGCGCAGGTTGAGCTGGTCGGGCCACCACTGGTCGGCGCTGCCACCACCGGGTCCCTTGCGGGTTCGGCCCCCGTGCATCACGGGGCAAAGGCTGTTGTCGTTCATGGTCTCTCCTTGGGATCGATCAGAGTTCAGGAATACTGGTGTGGTTTGTAAAACGGCCCGAGAAGATTCGGGCTAACCGGCCCAGTATAGGGGAATCGTTGTATTGTGCAAATGAATCAAACGGATTGTTCGGATAGATTTTATATATTGAAATTCCGGCTCGGGCGCTTCCGTCAGCGGCGCCGGATTGCGGCGGTTCCCTCAGGGCCCGGCGGTGTCACTCGAGCGCTGCGATGCACTTGAACTCGACCGCGATCGGCGTCGGCAGGGCGTTGATTTCGACCGTGGTCCGGCACGGGGCGGCGTCGCTGAAGTGTTCGGCGTAGACGCGATTGAAGGCTTTGAAATCACGCGCCATGTGGGTCAGGAATACCGTGATGTCGACCAGGTCGGCGCGCGTCGCGCCCGAGGCTTCGAGCACGCGGTCGAGATTGTCGATGAGCTGGCGGGTCTGGGCTTCGATATCCCAGTCGATGACCCGCCGGTGTTCGTCGGTCACGTTGCCGGGGACTTCATTGCTGCCGGGAATGCGCGGCCCGAGGCCGGACAGGAACAGCAGGTTTCCGACCCGCCGTGCGTGCGGGTAGGCGCCAACCGGAGCCGGGGCCTTGTGGGCGTCGATCTTGTCAGTCATGGCGGATGAAAACGTTCTTGGGTTCGGTGAAAAATTCCAGCGACCAGCTGCCGCCCTCGCGTCCGAGTCCGGAGGCCTTGGTGCCGCCAAACGGCGTGCGCAAATCGCGAACCAGCCAGTCGTTGACCCACACGATGCCGCAGTGCAGGCCGGCGGCAACACGGTGGGCGCGGCCGAGGTGTTCGGTCCAGACGGTCGCGGCGAGACCGTAGTCGACCTGGTTGGCCAGCGCCAGTGCCTCGGTTTCGTCGCCGAAGCGCTGGAGGGTCACGACGGGGCCGAAGATTTCCTCGCGATGCAGGCGGCTGTCGGCCGGCAGGTCGGCGATGAGCGTCGGTTCGACGAACGCACCGTTTCGGCATCGCCCCTCGGGCCGTATGCTGTTTCCGCCGCACAGGATGCGCCCGCCGTCGGCGCGCGCCTGGTCGATATAGCCGGTGACCTTGGCCTGATGGTCGGCCGAGATCAGCGCGCCCTGGTCGGTGTCCGGGTCGCTCGGATCGCCGAGTTTGAGCGCGCCGAGCGCCTCGACCAGGCGTTCGACCAGTTCGTCGTGGCGTGCCTCGGCGACCAGGATGCGCGAACTGCACAGGCAGACCTGCCCCTGGTTGGTGAAGCCGGCGCGGACCAGGCCGGGAACGGTCCGGTCGAGGTCGGCGTCGTCAAAAACCAGCGCCGGATTCTTGCCGCCGAGTTCGAGCGAGGTCTTGACCAGCCGCGGCGCGCAGCTCGCAGCGATCGCCCGGCCGGTGGCCGTGGAGCCGGTAAACGAAACCGCGCGCACCGCCGGGTGGTCGACGAGCGCCTGGCCGCAGGCCGGGCCGCGGCCGTGGACGAGGTTGAATACCCCGTCGGGAATGCCGGCCTCGCGGCACAGTCCGGCCAGCGCGTCGGCACTGAGCGGGGTGAGCTCGGAGGGCTTGGCAACCACGCAGTTGCCGGTGACCAGGGCCGGGGCGAGTTTCCAGGTCAGCAGGTAGAGCGGCAGGTTCCACGGGGTGATCAGGGCGACCACGCCGAGTGCCTCGCGGCGCGTGTAGTTGAATCCGGTCGGGCCCATATCGTGGCCGGGGCTGGCCCATTGGCGCATCGCCGAGGCGAAAAATCTCAGGTTGTCGCGGGCGCGCTGCATGTCCACGGCTTTTGCAAGCGACAGCGGCTTGCCGGTATCGGCCGATTCCAGCCTGGCGAGCTCATCGCTGTTTTCGGCCACCAGGCCGGCCAGGCGCTCGAGCCGATCGGCGCGCTCGGCGACAGGCAGCGCCGACCAGTCCCCGAACGCGGCCCCGGCAGCGGCCACGGCGCGATCGACATCGCTCGAATCCGAGTCGGGAACCCGGGCGATGACCTTGCCCGTAGCCGGCTCGATGTCGTCGAGCCAGGAATTGCCCGATGGCGCGACGAAGGCGCCGTCGATGAAATTGCCGAGTTCTTTCACAGCGACTTGAGCCGGCCGCCGTCGACGGCCAGGCTCACGCCGGTGATGTAGGCCGCCGCCGGGCTGGCCAGGAAGGCCACGGCACTGGCGATTTCCTCGGGCCGGGCGAAGCGGCCCATCGGCACGCCGGCGCGCATGTTCGCGGCAACCGTTTCGGTATCGCTGCCGGCCTTGTCGGCGCGGCCCTGGATCAGACTGTCGAGCCGGTCGGTGGCGGTAAAGCCGGGCAGGACGTTGTTGACCGTAAAGCCTTCCGGCGCCAGCTCACCGGACAGGGTCTTGGCCCAGGCGGCCACGGCGGCGCGCACCGTATTCGACACGCCCAGGCCGGGGATGGGTTCGTAGACCGAAGTCGAGATGATGTTGACGATGCGCCCGTAACCGGCCGCGCGCATGCCGGGCAGGGCGGCACGGGCCAGGTACTGGTTGGCCAGCAGGTGTGCGCGCATGCCATCGAGAAAGGCCTCGCCCTCGGCTTCGGCGATCGGCCCCGGCGGCGGGCCGCCGGTGTTGTTGATCAGGATCTGGGCGGGATGGCTTTCGAGCAGCGATTCGAACTGTGTCCGAAGCTCTTCCGGTTTCGAGAAATCCGCGCTAACCCATTGGTGATGCTGATTCTGATCCGTCGGCAAACCGTCGGCGATTCGTGCCAGAGCCTCGGCATTGCGCGCCACCAGCGTGACGCTCGCACCCAGTCGGGCCAGGGCCTCGGCACAGGCCAGTCCGATGCCCCGGCTGGCGCCGCATACGATGGCGTGGCGATGGTCGAGTCGGGTCTCCATGGCTGAAATCCTTGTATTGGTCTTTCTTCGGCTCAGAACGGTGCGTGTCCGGGGGTGCGGGGATAGGGGATGACGTCGCGGATATTGCCCAGGCCGGTGATGTAGTTGAGCAGGCGCTCAAAGCCCAGCCCGAAGCCCGAATGCGGCACCGTGCCGTAGCGGCGCAGGTCGAGAAACCAGCTGTAGGTCTCGGCGTCGAGGTCGTGCTCGTTCATGCGGCGGGTCAGCACGTCGAGGCGCTCCTCGCGCTGGCTGCCGCCGATGATTTCGCCGATGCCCGGCGCCAGCACATCCATGGCCGCGACGGTCTTGCCGTCGTCGTTGAGGCGCATGTAGAAGGCCTTGATCTCGTCGGGGTAGTTCTGGACCACCACCGGCGCCTTGCAGTGTTGTTCGGTCAGGTAGCGCTCGTGCTCGGTCTGCAGGTCCACGCCCCACTCGGGCCGGTATTCGAACTTGCGGCCGCTTTGTTTGAGGATGTCGATGGCCTCGCCGTAGTCCATGCGCACGAATTCGGTGTTGACCAGGCGCTCCAGGCGGGTGACCGCCTCGGGTTCGATGCGCTCGGCGAAAAACGCCATGTCCTCGCCGCAGCGCTCGAGT
>CAYQJJ010000176.1:0-3473 GCA_964417745.1 uncultured Wenzhouxiangella sp.
TCTCCACCGGGTGGTTTGACCCGGATAGCCGATGCGCCCGCACAGATTTTTCCAATTAATTCAGATAGTTACAGCAAGGAGTTGTCATGCAACGTACACTTTCCATCATCAAGCCCGATGCGGTCGCCAAGAACATCATCGGAGAAATCTACACCCGCTTCGAGCGCGCCGGACTGCGCGTCGTGGCCGCCCGCATGAAGCATCTCTCGCGCGAGGAAGCCGAGGGTTTTTATGCCGTGCACCGGGAACGGCCGTTTTTCAACGACCTGGTCGAGTTCATGACTTCCGGGCCGGTAATGGTCCAGGTCCTCGAGGGCGAGGACGCCATCAACCGCAATCGCGAGCTGATGGGTGCGACCGACCCGCGTCAGGCCGCCCCGGGCACGATTCGCGCTGACTTTGCGACCAGCATCGACGCCAACGCCGTGCACGGCTCCGACGCCGAGGAAACCGCTCGCGAGGAAATCGGCTACTTCTTTGGCGATGATGAGATATACTCAAGATAATTACGAGAGAAGACTTGCAAATGCCCGCAGGGCCAGCAAAAAAGATCAATCTGCTCGGCCTGGACCGCGCGGGCCTGGAGCGGTTTTTCGCCGATCTCGGGGAAAAACCGTTTCGGGCGCGGCAGATTCTGCAGTGGGTCCATCAGCGCGAGGTGACCGATTTCGCGCTGATGACCGACCTTTCACGCGGCCTGCGTGAGCGTCTCGCGGAACTGGCTGAAATCTCTCCCCCGGGCGTGTTGCGCGAGCAGTGCTCGAACGACGGCACGGTCAAATGGCTGCTGACCGAAGCCGGTGGCAGCGCGGTCGAGACGGTCTTCATTCCCGAACCCGGGCGCGGCACGCTGTGCATTTCCTCGCAGGTCGGGTGCATGCTCAACTGTACCTTCTGCTCGACCGCCACCCAGGGTTTCAAGCGCAACCTGACCGCCGCGGAGATCATCGGGCAGGTCTGGTTCGCCGCCAGCGCGCTGGCCTCCGGGCGATTCGGGGATCACAGGATCACCAACGTGGTGTTCATGGGCATGGGCGAGCCCCTGCTCAACCTCGATGCCGTGGCGCCCGCGGTGTCGCTGCTGCGCGATGATCTGGCCTATGGCCTGGCCTCGCGCCGGGTCACGGTTTCGACCGCCGGTGTGGTACCCGGTATAGCCCCGCTGGCCGAGGGGCCGGAGTTCGCGCTGGCCGTGTCGCTGCACGCGCCGGATGACGAATTGCGCAGTCGTCTGGTTCCGCTCAACCGCAAGTATCCCCTCGAGATGTTGATGGACGCCTGCCAGACCTACGTTCGCGGCCACCATCGCCGCTCGATCACGTTCGAGTACACGGTGATCGACGGGGTCAACGACGACCCCAAGCTGGCTCGCGGGCTGGTGAGGCTGCTCAATGGCCTGCCGTGCAAGATCAATCTGATTCCGTTCAATCCCTTTCCCGGCACGCCGTTCCGGCCTGCTTCGGCGGAGCGGATCGAGGCCTTCCAGAACGTGACCCGGAAAGCCGGCATCGTGACCACGGTTCGCAAGACCCGCGGTGAGGATATCGACGCGGCCTGCGGGCAGCTCGTCGGCAAGCTTCTCAGCCCGAGCGAGCGCCGGCGGGTTGTTCAGGAGCAGCTTGCGAGGCAGGCCCTGGCCGTATGAGATTGCTGCGCTGTCTGTTTCCGGTGATTATCGTGGCTGGCGTGCTGGCCGGGTGTGCCACGACCCCCGAGGGGTCGTCCGGGCAGACCGGGATGGATCGCGTCAGCCCGGTGCGAGGCGCAGAGCTCAATACCCGCATGGGCGTCGGCTACCTGGAGCGTGGCGAGATCCAGATTGCCATGGAAAAGCTCCAGACCGCGCTGCGCCAGGATCCGGACCATGTTCCCGCGCACGTAACCCTGGCGGTCATTTATGAGCAGATCGGCGATGCCAGCAACGCCGAACGCCATCTGCGCCGTGCCTCCAGGCTGGCGCCGAACGACGGTGCGACGCGCAACAGCCACGCCGTGTTTCTGTGCCGCCAGGGTCGCTACGACGCTGCGCGCGAAAACTTCGAGGCGGCTTTCGACGACCCTTTCTACGACACGCCCGAGGTCGCCTACACCAACGCCGGGCAGTGCGCACGGCGCAGCGGTGACCCGGAGCGCGCCGAATCCTATCTGCGCGAGGCGCTGGAAATCGACCCGGCATTTCCCGATGCCCTCTATCAATTGGCACAGCTTTACTACCAGCAAGGACAGGCCTTCCGAGCGCGGGCATTTCTGCAGCGTTACGAGGCGGCATCCGAACCGGATCCGGGCGCGTTGTTACTGGGTTTTCGGATCGAATCGAGCCTCGATAACCATGCCGATGCCGGGCAGTACGCCAGTCGCCTCGAGAATCAGTTTTCCGATTCCGGCGAAGCCGATACGCTAAGGGGCCTGATCAATAACGATGACTGATACCACCAGCAACCAATCCGAACCGGAGATCGACGACACCAGCGCAGCCTATTGCCGAATCGGTCAGCAGTTGCGCCAGGAACGGCAACGTCAGGGGCTGTCGGCAGAGCATGTCTCCAGGCACCTGCATCTGTCCGGACTTCTGCTCGATGACCTCGAGCAGGGCCGGGTCGAACGCATGGCATCGATCTACCGGCGCGGCTATATCAGCAACTACGCGCGCCTGCTCGGTCTGGACGCCAACACATTGCTCAGCGAGCTCGAGCCTGACAGCATGCCCGAACTCCAGGAAGTCATGCCGGGCAATCCACGCGCGCGCCGCTTTGACCGGTATTTGCGCATTGGTACCTATCTGATCGTGACGTTCGTGATCATTCCGCCGCTCGCCATGCTGTACTGGCAGAGCGGCTCGCGCATGGTCGACCGGGAGCCGGCAGCGACCGAGCAGGTCGTTCGCGCGGACTCGGCTCCGGAGGCCGGACAGACCGCACCAGGCGATGCTGCCGAGGCTGCCGAGGCAGCGACGGCGGGCGAGAAGCGTCGCCAATCCGGCAGCCATGTCAGCGCATCGGCTTTGCCGCTTGCCGCCATCCGCCCACTCCGCGAGGTGGAGGCCGAGGAGGCCGAACAGGCCGAGAGCGAACTGGCACCACCCGCTCCCGAGCCCCTGTCGCCTGAGTCGATGGGCGAGGTCGAGTCCGAACTGCGTCTGAGTCTGGTCGAGGACAGCTGGATCGAGGTGGTCAGCGCCGACGGTGAGCGCCTCGAATACGATCTGCTGCGCGCCGGCCAGGAGCGCAGCTACCGAGGCCAGGCGCCGTTCCGTGTGCTGCTGGGCCGGGCCAATGCGGTCGAACTTTACATGGATGGCCAGGCGCTCGACTTCGCCGGTGATGATCGCGGCGATGTCGCCGAGATCATGGTGCTGGCCAGTGGAGACGTGGAACGCTGACTTCGATCGGCATCCTGCGTCCGGCGCGCTTGACGACAGGGACCGTGCCGATTTCCGGGCAATCGAACGAGCTCGTCTCGGCCCGCTTAACCCC
>CAYQJJ010000176.1:3573-6404 GCA_964417745.1 uncultured Wenzhouxiangella sp.
AAGCCCACATCTGCGGGGCCTGGCGCCGTCTCGCTACGGCCGGGTCATGAATAAGCCGGGTTTACCGGCAGGCCACATTTTTTGGTGAAAGGGTTTATGGATTCGATCAATTCGATTCGCGGGATGCACGATATCCTGCCGGCTGAGACACCGCTCTGGCAATGGCTGGAAGCGCGGCTTTCGCGCGTGTTCGCAGCCTATGACTTTCACGAGATTCGGGTCCCGATGCTCGAGAAGGCCGAGGTCTTTCAGCGCGCCATCGGGCAGGCCACCGATGTGGTCGAAAAGGAAATGTATGCCTTCGAGGACCGTAACGGCGATATGCTGAGCCTGCGGCCGGAGGGCACCGCGGGAGTGGTTCGCTCGGCGATCCAGCACGGTCTGCTCCAGACCCCCGGCATGAAAGTCTGGTACCAGGGGCCGATGTTTCGCCATGAGCGGCCACAGAAGGGCCGGCAGCGCCAGTTTCACCAGTTCGGCGCCGAGGTTTTCGGCCTCGAGCAGGCCGCTGTGGATGTCGAGCTGATTCTGCTGGTCGAGCGAATCTGGCGCGAGCTTTCACTGAACGATCGTGTGCGCCTCGAGATCAACACCCTGGGTGACCGTGCTGATCGGGATCGCTACCGTCAGCACCTGGTCGAATATCTGCAGCCGTTCGTCGAGCGCCTCGATGCCGACAGTCGGCGGCGACTCGAGACCAATCCGCTGCGGATCTTCGACAGCAAGCATCCCGAGACCCGGGCGATCATGGCCGAGGCACCGCGCCTGGCCGATTCGCTCGGCGAGCCGGCACGCGCGCATTTCGAGCAGGTTCGTGCCATGCTGGACGCGCTCGGGGTCGAATACGAGGTCAACCCGGGCCTGGTCCGCGGCCTGGACTACTACTGCCGGACGGTGTTCGAATGGGTTACCGATGATCTGGGTGCCCAGGGCACAGTCTGTGCTGGCGGCCGCTACGATGATCTGGTCGCCATGCAGGGCGGCAAGCCGACGCCCGGCATCGGCTTCGCGCTTGGCGTCGAGCGTCTGCTCGGCCTGCTCGAGGCGATCGGCGTGGAACGCCATCAGGTTCCGCATGTCTACCTGGTCAGCCAGGTCGAACCGGCCGAAACCCTGCGCCTGGCCGAGCGGTTGCGCAGTGAGTTGCCCGGTTTGCGCCTGGCGACATCGACGGCTGGTGGAAGCTTCAAGGCCCAGTTCAAGCGCGCTGATCGCAGCGGGGCCAGCCATGCGCTGGTGCTTGGTGAGAGCGAGCTGGCCTCGGGAACCGTACAGCTCAAGGGCCTGCGCGGCCCGGATGCCGAACAGCAGTCGCTGGCGGTGAGCGATCTGGCCGATCATCTGCGGTTTCTGGTGGCTGAAAACCGGTCCGAGTGATTTATCATAGACAGGTGGTTCGGCGCGCCCGAGCCTCGCGAGATTTCCAGGGGCCGGCTCGACCGGCCACATGGAGTATGCGTATTGGCCGACAATGCCGGTCAGTGGCGTGCATCGGATGCCGCGGGTTTTCGATGCCGAATCAACAATCCATGCGCACCCAGTGCGCGACAAGAACGGGAATGATTTATGGCCGTTGAGCTTTACGACGAACACGAACAGGGCGAGCGCGTTCGCCGCTGGATCAAGGAGTACGGGTTTTCCCTGATCATGGGCCTGGTGCTGGCGTTTGCCGGTATCTTCGGGTTTCGCCAGTGGCAGGATAGCCAGGAAACCCAGCGTTACATGGCTGCCGAATATTTCGAGGTCATTCAGAACGAGGTCGAGACCGGTAACCTGGAACTGGCGGAAGAACAGTTCGAGGTCATGGCCGAAAACATCTCGCGCAGCGCCTACGTTGGCCTGGCGCGCATGATGCTGGCTGGCGCCTACGTTGAACAAGGGCAACTGGAACCGGCAGCCCAGCAGTATCGCGCCGTGCTCGACGCCCGCCGTCTGGAATCACTCTGGCCGGTGGCGACTCTGCGCCTGGCGCGCATTCTCGAGGCCCAGGGCGATCAGGATTCGGCTCTGTCATTGCTCGATGGCGAGGCGCCGGTAGGCTTTCGGGCTGCCTGGGCCGAGCTGCGCGGGGATCTGCTGTTCGAACGCGGGGATCTCGACGCGGCCCGGACGGCCTATCGCGAGGCACTCGACAACCTGACCGCCGATGGTGGCAATCCCGGCCTGATCCAGCTCAAGCTCGATGCCACGGCGCCGGGTCTCACCGAGGAGGCTTCGTGACGGGCTGGTTGAAATCACTGGCGGTCATTGCCCTGGTCGTACTGCTTGCTGGCTGCCAGACCATCGGCGGCTGGTTCGGACGTGACAGTGGTCCGGAGCCGGCCGAGCTGGTGGATTTCGAGCCGAGCCTGGAAGTCGAGCAGGTCTGGTCGGTCAATGCCGGGCGCGGTGGAAGTCGAAGCCGGCCGCAGCTGCGCCCGTTTGTAAGCGATGGATTGGTGTGGGTCGGCGACCATCGCGGCGGAATCACCGCCACCGGACTCGAGAGCGGACGCATCGAAGAGCGCTTCAGCGTCGATGAACCACTGTCGGCCGGGCCGGCGGTCTACGATGACCTGATCCTGGTCGGCACGTTCGATGGTCGGCTGGTCGCAATGGACCGCGAAACCGGCAATGTGCGCTGGCGTGCGCGCCTGTCTTCGGAGGTGCTGGCCTATCCAGTCGTTCATGACGACGTCGTGGTTGCCCGCTCGATCGACGGGCGCGTGTTCGGTTTCGATGCGTCGAACGGGACCCGCCTGTGGGTGCACGATCGCAGTGTTCCGTTGTTGACCCTGCGGGGCAACAGCGATCCTCTGGCGCGAGCCGGTCGGGCTTACATTGGCTACGAG
>CAYQJJ010000177.1:0-3506 GCA_964417745.1 uncultured Wenzhouxiangella sp.
TTGACGGCTTCTGCAAGGAAGTGTTCAAGGAGCTGCCGATGGAGTTCGCCGTCGAGGCCAAGGCGCTGCTCGAGATCAGCCTGGAAGGCGCGGTGGGATAGAACGAAGGTTTCAGGGTTCAGGTTCCAGGTTTCAGGAAGAAGATCATGAAACCGGAACCGGCCCTGAACCCTGAACCCTGAACCCTGAACTGAACCCTGAACCCTGAACCCTGAACCCTGAAACCTTTATTGCCATGCTCAACATCGACAACCTGCACGTCGCCATCGGCGACGAAGAAATCATCAAGGGCCTCGACCTGTCCGTCGGGCCGGGCGAGTTGCACGCCATCATGGGCCCCAACGGCTCCGGCAAGTCGACCCTCGGCTACGCACTGGCCGGGCGCGAGGAATACGAGATCACCGAAGGCTCGGTGCGCTTCGACGGCGTTGACCTGGCCGGGCTCGAGCCCGAGGAACGGGCCGCGGCCGGGCTGTTTCTGGCCTTCCAGTACCCGGTCGAGATTCCGGGCGTCAACAACGCCTATTTCCTGCGCGCCGCGCTCAATGCCCAGCGCAAGGCGCGCGGCGAAGAGGAGGTCGATTCGATGACCTTCCTCAAGACCGTGCGCGAAGCCCTGCGTGAGCTTCATATGGACGATTCGCTGCTCAAGCGCGCCGTCAACGAAGGCTTCTCCGGTGGCGAGAAAAAGCGCAACGAGATCGTTCAGATGGCGGTGCTGCAGCCCAGGCTGGCAATTCTCGACGAGACCGACTCGGGCCTGGATATCGATGCGCTCAAGCTGGTCGCCGAGGGCATCAACCGGCTGCGTGACGAAAAGCGATCCTTTATCGTGATCACGCATTATCAGCGCCTGCTCGACTACCTCACGCCCGACAAGGTGCATGTGCTCTCCGACGGCCGCATCGCCGAGACCGGCGGGCCTGACCTGGCCCGGCGCCTCGAGGCCGAGGGCTATGCGTTCCTGGACAAGGAGCCGGCATGAGTGCCCTGCTCGACAAACTGGCGCCAGCCGAGGCGCAGGCTTCGGACAGTTTTGACGATATCCGGCGTCGTGCCCGGCAGCAGCTCATGCAGCACGGCTTTCCCGACCTCAAGACCGAGGAGTGGAAGTACACGCCGCTGAAAGTGCTCGAGAAGCGCGAGCTTGACGACAGCGGCCTCGCCCGGGGCGATAGCCCGGCGCTGCCTTTCGAGCATGTGCTGATCGATCTGTTCCGGCCCTTCGAGGCCGAGTTGCCCGACGGGGTGCGGGTCGAGGCGCTCGCGCCCGAAGACCTCCGCGAGCCGGACGGCAACGGCCGGGCCGAGGCGTTCGCCTGGCTCAACCTGGCGAGCTTCGAGCCGGCCTTCAAGCTGGTCATCGAGTCTGATCCGGGCCGGCCGGTCGTGCTGGCCGCGGTCACCGGCGAGGGCTTCGGCGGGGCCGTGCACCCGCGCGTGGTCGTCGAAGTCGCTGCCGGAGTGTCGGCCGCGCTGGTCGATGTTCAGATCGACGCAGGTGCCGGGCTGGTCAACGTCGTCCAGGACATTTACCTGCAAACGGGTGCGCGCCTGGATCATGCGCTCAGACGCACCGGCGCCGACTCGGTCTGGGTGCAACGCAGCCGGGTGGCGCTTTCGGCTGATTCCGACTACCGGTTCACCGCACTCGAACACGGCGGTCGGCTGCATCGTCAGGACCATCGTATCGATCTCGACGAGCCCGGTGCCAATGGTGAAATCGACGGTACCGTGCGGGTAAACAGCCGCCAGCACGTCGATTACCACACCACCATCAATCACAACGTCGGCCATACCAACAGCCGCGAGGCCTTCAGGATCCTGGCCGATGGTTCCGGGGTGGGCGTGTTCAATGGCCGGATCTACATCCATCCCGGCGCCGACGACAGCCATTCCGACCTCAACACCGGCAATCTGCTGCTCGGCGACAATGCCCGCATCAATACCAAGCCCGAGCTCGAGATCCACGCCGAGGAAGTCACCGCCAGCCACGGCGCGACCGTCGGCCAGCTCGACGACAGCGCGCTGTTCTACCTGCGCTCGCGCGGCCTGTCCGAAGCCCAGGCCATGGCGCTGCTCAAGTACGGCTTTGCCGCCGAGCCGCTGGGCAACGCGCGCCCGGAAAGCGTACGCGACTGGCTGCGCAATGACCTCGAGCAGGCCCTGTAAGGAGTTCAAGCATGGAACTTGTCCGATCCGGCGTTACAGAACAGCTCGATGTACTCAGGCTTCGGGATCAGTTCCCGGTGCTCGAACGGACCGTGCATGGCAAGCCCCTGGTCTATCTGGACAACGCGGCCACGTCGCAGCGCCCCCTGAAGGTGATCGAGGCGATGGATGATTTCCATCGTCGCTACAACGCCAACGTGCATCGCGGGGTCCATCAGCTCTCGGTCGAGGCCTCCGAGGCATTCGAGGGCGCGCGCGAGGATGTGCGACGTTTCCTCAACGCCCCTTCCGAGCGCGAAGTGATCTTTACCCGCGGTACCACCGAGTCGGTCAACCTGGTCGCCAACAGCTTCGTGCGCCCGAGGATTCAGCCCGGCGACGAGATTCTGGTCACACGCATGGAGCACCACGCCAACATCGTGCCCTGGCAGCTTCTGTGTGAGGCCACCGGCGCGGTCCTCAAGGTCGCGCCGATCAACGCGCGCGGTGAGTTGCTGGTCGACGAACTCACCGACATGATCAATGAGCGCACGCGCATGATCGGCATCGTGCACGTCTCCAACGCGCTTGGCACGGTCAACCCGGTCGCCGAGGTCTGCCGGCGCGCGCGCGAGCGCGGCGTGCCGGTGCTGGTCGACGGCGCCCAGGCGACCCCGCACGAGACGGTCGACGTGCAGGCCATCGGCTGTGATTTCTACGCCTTTTCGGCGCATAAAATGTACGGGCCAACCGGCATCGGTGCCCTGTGGGGGCGCGAGGAGCACCTCGAGGCGATGCCGCCCTGGCAGGGCGGCGGCGAGATGATCAGCCGGGTCAGCTTCGAGGAAGGCACGCAATTCAAGGAATTGCCCTACAAGTTCGAGGCCGGCACGCCCAATATCGGCGGGGCTATCGGGCTCGGCGCGGCGATTCGCTTTCTCGAGGAGACCGGTGTCGCGCGCATCGCCGAGCACGAAGCCAGGCTGCTGGCGCACGCGACCGAGCAGATGGGCCGGGTCGACGGCCTGACCATTGTCGGCCAGGCCGAGCACAAGGGGCCGGTGGTGTCATTCACGCTCGACGGGATTCACCCCAACGACATCGGCACGATCATTGACCATCACGGCGTGGCCATCCGTACCGGGCACCACTGCGCCATGCCGGCGATGCAGTTTTTCGGTGTCAGCGCCACGGCGCGCGTTTCGTTCGCCGCCTACAACCTGCGCGCCGAAATCGACTACTTCATCCAGTCCCTCGACAAGGCTCGCGCGATGCTTGCCTGACCTGCGCACGCCTGTTTTGCTGGCTTTTAGCGGGGAAAGCTTCTCACGAAGGGCACGAAGAAGGGCACGAAG
>CAYQJJ010000177.1:3606-6394 GCA_964417745.1 uncultured Wenzhouxiangella sp.
TGCTGGCTTTTAGCGGGGAAAGCTTCTCACGAAGGGCACGAAGAAGGGCACGAAGCGCACGAAGCAAGGAATGAATCCGTTCCGTTTCGCGGTCTTCGTGCGTCTCTTCGTGTCCTTCGTGTTACAGCCTCCCGAAGCGGTTCACTCTACTCGCCAGGTGCCCCACATCGGATTGCCGCTGACCTCGAGGCCGAGTTCGCGCAGCCACTCGGCGACAACGTGGTTGGAGTTGTCAAAGACCGTGTAGTCTTTCGGGTGGTGCACGAATTCCAGATCGTAGGCACGGTTTTCGTGGCGGGTCTCGCGAGCTGCCTCGAAACGCTCGTCCAGTTCCTGGATCAGCCGATCGACCCGCGTCGCTTCCACGGGCAGTTCGTGCAGGGTGTCGATGACGACCGGGATCTGGCGTCGTATGACCCGGGCATCCGGCGGTCCGGCGAGTTCACGCCGTCCCAGCGCGGCCCTGGTGGGCGCGAACAGCGTCGGAAAGGCGCGCAAAGGCCCGGTTTCCTGCAGTGCGTACCAGCGCCATTCGCCATAAAGGTAGCGCACCATCGACTGGTCTTCACGCGTGAGGACCAGGCTGGAGTGGCGGCCATGGTCGAGCAGGAACACCGGGCGTGGCTGCTCGAGGCTCTCGGTATCCGGCCGGGTCAGCTTGCCGGCACAGCCGGTGAAAACGATAATCAAAAGTATCGCGACGATGGTTCGGGCAACTTGCACGCGCTGATTCCTGAGGTTGTTGCCCGACAACGATAACGTTTCTAGCCCTGGGCTGTAACCGGTCGCGGCGCGTGATCCATCGGCGAGAATTGTTGCTAGACTTTGCCGGGCATGGCACTCGACAGGCTTTACCAGCAACTGGTGCTGGAACACAACCGCGCGCCGCGGAATTTCGGCCGTCTGCCCGGGGCGACGCACGCCGCGCGCGGGCAGGATGCGCTGTGCGGGGACGACATCCTTTTCGAGCTCAGAGTAAGGGATGGGCGGGTCGAGGCAGCCGGCTTTTCCGGTGAGGCCTGTGCCATCACCAAGGCATCGGCCTCGTTGCTGACCGAGTGGCTCGACGCCCGGGCCGTCGAGTCATTGCCTGGCTGGCAGGCCCGGTTCGAGGCGCTGATGAGCGACCCCGAGCGCGACGATGACCCGGAGTTCGGCGCCATCAATCAGCTGCGCGCCGTGGCCGCGTTTCCGGCCCGGGTGCGCAACGCGCTGCTGCCCTGGCAGGCCATGCGGCAGGCGCTTGACCAGGCTCCGGCCGGGAACTGAATCGTCTTTCGACCATCCGGTTCCCGGCCGGCGCAAGGGAGTACGGGCAGACTCAGTTCGAGGCCGCCGAGGCGCTCTGTGGCGGTTCGTCGGATTCCGGACTGGTGCCTTTTTCGCGGTCGAACTCGACGGCCTTGGTCTTGAACTCGCCGAATTTCTTCGACACGCTCTCGAGCTTGCTCTCCCATTCCGGGTTCGGTTCCTGGCCCTCGGTGACCTTGAAGAACACCTGCATCAGTGCGGTCATGCCGATCGGCTCGATGACCGCCTGCTTGACGCCCCAGGCAAATACCAGTGCCAGGATCAGCGTCAGCGGGCCGGCCACGGCCGGAATGACCGAGACCAGTAGCCCCAGTGGTGCCAGAATGAGCAAGAAGACCAGGAAGGTCATGCCCCAGATGAAAAAGGCCAGGAAAAACGCGTTTTTCAGAAACGCCTTGTAATTCTGGGCATACAGGATCAACGCGGTGCGGCTGGAGCGCCAGGGGTTTTCCGACTTGGTGCGGATGTTGTAGGCCAGGATCACTTCGTCCAGGTAGGTCAGCGACAGGTTGACCACCGTGTTGATGAACTTGGCGATTCCCTGCAAACCGGGGATCGGGATGAAGTTGGTGATGGTGAAAAACATCCGGTTGAAGGCTTTGAGCACGACCTTGATGAGCTGGTCGATTCCGAACAGGACGGAGGACTCGGCGAAGCGCTCGCGCACCACGCGCTGGGCATGATCGATCTGACCGCGGCCACCGGGCAGTTCCTTGCCTTCCATGAGCTCGACCAGCACGGCGATGTGGCCGGCCTTGACCATGTAGAGCAGGTATTCGCGCAGCAAATAGGCGATGACCGACATGATGCCGAAGCCGATCAGCCCGCCGAAAAAGCTGAAGGCGCCCGGTTCGCCGCCGATCATGCCCACCCCGTAACCGATCCCGGCGCCCACGCCGGTCATCAGGATGTAGGCGAAGGTGATGGCAAAGTAGATCAGGAACCGGAATACGAGAAATGGCATGGTCCGGGCCATCAGGCCCAGAATTTCACCGATTTTGAAATCCATTGGGTGGAACCCTCCGCGTTGATTGATTGTAGTAGTCCAAGCATCATACGGAATTCGCGGGTGGAAGGTGCCATGAGAGGGTGGCGGGCTGGGGCCCTGGAGTTGGAGCTCGGTGGTTTGTCGAGCACCGATTCTCGGTGCTCGATTCCCTGCAGTGCTCGCTTCAGGCGGGGTCCGTCAAAACTCGCACAAGCCCTGCGGGCTTGCACTCAGACACTTGACGGCCCTTTTCCGCCTGAACCTCCGCGCTTCGGCTGCACCAAGAGCTCCAACTCCAGGGCCCCAGCCCTTGGGTTTTTTTGAGAGCGCCGCCTCGCCTGCGGCATCGGCGGGTGTGGTGGTGCTGTGGCCTGGACTGGGGTTCTTTCGTTTTTCTCCCAACTTTCGCAACGGGTGGTGTTGGGTCGATCGAACCGGCAAGCGGTATCGGCGGCCTTCTCGACGCCGTCCGATCCATCAGTTCCATTA
>CAYQJJ010000178.1:0-6382 GCA_964417745.1 uncultured Wenzhouxiangella sp.
GCCGAGGGAGCCGGAAGCCGGTCAGGGTGGTGCGGTTTGCGCCGCAGGCGCAAGAAGCGCCGCAATGATCGGCGCAGCAACGAGTCAGGCAGAAGGAAAGGGGTGGAGCGGGCGAACGGAATCGAACCGTCATCTCAAGCTTGGGAAGCTCGGGTAATCACCATTATACGACGCCCGCGCCGAACCCGGATTCTACTCTTTTTCGACTTCCCGATACAACAACGGCCCCGTGCGAGACGGGGCCGTTGCAGGTTTCATCAATGATCAGAAAGTGCCCGGGACGGCAGCCTGGGTTCAATCAGCGGACCACGTATACCGAACATTTCGCATGACCGGCAATATGCCCGGCATGCGAGCTGACCAGGTGCAGCTTGTCTGCGACGGTCGGCACGTGAGAAGCCATGACGATCAGATCGGCATCGATCTCCTCGGCGACCTTGAGCAGCTGCTTGTGAAGCTCGCGCGAGACATCCACGCTCGAGATCCCCTTGGCCTCGATCGGCAATCCATATTTTTCGGACTGCTTTTTGGCAAATTGCTCGAGCGCCTCGTTGAACTTCTCCGGCGACGGAGCGGCCATGTTCGGGACCTTGGTCGTGATGGCCACGTAGTAAAGCGTGGCTTTGTGCTTCGCGGCCTGGTCGGCGGCGACATCGAATGACTTTTCGGCCGCCTCGACGTGCTCCAGGTCCACCGGCACCATGATTTTTTTATACATAAATCTTACTCCCGTTTGGATGCGCGAATCGGGCCCGGGTCATCTCGACCCGGGCCCGACGCCCGGTCTGTTTACGATTTGTGCTGGCCTTGAAGCAGCATCAGCTTGCGCTCGTGCGACAGGCCCATCCACAAACTCACGCAGATCAGCAGCAGCACGATGGTGAACGGCAGGCCGGAACTCACCGCGCCGGCTTGCAGAGCATCCAGCGAAGCCGTGCCCCCAAGGCTCAGCAGAACCGCCGCGAGCAGGCCCTCGATGATCACCCAGAAAACGCGCTGGCTGGTCGGGGCGTTGGTCTTGCCGCCGGAAGTGATCGAATCGATCACCAGCGAGCCGGAGTCCGAGGAGGTGATGAAAAATACCAGCACCAGGGTAATACCGAGCAAGGAGGTAATGGCCGTGAACGGCATGTTGTCCAGCATCTGGAACAGCGCCAGTGACGAATCGCTGATGCCCTCGGCAAGTTCGCCAACCTGGCCGACGACCTGCCCGATACCACCGCCGCCGAATGCGGTCATCCACACCGTGGTCACCACCACCGGGACGACAAGCACCGCGGTCAGGAACTCACGAACCGTACGGCCGCGCGAGACCCGGGCAATGAACATGCCGACAAAGGGCGACCAGGAAATCCACCAGGCCCAGAAGAAGATCGTCCAGGAGTGGTAGAACACATCGTCCTCGCGGCCAACCGGGTTGCTAAGCGGCAGCATGTACTGGGCATAACCGGCCACGGTGGTGCCGAAGTTGGACAGGAATGCCATCAGCCCGCCGGCAATGACTACAAACAGCAGCAACACGCCGGCAAGCATCATGTTGATGTTGCTGAGCACCTTGACGCCGCCGTCGATACCGCGGAGCACCGATATCAGGGCAATGGCCGTGACGCCGGCAATGATGGAGATCTGCAGCATCTGACCGCCCGAGATATCGAACAGGAAGGCCATCCCGCTGGCAGCCTGCTGGGCGCCAAGACCAAGCGAGGTCACGAGGCCGAACAGCGTGGCCAGTACCGCCACGGTATCGATGACATGCCCGATCGGGCCCCAGACGCGATCACCCAGCAGCGGGTAAAAGGTCGAGCGGATGGTCAGCGGCAGGCCCTTGTTGTAGGCAAAGAACGCCAGCGCGAGGGCAACCACGCCATAGATCGCCCAGGGGTGGAAGCCCCAGTGATACATGGTCGCCCCCAGCGCGGCCTGAGCATCGCCGCCGCCGACGTTCAGGGGCGTTCCGAACCATTCGGTAAAGTAGCCAACTGGCTCGGCCACGCTCCAGAACATCAGCCCGATACCCATCCCGGCGGCGAACAGCATCGCGAACCAGGACAGATAGGAGAAGTCGGGCCGCGCGTCTTCACCACCGATGCGGATCTTGCCGAACGGCATGACGATCAGCAGCAGGCAGAACAGGACGAAAATATTGCCGGCCGAGAGAAACAGCCAGTCGAAGGTCTCGCCGATCCAGACCCGGGTGTTGGTTAGGCGTTCATTGGCCGCTTCCGGAACGATCAGTGCGACCAGCACGAATGCCAGTATGAGCACTGCGCTGACGATGAAGACGGGATTGTGCAGATCGAGCCCCAGCCAGCGGATATTGTCCTGGCCGATCTCGTAATCGGTTTCATAAACCTCTTCGAGCTGTTCGATTTCCTCGGAGACTGGTTTGTCGTTGTTTTCGCTCATGAGTCATTCTCCTGGATGTGGCCAGGCCGGCACCCGGAGGTACCGGCCATGAGGTTTGCTTCAAACCAGGCTGCGACTTAGAAGTAGTAGCCGAGGTTGATGTTGAAACGGGAGCGCCACTTGCCGGCCGTCGTGCCATCAAGTCCGATGCCATCGCCGCCGGCAAACCACATGTTCTTGCCGGCGATCCAGTCGAAGTAGGCGAACACACCACCCGCGCCGACCGAGCAACCGGTCACGCTCTGGATGGACTCGTCGCTGTTATTGACGTCGGCGTCGATGAAGGTGCCTTCGTTGTAGCAATTGACGTAGGTGATCGGACCGGCATCGACGTCGAACGAACGCGAGAAGCTGTAGGTGTAGACATTGGCCTTGGCCGCCATGAGGAACGGAAAGTCGAACGCGCCCTTCTGGACAAAGTCATCCGAAACGCCCTCGGGGTTTTCCGGGTTGTACTCGTAGCGCATCGCCTGCAGGCGCAGGTTCCACGGGCCGAAGTAGCTGTCGAGATGCGCGCCGATCGCCCAGCGGTCACCGTTTTTCTCGGTAGCACGGTTGTACATCTGCCCGGCCTGGGCGCTGAATCCGACATCCATGCGCGAGTTGTCGTCGATGGTGATGTGACGCTCGGCGCGGAAGTTGACCTGGTTGGTCTCGGTGTTCTGCTGTTCGCCGCCGGTGACGAGGTCGAACGAATAACGTCCGGCGCGGCTGTCGTTGGCGTATTCCGGGTTCTTGAAAAAGGCGTAGTGGAAGGTCCAGTCATCGCTCGGACGGTGGATGAACTTCACACCGGTGTCGTAGTCATCTTCGTAGCCGGTGTAATAGTTGCCGGTGAACCAGTAGGCGTGGCTGGCATACGGCAGGATGCCGAACGGCACCTGGGTGATGCCGAGCTGCATCTGCAGCTCGTCGGAGAAGTCGTAGCCGACCCAGGCGTGATGAACCCCCTGCCAGTCGTTGTAGCGGCGCCATTCGGCATCGAGCAACACGTCGCCGACGCTGCCACTGACATTGATCCGGAACAGCTCCATCTCGAAATCGCCGACCCGGTCCTTGTTCTGATCGTCGTAGTCGCGCCAGGCATAATTCAGGCGGACCGCGCCGCCGAAGTTGATGCCGTCTTCGTCTTCCTCGGCAGCGGCTTCCATCTGTGCCACGCGCTCTTCCATTTCCTCGACTTCGGCCATGCGGCGCTCGGCTTCCTCGCGCTGGCGACGAACTTCCGCGCGTTCGTCCTCGAGCTCGGAGAGCTGCTGCTGCATGCGCAGCAGATCGCGCTGTACCTGCTCGATCTGCTCGCGAAGCTGTTCGGCTTCTTCGCTCGAACCATAGCCGTCAGCATGCACCGTGCCGACGGCAAAAGCGGCCAGGAATACGCCCAGGCCCAGGCTGCGTTTTGCATTCATTGGATCACCCTCGAATAAAGTCTGAATTGCAAGAAACGACAGAGCACACTCGGACCACCTCAATAGTGCCGATTGAACAGCTAACGTCTTGACACTCTGTCGTACGTCGACGGCGTTTCAGCGGCTCCTCACCGCAGCCAAACGCCACCTTTATAAGTATTTAACCAACGATAGCAAAGGTAACAGGAATATTGCAAACGGCGTGAAAACGCCCCGGCACTGCGCCGGGACCAGCGTGGACTGCCCGGCCGGAAGGTTTGGAGCGTCTTCAGCCCAGACGCTCGAGCAGCTCGGCGTGCTGGCGGGGGCGCACCCGATCGGGCTCCGGGCGCGCGGGGGTGGCCGGGATGGCTTCGATTACCCCGGCGGGAAAACCCTGGAAACGCGCGCCCGCGACCACCAGGTCGCGATACCAGTCATGCGGCAGGGCACCGCGCGCCAGCCAGTGCGAGGGCACCAGGTAGGTCAGTACCGTTCGGGTCCGGCCGGCCACCGGCAGGTCGAGCTCGAAGGTGTCGTAGCCGCGGCCGCAGCCCTCGAAGCGATCGAGCAACGGGAACTGCGCGCGCTCGAGCTCGAACACCGCGCCCCAGGCGCTTGCCGTGCTGCCCGGCGCGGCACGCAGGTTGGCCTTGGCCGAGCCGTCGGAGCCGCGTTTGTCGAAACACAAGCGCCAGCCGGGCAGCTCGACCGGTCCGAGCCCGCGTACGGGGCCCAGGCGCTCGGTCAGGCGCACCGGGTGAAGGTTGGACCCGAAGGCCAGATAGTAAAAGCGCTCGTTCAAACCAGCCCGTGGGGTCGGAAAAGCGAGTCGTGCAGGCTCAGCGCGTAGCGGTCGGTCATGCCGGCCACGTGATCCAGTGCCCGGGTCAGCGGATCGGACTCGGCGCTGCGGTAGCTGGCCGGGACCTGGTCGGGGTGGGCAACGAGGTGATCGACGAGCTGGTGGATCACCCCGCGCGCACGCTCGGCCTGGGCCTGGGCCTCCGGGCGCAGGTAGACCCGCTCGAACATGAACTCCCGGAAATGCTTCATGGCCAGCAATACCTCGGCATCCATGCTCACGCGTCCGCGCCGGCAGGATTCTTCGATGACCGCCTCGACCATGGCGTTGATCCAGCTGCGGCCGTTGACCGGGCCAAGCCTTTGGGTCACTTCGGCCGGGACGTCGCCCTCGCTGATCACGCCGGCGCGCAGAGCGTCGCGCAGATCGTGATTGAGGTAGGCGATGCGATCGGCAAACCGGCACAGCCAGCCCTCGGGGGTAGCCGGTGGCGGCTTGACGCGCCAGGTGTGGGCGCGGATGCCATCGAGTACTTCGGTTGTCAGGTTGCAGGGCTCGAGAATGCGGAAGATGCGCACACCCTGCTCGGAGTGCAGCCACTCGCCGTCGTCGATGTAGTCCGAAAGCGCGGCCTCGCCGGCGTGGCCGAACGGCGTATGGCCGCAGTCGTGCGCCAGGCAGATGGCCTCGGTCAGCACCTCGTTGAGGCCCAGGGCAACCGCCAGCGCCCGGGCGACCTGGGTGACCTGCAGGGTATGGCTCATGCGGGTGACGAAATGATCGCCTTCCGGATTGATGAACACCTGGGTCTTGTGCTTGAGCCGGCGAAAGGCCTTGGAGTGCAGGACCCGATCGCGGTCGAGCTCGAACGCGGTACGGTAGGGATCGGGATGTTCGGAGCGCTCGCGCCCCTGGCTTTCCGCCGACCGGGTCGCCATCGGCGCCAGCCGGGCTTCGCCAGCCTCGCGCTGCTCCCGCGAGACCGGCTGAAGCCGGGAGGTTTTTTCTTCGGCCAGTTCAGACATGCTCTCGAGTCTACAGCGCCTCTTTGACGGCGGCGTTAAACCCGACCAGAATCCGCCCGTCGCGCTCGAACACCGGGCGCTTGATCAGCGTCGGGTGCTCGGCCAGCACCCTGGCCGTTGCAGCCGCATCGAGCGCCTGCGCACGCTGGTCCTCGTCGAGCCCGCGCCAGGTTGTCGAGCGCCGGTTGACCAGGGTGGCCGGGCCGACTGCCTCGACCCAGCGCGCCAGGGTTTCGGCCTCGATGCCCTCTTCGCGCAGGTCGTGCCAGACATGGGCGCGGCCGGATTCCTCGAGCCAGCGCCGCGCCTTGCGGCAGGTATCGCAGCTGCCGATTCCATGAACATGCCACTCGCTCATGTCACTCACGCGTTTCGCAGCAGTTCATTGACCGAGGTCCGGGCACGGGTGCGCGCGTCGACCTGCTTGACGATGATCGCCGCGTTCAGGGCATGGCTGCCGTCGGCGGCGGGCAGGCTCCCGGCGACCACCACCGAGCCGGCCGGAACCCGGCCGGTGATGACCTCGCCGGTGGCCCGGTTGTAGATGCGCGTTGACTGGCCCAGGAACACGCCCATGCCGATCACCGCACCCTGCTCGACGATCACGCCCTCGACCACCTCGGAGCGCGCGCCGATGAAACAGCCATCCTCGATGATCGTCGGGTTGGCCTGCAGCGGCTCGAGAACACCGCCGATGCCGGCACCGCCGGAGATATGCACATTACTGCCGATCTGGGCGCAGGAGCCGACGGTTGCCC
>CAYQJJ010000179.1:0-6371 GCA_964417745.1 uncultured Wenzhouxiangella sp.
TTTCCCGTTTTCCCGTTTTCCCGTTTTCCCGTTTTCCCGTTTTCCCGTTTTCCCGTTTTCCCATTTCCCCATGCCAGAATATCGCGCCATGGCAAACCTCCCTACCGTTCACCCCGACCAGGTCATGCAGCGCGATCTTGGTTGGCTCAAGCAGCGGCGTCGGCAGCTTGAGCGTTTTCGGGGTCCTGAAGAAAAGCGCCAGCGCCTGCGCGCGGCATTTGACCAGCGTCTCGAGGCCTCCATGGAGCGGCTTCGGCAGCGTCGTGCGCAGCGTCCGGCGCCGGCGAGTGCGCCGGATCTGCCGATCAGCGCGCACGCCGAGCGCATCGTCGAGGCCATCGAGAACCACCCGGTGATCATCGTTGCCGGGGAGACCGGCTCGGGCAAGTCCACCCAGCTGCCCGGGCTCTGTCTGGCCGCTGGGCGTGGCCAGCGCGGCCTGATCGGCTGCACCCCGCCACGGCGCATCGCGGCACGCTCGGTGGCCCGCCGCGTGGCCGAGGAGATTGGTACCGAACTCGGCCAGGCGGTCGGCTTCCAGGTGCGCTTCAGCGACCGGGTCTCGGCCGACAGCTACATCAAGTTCATGACCGACGGCATTCTGCTCGCCGAGGTCCATCACGACCGCCAACTCGATGCCTACGATACGCTGATCATCGACGAGGCCCACGAGCGAAGCCTCAACATCGACTTTCTGCTCGGCTACGTCAAACAGCTGCTTGCCAGACGGCCCGACCTGAGGGTCATCATCACCTCGGCGACCATCGATACCGAGCGCTTCGCCGAGCATTTCGAGGATGCCCCGGTGATCTCCGTCGAAGGCCGCGGTTACCCGGTCGAGGTTCAGTACCAGCCGCCGCGCGACGGCGAGGACCTGCCCGGCCAGATACGGCGCGCGGTCGATACCCTGACCCGCCACGACCCGCGCGGTGACATCCTGGTGTTCCTGCCCGGCGAGCGCGAGATCTTCCAGGCCGCCCGGGCACTGCGCCGCGCCGGGCTCAACCATACCGAGGTGCTGCCGCTCTACGCCCGCCTGCCCTCGGCCAGCCAGGACCAGATCTTCAAGCCCGGCAGCGGCCGGCGCATCGTGCTGGCAACCAACGTCGCCGAGACCTCGCTGACCGTGCCAGGCATCCGCTTTGTCATCGACTCCGGCCTGGCACGCATTTCGCGCTATGCGGCCCACTCGCGTGTACTCAGGCTGCCGGTCGAGCCGGTCTCGCAGGCATCGTGCAACCAGCGCGCCGGGCGCTGCGGGCGGGTCGCGCCGGGTATCTGCATCCGGCTGTTCGACGAGGCCGATTTCATCGCGCGAGCGGAGTTCACCGAGCCGGAAATCCAGCGCGCCGGCCTGGTCGGCGTAGTACTGGAAATGCTTGCCCTGGGCCTTGGCAACCCGGAGGACTTCCCGTTCATCGATGCCCCGCCCAGGCGCCTGATCGGCGAGGCCTGGCAGACCCTGACCGAGCTCGGCGCGATCGACGATGAGCGCCAGCTCAATGCCCTCGGCAAGCGCCTGGCCCGGCTGCCGGTCGATGCGCGCTTCGGCCGCATGCTCACCGAGGCGGCCGAGCGCGGCTCGCTGGCCGAAGCGCTGGTGCTGGTTGCCGCGCTGAGCATCGCCGACGTACGCGACCGGCCGCTCGACCAGCAACAGGCCGCCGACCAGGCCCACCAGGCCTTCGTGGTCCAGGGTTCGGATTTCCTGACCGTGCTGAAAATCTGGCAATGGTGGCGACGCACCCGCGCCGAGCATTCGCGCAGCCAGGCCGACAAGCGCGCGCGGGCAAATTTTCTCGCGCCGCAGCGCCTCCACGAGCTCGACCAGCTCCACGGCCAGCTCAGGCAGATCGCGCGCGAGGAGAAATGGTCGGTCGGGCGAATCGGCGAGGCCGAGGCCGATGCCGTCCACCGCGGTCTGCTCGCCGGCCTGATCGGCCTGATCGGACAGCACCAGGAGGACGGCGAATACCAGGGCGCGCGCGGTCACAAGTTCCGGATATTCCCCGGTTCGGTGCTGGCACGCCGCCAGCCCGGCTGGGTGATGGCCGGAGAACTGGTCGAGACCGGCCGGACCTACGCGCGCATGGTCGCCCCGGTCCAGCCCAAATGGCTCGAAGAGCAGGCCGCCCACCTGCTCAAGCGCCGCGTTTTCGACCCCCACTGGGACAAGCGCTCGGGACGGGTCATGGGTTACGAGCAGGTCAGCCTGCACGGGCTGGTGCTGGTCGAGAAACGCCGCGTCCACTACGGCCCGCACGACCCGGCCGGCGCGCGCGAGGTGTTCATCCGCCATGCCCTGGTACGCGGGGAAATCCACGCCCGGGCCGACTTTCTCAAGCGCAACCGGCAGCTGCGCGAGGAACTGGCCGAACACGAGCACAAGCGCCGCTCGCGCAACCTGCTGGCCACCGAGGCCGAGCTCGAAGCATTCTTCGACCAGCGCCTGCCGAGCAACCTCTTTACCACCCGGGCCTTCGCGCGCTGGTACGAGCGGCTCGAAAGCGACCAGCGCGAGCAACTGCTGTTCGACCGCGCCACCCTGCTGCGCGACGACGCCGAGCTGCCCGGCCGCGAGGCCTTTCCCGACCACTACGCGCTCGGTCAGGAGCGCTTCCGACTGCACTATCACTTCGACCCGGCCAGCCAGCGCGACGGCATCACCCTGGACTGCCCGCTGCACCTGCTCAACCGGCTCGATGCCGGGCAACTCGAATGGCTCGTCCCCGGCCTTCGGCACGAAAAGATCACGGCCCTGATCGCCAGCCTGCCCAAATCCAAGCGCCGCTCGCTGGTTCCAGCCGCCGAATACGCCCGCGCCGCGCTCGAGGCGCTCGGCGAGCCGGAGGGCGACCTGCTTACGCGCCTTTGCAAGGAGCTCGAGCGCATGTCCGGGCTGACCATTACGCCGGCCGATTTCCAGCTTGGCAAGCTGCCGGCTCACTTGCGCTTTTGCATCCGGCTGCGCGACGACGACGGCCGGGTGCTGGCCGAGAGCCGCGACCTGGCCGAGTTGCTCGATGGCTATGCCGAGCGTGCACGCTCGGAATTCATGGCCCGCCAGGCCGAGCACTGGCAACGCGATGGCCTGGCCCCGGGCGATATTGAAACCCTGCCCGAGACCCTCACCACCCGAGGTGGCCATACCGCCTGGCCGGCCTGGGTCGACCAGGGCAAGCGGGTCGGCGTGCGCGTGTTCGACGACCGCGCCGAGGCCATCGCGGCCCACCAGGAAGGCGTCTGCGCGCTCGCCCGGGCACTGGTGGCCGACAAGCTCAAATACCTCGACAAGAACAACGAGCTCTCGCGCCCGGCCCAACTGGCCTGGACGCGCATCGAGGATGTCTCGGCGCTGGTTGGCTCGCTGCAGACGCTTACACTTCGCGCACTGATCGACCCGGCCTGGCCCGTGCGCGACCCCGAGGCGCTCGAGGCGCTGGCCGGAAGACTGCGGCGCGATCTGCTGCCGCGCTACCAGAAAAACGCCGCGCTGCTCGATACCTGCCTGCGCCACTGGCACACCATCAACCACCAGCTCAACAGCCTGGAGATGGCCGTGCCCACGCCGGTGGCAGACGCCAGAAGCCAGCTCGACGACCTCATGTACGCCGGTTTTCTCGACGACATCGAGGAGGATCGCCTGAAGCATTACCCTCGCTACCTGGAGGCGCTGGCCAGGCGCCTCGAGGCCCTCGAACACGACCCGGTGCGCGACCAGCAGCGCATGGAACAGGTCGCGCCCTGGTGGCAGCGCTATCTCGACCACCTCGCCGAAGGTGGCTGGTACACCCCGGAACTCGACGCCTTTCGCTGGCTGATCGAAGAATATCGAGTCCAGCTGTTCGCCCAGCAGCTCGGCACCGCCGAAAAAGTCTCCCCGGCCCGAATACGGGCTGCCTGGGAACCCTGTCGTTCTGAGAGCGAATCGAGGACGAGTTAACATCAATTTCACTCGTCTTAATGAAATTTAGATCCGCAAAGCCATTACAATGTCAACCGCTTGACTCCCTCTTTTCGACTGGAAACAACCGAAGTGCCAAGACACCCGTTTCGGCAGGCCCGCCTGCACCACATTGTCGGCCTCTTGCTGGCCACTACCCTGTCACTGCCCGTGATCGCCGACGAGCGCGATCTGCACCCGGAATTGTTTGTTCCGCTCGACAACTTCGCGCCGGGCGAGAGCAATCTGTTCTTCGCCATCGAGGATTCCGCGATCTTTCAGATCATCTCCGAGGACGGCATCACCTACGCCGGTGGCAATGTCGAGTTCAGTGTCGACGGGCCGCTGTTCTGCATGGATTTCGGCGCCAACACCGGTCCGATAAAACTCCGTGTCGAAGACTCCGGCGCCCACCCGGTCATCGACCTGGCACTGTCCACCGATGCCCTGCTCGCCTATGGCGGCAATGGCGATCTGGTTGCCGGCGCCCCCGGACCCATCAGCTTTGTCGATTTCGCGCAATCGGCCAATTGCTTCTACCTCGACAAGGACGAGCAGTTCTCGTTTTTTGCCACGATCGCCCCGCTTGGCGACCATATCTTCCTGTCGCGCTTCGACAATAGCGAGTTCGAGCCCGAGACCCCGGACCTCAGAGATCTTCGGGTCTACTACGACAACGTGCCGGCGCAGATTTTCGTAGGCGAGACCTTCAGCTACCAGCTCGTCGTCGAGAACAACTCCGACCAGTCCATCGCCCCGGTCGGGCTGCAGGAGTTGCTGCCGCGCGACGACCGATACTTCGATGCGGTCGTGCTCAACCAGCTCACCGTCAACTGCAGCGGCAGCAACGGGGCCGATTGCGGCGATATCGGTCAGGCCACCGGGTCACCACCGGTCCTGGAGGAGTTCCTGCGCAGCGAGAGCATCAGTCTGCCGGCCGGCGCGTCGATCAGCATCGACATCACGCGCACGCTGTTCAACGACCCGGATCAGCGCGGCAAGGATCTTGTCCTGCGCGCCGGCGTGGTCGCTGGCGACGGTGGGCTGTTCGCGTTTCCACCAGCCCATGACGCGGCCGAGGTGCGCATCGCGGTGGTCAGCCCGAACACCTGGATCAGTGCCGACACCGACGAGTCCTTCGACCCCGACAACCCGCCCGCAGTTACCGGCCTGACAGCCGAGGCCGGCGGCGCCGGCATGGTCGTGACCGCCTTCGACAGCGATCCCGAAACCGGCGATACGTTTCGCAAGTTCGATGTCGACCTGGTCGTCGATGGCGTCGATGAATGGGTCTGTACCGAAGCAGCCAGCGCGCGCGACGCCTGCGACTGGATGCCCCTTGACGAAATGACCGGCGGTTGGGGCGATACGGGCACGGGCGCGATCATCACGGTCGAGCCACCGGCCGGGACGACGAGCTTCCCCGACTCGAACGATGAAAACGACGAAGGCGGCGAAGCCTTCTTTGAAGCCTTCTCCGAACTTGCGAGCGAATTCCGGGTGACCTTCGCCATTGCCGAGGAGCAGGCCCAGTCGTTGCAGCTGACCGCCGAGGACAGCGATATCGCCCGGGTCGAGATTGCCTTCCAGGCCGCCGAGCCCGACAGTCTGACAGTTGAATCCGCGCCGGCCCAGAACCTTGTCGCCGGCGAATGCGGCGCAGTAGACGTTCGTGCCACCGACGAATTCGGCAACCCCGTCAGCGACGCCGATGTCACCGTCGATGTCGCTGGCTCTCCGGCCCTGCCGAACTGCTTCGACCCCTCGACCTCGGTTGCTACCGGCGCCGACGGAATCGCAAGCTTCCAGGTCGGCTCGAATGATGCCGGCACCCTGGCCCTCGATTTCGAGCTTATCGAGGACCCGGCGGCCAGCGCCCAGCTGGAGGTGGGAGTCGACCCGGCGGTAGCCGAGAGCCTGCTGGTGAGTTTCGACGGCCCGGCTCCCGCCAGCCTGGTCGTCGGTGAAACCGTCTCCGGACTGGCGGTCACGGCCATCGACGAATTCGACAACCCGACCTCGCTCGATGGCAGTGCCGAGCTCTATCTGCGCGAATCGACCGGTTCGGGCACCAGCTTTGTGGCCTTTATCGACGGGTTCTCGCTGGTCGACGGTGTGAGCAGCGTCGACGATTTCGTCGTCCCCGATGAACCGGGCCCGGACCGGCTGTTCCGCGTCGAAATGGAATCCGGCGGCATTCAGGGGGATTCGAGCTCTTTCGATATCGAAGAGGCCGAATCGCTGTCGGTGGCATTGACGGGCTTTTCCGGGAGCTACGCCCCCGGCGACACCCAGACCGGCACCGAGCAGGTCGAGTTTTCCTACTCCGAAGGCCTCGGTGAGATCGAGCAGATCTTCAATGTCTTTCGCGTGTTCAACGCCGACTCCGGGCAGGAACTGACGCCGGCCGAATACCAGGCCATGTTCG
>CAYQJJ010000180.1:0-6329 GCA_964417745.1 uncultured Wenzhouxiangella sp.
GGCCACCCGAAACCTTGTAGGAATCGTCATCGAACTTGCCCCCGGCGTGCAGCACGGTCATGATCACTTCGGCAGCCGATCGACCTTCATCGCTGTGGTAGTCGACCGGGATGCCGCGGCCGTTGTCGATCACGCTGACCTCGCCTTCTTCGTGCAGGGTCACGCGGATTTCGTCGCAGTGACCGGCGAGCGCTTCGTCGATGGAGTTATCGACCACCTCGAAGACCATATGGTGCAGGCCGGTCCCGTCATCGGTATCACCGATATACATGCCCGGGCGCTTGCGGACGGCGTCCAGCCCCTTGAGAACCTTGATGCTGCTGGAGCCGTAATCTTTTTCAGTCATGAGTGAGCCTGGAATCCTGTACGCGGGACGGCGGGGGAGCGCTGCGGGATGGAACCCGGAGCGCGTCTGGATCTTTTCCGGAAGCTCGGGCTTGGGCCGGAGGCCGGCTACACCCGCTACAACGCCGTGATTATACCACTGTGTTGATTTGGCCCTGTTCCACGTGGAACACTTCAAAAGGAGCGGCCGGCGGGGAAGTTGCCGTCACCCAGGTCTGGAAGGGCTGATCGGGCAGCCAGGCCAGCAATGCCTCGAGATGCCCCGCATCGAGTTCCGAGACCGGATCATCGAGCAGCAGCAGCGGTATCGACTCCCCCGCGGCCTGTACCGATCGCAATTGCGCCAGATTCAGGGCCACTGCGAGCAGCTTTTGCTGCCCGCGGGAGAGCTCGCGCGCGGCCGGGTGGCCGTCGCAGGTCAACACCAGTTCGGCGCGGTGGGGACCGCGCTGGGTAAATCCGCGCTCGCGATCGCTATCGCGCATGGCCTGCAGCGCGGCTTCGAGCGACAACTCCGGCGGGTGACCCTGGCGATAAACCAGCTCCAGGGAACCCGGCAGACGGAACCCGAGCTCAGTGACCAGTTCGGAAACGCGCGTGGTCAAGGCCCCGGTCTGGGCCGCACGCAGTGTATTGAGCACTTCTCCGGCCTGGGCCATCGGTCGCTCGAAGGCTGCCAGTGAGGCCTGACCCTGTCGGCTCTTGAGCGCGGCGTTTCGCTGGCGCAGCATTCGGGCGTAGCGTTGCCAGGCCGAGAGATAGGATTGTTCCACGTGGAACAATTGCCAATCGAGATAGCGGCGCCGCGTTTCCGGGCCGCCATCGACCAGACGATGACTATCGGGTTCGATCAGAACCAGTGGCAACATCCGGGCGAATTCGCTGATGCGCTGGCAGTCCCGGCCCGCCAGGCGCCCGCGCCAGGTCTGGCTGGCGCGCTCGACCCCCAGCCAGTGCCCGGTTTGGTGTTGCCGGGCGGCCACCTGAAGTTGTTCGCTTCCGTGCTGGATGATGTTCGCGACCCGGCTGGCGCGGAACGAGCGCCCGCGGCCGAGCAGGTAAATGGCTTCGAGCACACTGGTCTTGCCCGCACCATTCGGGCCGTAGAACCAGTTGACCCCCGGGGCGGGGGTCAGGTCGGCGGGAGATAGATTCCGGACGCCCCGGATGGTGAGGCGGTCGAGGCTCAAAACACCGGGCCCGGCGGGAAAATCAGAGCTTCAACGGCATCACGACCTGGCGCACCGCATCGCTGTCGATATCGGTCACCAGGCAGGAGCTATTGGCATCCTTGAGCGCAATCCGCACCTTTTCCGCGTTGATCGAGCCGAGCGCGTCGAGCAGATAGTTCACGTTGAAACCCACCTTCAGGCCGTCAAACTCGTGCTCTGCCTCGAGCTCTTCGACCGCTTCTTCCTGCTGCGGGTTGTGGGCGACCACCTTGACCGACTTGTCGGACAGATCCAGCCGCACACCGCGGTACTTCTCATTCGACAGAATCGCCGCGCGCTGCAGAGCATGGGTAAACTCCTTGCGATCGACCACCAACGCCTGGTCGGTCGCCGCCGGAATCACCGCCTCGTAGTCGGGAAAGCGCCCATCGATCAGCTTGGTGGTCATCACGATCCGGTCGCGATCGACGCGCAGAAACCCCTGACCGACGACAACACTGAGCGGTTCGTCGACATCCTCGAGCATCCGGCTGATCTCCTGAACACCCTTGCGCGGAACGATCAGGCTGCGCATCTCGCCGCTGATTTCGGCATCGAACTCCGCCAGCGCCAGACGGTGACCGTCGGTCGCGACCGAGCGCACCGCACCGTCGCGAAATTCCACCAACAGCCCGTTGAGATAGTGCCGCACGTCCTGGTGCGCCATGGCGAAACTGGTCTTTTCCAGCAGCCAGCGCAGCCGCCCCTGATTGATCGAGTAACTCTGGAGGCTCTCTTCCTGATCACTCGACGGGAATTCATCGGCCGGCAGCGTCGCCAGGGTGAAGCGACTACGCCCGGCGTGCACCGCCAGTTTGTCATCGTTGAGCTGGACGTTGATCTGCACACCCTCCGGCAGCGCCTTGCAGATATCGACCAGCTTGCGCGCCGGTACCGTAATGCTCCCGGTCTGGGCCACCTCGGCTCGAGCCCGCGCTACCAGCTCGACTTCCATGTCGGTACCGGTAATCCGCAGCCCTTCTTCCACCGCCTCGATCAGAAAGTTGGCCAGCACGGGCAGGGTCTGACGCCGCTCGACAACGTTGACCACCTGAGCGATCGGAGCCAGCAAAGCCTCCCTGGGAATCGAAAATTTCATGTCTGCTCCTTAAACAACAAAGTCTCGTGGATTCGCGGCGTTTGCCTTGCAGTTGATTTCTCTTAAAGAAAGAAAAACAGTAGTAATAGGCCCTGTGGATACCGGTAACAATCCTGTTTTCCCTTTATTATCAATCGTTTGACTCTTCAATCCACGCTGGGCAACGAGGCCGTGTTCCTGTGGCCGAAATGTGGATAAGTTTTGTGTCCCGCATTATCCACAGGCTGTCAACGAATTGACAGCAACCTCACGAGGACAACTCCCGGGTCAGCCGCGCACGCTCCTCACGAAGGCGGCCGTCGGTCTCGCACAGCGACTCGATTTTACGGCAGGCGTGGAGCACCGTTGTATGATCGCGACCGCCGAACGCCGCGCCGATTTCGGGCAGCGAGTGTTCGGTCAGGGTCTTGGCCAGCGCCATCGCCATCTGGCGCGGACGGGCAATCGAGCGCGTGCGGCGCTTCGAGAGCAGGTCGTTGACCCGCAGCTTGTAAAAATCCGCGACCGTTTTCTGAATGTTTTCGATCGTGACCAGGCGATCATGCACGGCAAGCACGTCGCGCAGGATTTCCTGCGTGTAATCCAGATCGATGGGCCGGCCGGAAAAGCGCGCGTTGGCGATCAGCGAGTTCAGCGCGCCTTCGAGATCCCGGACATTGGAGCGCATGCGCTTGGCGACCAGGAAAGCCACCGCTTCGTCGAGCTCGAGGCCCCGCTCGATGGCCTTTTTCTGCAGAATCGCCACGCGCGTCTCGAAATCCGGCGGTTCGATCGAAACCGTCAGCCCCCACCCGAAGCGCGAGCGCAGTCGTGCCTCGAGCCCGTCCACCTCCTTGGGGTAACGGTCGCAGGTCAGAATGATCTGCTGGCGCGACTCGAGCAGGGTATTGAACGTGTGGAAGAACTCTTCCTGCGAGCGGTCCTTGCCGGCGAAAAACTGGATGTCATCGATCAGCAGGGCGTCGACCGAGCGATAACGACGCTTGAAGGCATCGATGCCGTCCCCACGCAGCGCCTGGATCATCTCGCTGACAAAGCGTTCCGAATGCAGGTACATCACCCGCGCCTGCGGGTTTTCCGAAACAATGTAATGGCCGGCTGCGTGCAGCAGGTGGGTCTTGCCCAGGCCGGTCGAGCCGTAGAGCAGCAGCGGGTTGTAGACCGTACCCGGGTTGGTGGCAACCTGGCTGGCCGCGGCAAAGGCCAGCTCATTGGAGTTGCCGAGCACGAAATTACCGAACTGGTAGCGATCATCGAGGCCGTGGGCACCGCCGCCGCGGCCGTTGGCCGCCGGGGTCGTGGTGTCGCGCCGCGGGCTGGCCCCGCCGACCCGGATCACCACCCGCTCGGCGTCGAAGCCTTCGCCGGCGAAAAATTCGCGGATCAGCGCCAGGTAGTGCCCCTCGACCTGCTCGCGTACGAAATCGTTCGGGGCGAGCAGTTGCATCGCACCGGGCTCGGACTCGCCGATCCTGAGCGGACGTATCCAGGTATTGAGCTCATCGAGCGGAACCTTGCGCTCGAGGCGCTCCATGCAGCGTTCCCAGGACCGGGCGCGTTCCTCGGCGCCGGCCGAGCTAGCCATCGATCTTCAGGGCTCGCTGTTTGTTGCAAGAATTCATTGACACCAACCCCGCGCTGATTATTGACTTTAGCGGATAAAAAAAGCTAAACTTGCCGTCTTTTGTTACGGATTTGTCCGCCCTCGTGGCCAGGCCAATCCGGGGCAAACCCCATTCTACTCGTTTTAGGAAAACCGTCATGAAGCGCACATTTCAACCCAGCCGGATCAAGCGTGCACGCCGTCACGGCTTCCGCGCCCGTATGGCGACCCGTTCGGGTCGGGCCATCATCAACGCGCGTCGCGCCAAGGGCCGCAAGCGCCTGGCATCCAGCAACTCGCGCTGAGCGAATTCGGAGCAGTGGTTCCGGCCATGCGCTCCGGTGCGACAGCCAGCGCCGCACCCGATGCACTGTCGTTCCCGCGGGAATGCCGCCTGCTCGATGGGCGCGCTTTCAAGCGCGTGTTCGACCAGCGTCGTGTCCACGGCAACGAGTTGTTTCGCATTCATTATGCCAGCGCCGAATGCCCGCGCATCGGCCTGGCGATCTCCAAGCGAGTCGACAAGCGCGCCGTGGTCCGCAACCGCATCCGTCGCCAGATTCGTGAGTCGTTTCGCCTGATCCGGCCCGAGCTTGCGGCAATGGATTTCGTGGTGCTCGCCCGGCCAGCCGCCGCTCGCGCCGACCGCGAACAGCTGCGCTCGGCCCTCGATGCACTCTGGCACCGTTTCTTAATGGATAACTCCTGATTGGCATGAACACCCGAGCCTTTTTCCTATTGCTGCTGGCGCTGATCGGCTTTTTCCTGTTCCTTGAATGGCAGCGCGAATACGCAACCCCGAGCCAACCAGCCACGCCCGGCACTCCCGAAGAAGTCGAGGTCGGCGACGCCCCCGAACCGCGGGATGCTTCGGATGTGCCCGACCTGCCCGAGATCAGCGAAGACCGCGAACCCCGCGCCGACGATGAGCCGGCCGTGCAATCCGAAATGCGCCCGAGTCGCCGGGTCGAGATCGAGACCGACGTACTGCGCGTCGATATCGATGCCAACGGCGGCACGCTGGTCGACCTGCGCCTCAAGGACTACCCGGTCGCGGTCGACCAGCCCAACGAGCCGTTCGTATTGTTGCTCGAGCAACTGCCCGAGTTGTTCGTCGCCCAGGCCGGCCTGCTCAGCCAGGGCGAGGCCGCACCCAACCATCGCAGCCGCTGGGAATTCGATCGCGACAGCTACACCCTCCAGTCCGGTCAGGACCGCCTCGAGGTACCGCTGTTCTGGCGCCATGAATCCGGTGTCGAAGTAACCGCGACCTGGACCTTCTACCGCGGCGATTACGTCGTCGACCTGCACATGGAGGTCCGCAACGACAGCAGCGAGGAATGGCGCGGTGCGCGCTACGTCCAGCTCCAGCGTACCGAGCCCGACCACAGCGACTCCGGGTTTGCCTTCACCAACCCCGAGCGCTTCAGCTACACCGGCGCGGCCGTCTACTCGCCGGAAGAAAAACTCCAGAAGCGCGGCTTCAGCGACATCCGTTCGCGTGATTTCCAGGCCACCATCACCGAGGGCTGGGCGGCGATGATCCAGCACTACTTCCTGGCCGCCTGGATTCCACCCGAAGACCAGGCGCATCGCTATACCACCCGCTTTGTCGACGACCATCGCCTGCCGCGCTACGTGGTCGCGGCGACCTCGCCGCAGGTCAGCGTCGCGCCGGGCGAGAACTACCGTTTCGCCGCCCGGCTCTACGCCGGCCCGAAGCTGCAGAACCGTCTCAATGAAATTGCCGACGGGCTGGTGCTCACGGTCGACTACCGCTGGTTCCGCATTCTGTCGCAGCCCCTGTTCTGGGCACTCGACAAGATCCACACCGTCATCCAGCACTGGGGCTGGTCGATCGTCGTGCTGACGCTGCTCATCAAGCTGATCTTCTACAAGCTCACCGAAGCGCAGTTCCGGTCGATGGGCAAGCTGCGCAAGTTGCAGCCGCGCATCCAGCAGCTCAAGGAACGCTATGGCGACGACCGCCAGAAGTTCGGCCAGGCGATGATGGAGATCTACAAGAAAGAGAAGGTCAACCCGCTCGGCGGCTGTCTGCCGATCCTGGTGC
>CAYQJJ010000181.1:0-3251 GCA_964417745.1 uncultured Wenzhouxiangella sp.
TCGGCCGGGGTATTGACCGTCGCGCTGTGCCTGCCGTGGCGGCGCGGTGACCGGGTGGTGGTCTTCGATGGCGAGTTCCCGACCAACATCACGCCCTGGCAGCAGGCCGCGCGGCGGCATGGCCGGGAGCTGGTCTGGATGGACAGCGAGGCCTTCCGCCGCGACCGCCCGGGCGCGCTCGAAGCGCTCGAGGACCAGCTCCGCGCCGGGGTGCGCCTGGTCGCGCTCAGCGCGGTCCAGTTCTCGACCGGCCAGCGCATGCCGCTGGAAGCCATCGGCGAGCTCTGCCGGCGCCACGGCAGCGAGCTGTTCGTCGACGCCATCCAGGCGCTGGGCATCGTGCCGCTCGATGTCGAGGCGATGGGCATCGACTACCTGACCGCCGGCAGTCACAAGTGGCTGATGGCACCCGAGGGGCTGGCCGCCTTCTATGCCGCACCCGAGCGCGCCGAGCGCTTCGTTCCCAACGTCGCCGGCTGGCTGAGCCACGAACAGCCCTTTGCCTTCCTCACTGACGGGCCCGGGCAACTGCGCTACGACCGCCCTCTCCAGACCAGCGCCCGCCTCGCCGAGGCCGGCACGCCCAACACGCTTGCCGCGGCCGGCCTGGAAGCCAGCCTCGACCTGATCGAACAACTCGGGGTCGCGGCGATCCTCGAGCACGTCCAGGCCTGGCACGACGCGGTCGAACCCGGGCTCATCGCGCGCGGCTTCGAATCCGCGCGCATGGACCAGGCCTCGGGCCGCTCCGGCATCCTCAGCGTCCGCCCGGCCGATCCCGCCACCACCCCGGCCCTGGCGAGCGCGCTGGCCGAGCAGGGCATCAGCTGCGCCAGCCCGGACGGCTGGCTGCGCCTGTCACCGCACTGGCCCAACCCACTCGAGGAATCGGCCCGGCTGCTCGAAGCCATCGATGCAACAACAACCCCAGGCGCCTGAGCAAACAACACACAGCCACCGTGCCGACATGGGATCAACCACCGCCGATAGACCTCCTCGAAACCGTCATCAGGGCTTTGCAAGAACCTGAAGCCGGAAACGTCATTGAACGGCAGGCTCGACCAATTGATGTCGGTAGAGGCGCCATTGCCCAAATGGAACAGGGTGACGCCCTCATGCCCGGTGACCAGGCTGTTTTCCAGTAGCAACCCGGCCAGGGTTTTTTTAACGAGCAGGAAAAAGCCGCTCCGACCTATACGGCGTCAAACCGAGGGAACAGAGACAGAGTAATCGCCGTCGGCTTGCTCATTGGTGCGAAAAGTAGGATACTGGTAGTATGAAACAGAAGACCTCCATCACCCTCTCTCGGGAGACCATGCAGGCGCTCGACCAGTTCGGGGCGCGCAATCGGTCGCGGATCATCGAGCAGGCGGTCATTGAATTCCTGGAAAACCACCGACGAGAGCAGCGCGAGAACAGGGACCGCGCCATTCTCGACCAGTCGTTCGAAGCGATGAACCAGGAAATGGCCGACGTGCTGGACTATCAGGGCGAGGTGTGAGGCGCGGCGAACTCTACAGGGTCAGAAAGCCCGGCGGCAATGATCCGAAGCGCTCGCGCGTGTTCGTGATTGTCAGTCGGCAGACGCTGGTCGATTCACGCTACTCCACGATGGTTTGCGCGCCCGTGTTCTCCCGCCGGGACGGCTTGTCCACTCAGGTCGATGTCGGAGCTCAAGAAGGGCTCAAGCACGATTCCACCATTCATTGCGATGCGCTGGTCAGCCTGGACAAGTCCATGCTGACTGACTATGTCGGAAGCCTGTCTCCGGTGCGCCTTGCCGAGCTGCAATCGGCCCTGCGCATTGCCCTGGGGTTGGAATGACGCCGGGTCATTCGGCAAATCCACCAGAAACTGATCAAATTGTATCCGGTTCACTTCACTTCGAAACGATCGCGAAACAGCAGATCGGCCAATTCCTCAAGCGTCATTCCCCAGAAGCCGCCGGTCAGGTGCCAGTCGCCACCCGACGATGCCCGCGCCTCGGTGGCTTCCCACTGGCCTATCGTCCCCGAAAGCTGCCACTGCGGCGGATTGTTGCCGTCGTCGGACAGGATCACCCCGCCGCTGGCATCGATGTTGTACCAGTCGATGCAGTAGTTCTCGCAGTCCTCGGCCGATAGCGTACCGGCGGCTGCAAGGAGCAGCGCGCCGGCCGTGGAATTGAACAGGATGGTCATTTTACGTACCGACATGATTCATTTCCTGGCTATGGGTTCGTCATCAAGCAATATCGCCTCTAGCCGGGCGAGACGATCTTCGAGATCGGCCTTGGACTCGGCCATGGCCTCGAGTTGACGCTGCTGGTCGAGTACCTTGCTTCGGAGAGCTTGTGTCTGCTCCGGGGAATCGAGTTCCCGATTCGCGTCTCCGGTCGCCAAGAACTCGGCGCTGGTGTCCTCGACACTCTCCCCGGCCGTTGCTTCACCGGAGGCTGCAAGAGTGGCTCCGTTGCTGGTGACCACTCCATCGGGGAGTTTGTAGACCACGAGCTGGAAGCTTCGCTGCTGCGCATCCTCGAAATACACCAGCAGATCACCACCCTGGCTAGCCGTCCGCACCGCAGAACTGGTACCTGAGGGCGTGACCGTGGCAGCGAACCCGTTGAAGAAGTAGTATTCATTGGACAGCGTCACCCGGTAGGCAGAAGCCCCGGGCTCCCAGCTGACCGAGTCGATATTGACGCCATTGGCTATCGACCCATCGCTGTTGATGAAGGCCTTGGCGATCGGGCCGGCCGTACGTTGTGGACTGTCATCGGCAAAGGCCAGTTCACCGGCCACTTCGACGCGATTGTCGTGCGTCAGGCGCAGGCGCTCACCAGGGGGAAAACCATCATCGCCCCGAGTGCGGAAAATCATGTCGGCTTTCTGATCCGCAACATCGGGGTTAATCCATAGGGTTTCGATCTGCCCCAAGGTCGACGTCCCAGCATTGCTGGCCTCAAGCCGAAAATCGAGGGATGTTCCCATGCCCGGTTCGGGCGTGTCAGCAGCCCTCCGCTTCAGCGTGAGCGCTGGAACCACGCTGTCATCCGCACCTTCCGGCCCCAGCCTCCGCATGAGCCCTGGCGCTTCAGCGCGTCCTTCCACACGCAAGGGATGCTGTTCCAGATCACTTACCAGCAAGCGCGTGGAAGGAGCGAAAAATTGACTGCCAATAGCCACGCGGCCCTGGTTGTAGTAGGCATCATCGCCGTCGAGAACGAACGGCGAGGCACCTTCCGGGCCTTCCGGGCCTTCCGGGCCTTC
>CAYQJJ010000181.1:3351-6238 GCA_964417745.1 uncultured Wenzhouxiangella sp.
CCTTCCGGGCCTTCCGGGCCTTCCGGGCCTTCGGGCCCCTGTGGCCCTTCCGGGCCTTGCGGCCCCTCGGGGCCTTCGTTGCCGGCCAGGGCGAAATGCGCCACGGGGGCGGGAGTGATCGGCTGCCGGGGTTCGAGCGTCTGCCCGTCGACGATCACCTCCAGCCAGCGTTCACCACCATCGAAGGCGTCGCTGCCGAAATCCAGATCGACCTGGAACAGGCCATCGCTGACCTCGACACCCCCTTGTATGTAGTTGCTCAGGGGGGAGCCTCCCTCCTCCTGGTCGTAGAGCCAGAATTCCATGGTGACCTCGGTGTTGGCCGGGCCGCTATCGTCCTGTAGCTGCCCCTGGTAGGTGATCGGACTGGCCTGGACGGCCAGTGTGAAAATCGAGGCAAAAAGAAAAATGAGCCAGTGTTGCATGGCTAACCCTCCACTGTTGGTCATGAATGCAACCGATCTGTCGCGAGTAGCGGCAGGAATCGGGCGTCTTTGCTTTACCTACACGTCAGCTCCGGAAAAAATGCGGACAAAAGGCGGCAATCCGGAATCAGTCAGTCGCCCGGACTCGATGCGGACGGGACCGGTGTTTGCCGGCCCGCCCTGTGCACCGATTCAGTCCTGCTCGAAGCGGTCGCGAAATATCTGGTCACCCAGGCCGGTAAAAGCGCCCAGATCGTGGATGCCATCGGGATGCGGGTTGGGTGCTTCGGTGGTATCAGCCCCCAGCACCACGTCGCGCAGACGCCGGTCGAGATCGCGCTCTGGGACCGGCTCCTCGTTGCAGTAATCAATCGCCGGCGAAGTTGACGAGAGCTGGAAGTTGTCATTGCCAGGGTCCTGAAACTCCGGATCGATCGCGCTGTAGAACGCCAGTTCGTATGCCGGGTCAATCAAATCATCGGGCAGGTAGCCGATAAAGCAACGCAGGGCCACGGATGAATCGCCCGTTGCGGTCATGAAGGCAGGGCTACCCTCTTCCCAGACGATGGTTCCAGTCATGGACAACTCTGCCTCGAAGCCGTCATCAGGGCTTTGCAAGAACCTGAAGCTGGAAACGTCGTTGAAAGCCAGGCTCGACCAATTGATGTCGGTAGAGGCGCCATTGCCCAAATGGAACAGGGTGACGCCCTCATGCCCGGTGACCAGGCTGTTTTCCAGTAGCAACCCGGCATTCGGCTGCTGGCCGAACGACTCACTGTTTTCGACTCTCGCCGCGGCGCCGCTTTCGGCACTGTTATCTTCAATAAACGCGTCGCGAATGTGTAGCTCGGCTCCGTTTCGGACGTAGGCTGCTCCACCGTCCTGGATGGCATCGTTGTTCACGATCCGATTGCAGGGGGGAATGGTCGTGACCCCGCCTTCCGAAGTGATTGGCCGGCAGGCAGCATCCTCGGAGGTATCGCGGTCGAGAAACTCGGCCGTGGCCTCTGAAGTAACGTACAGCCCAGCGCCGTAATCGGCCGAGTTGCTCAACAGCGTGGCATTGCGCATGACGATTTCAGTTTCCTCGCCAGTGGCATGGATCGCACCGCCTCGCTCTGCATCGTTGGCAAACAGCAATACGGCCAGCTCCGAGGCATCTCCGGAAGCACCGGAATCGCCGAACAACGATACAAGCGAGCCATCCTCGGCGTAGACTCCCCCGCCGTATTCGCCGGCCTCGTTGAAGGCAATCCCGCCGTTCGGAATCAAGGTGAACACCTCCCCCCGGTTGCGAAGTTGGAAATTGCAGTTCTTCGCGTAGATGCCGCCGCCGTGCATGGTGGCTTCGTTGTCGAGGATCAGCCCGGCACCGGCCTGGACCACGGGGAACGTGATTTCATCAGCGGAATCGGCAGCACAGCTGATCCCGCCGCCCCAGGCAGCCGAGTTGCGCGTAACGTGGCTGTCGTCATCGAGCACCAGCATGGGCCGGACGACAGGAAGGCCGGGCGGAATGGTATCCACGATCGTCTCATCGGGCTGGATGTAAATACCACCACCGAAAAGACCACCGTCATTGAGGTCGATCTCGGTATTGACCAGCTCGACAACCAGCCGGTTGTGCTGCCCGCGTATCCAGAGCGAACCGCCGCCTGCAGCACTACCGTTGACCAGCTCGAGGTTCTGCAGGGTGAGGCGGCGAACCGACCCACTTTCACCGACGTCGTATTGCACATCAAAATGTCGACTCTGCTCGCCAGCATCCAGCGTGGTGCGGCCGCTGGCACTGCCGATATCTCCTACAGTGCAACTGGAGAATCCACCGACGATCCAGGGGTCATTGACCCAGACCGCGAACTGGTGGATGACGTATTCATCGTTCATTTCGTAGTCGGCATGAACCCCGATATGACCACCGTGCCCACCGGCTGCGCCATCATCGATGGCATCCTGCAGGTTCTGATAGTCGCAGCCGGACGGGCCGACCGAGACGTGACCGCCCCACTCGTCACCCTGAGGGGCCGCATCGTCGCTCGGCATGCCCTTGACCGTTCCCCCGGAAAGGAGCAGAAGGCATGCGGTTGCCATAATCATCGGAATCCGCTTTTGTCTTTGCATTTTCTAAAAACCTCCAAAAGGTCTGTTTCAATGGTTGCCGGATGTTTCGGCCGGTCAGCCCCCGGTCGGCCCGAACAGCGCGCGTACCCGGGCAAACGACCGAATCCCGCCAGTCAGTTCCACGCCACACGCACTCGAACGGCAGCCCTGGAAAATGCCGTCTCGGCCGGAGCTCGCGCCGACTCTCGAATCAGGGGTGCGTAAAAAACCCGCTAGCTGCGCCAGATTCGCCGAACTCGGAGACGCACGGGCCCGGCACGTAGTAAGGTGGCCTCGGGTAAATGCTGCTCGGGGACATGCCACATGGGTAGTGAAATCCACCCGACTGAAAAGGATCTGAG
>CAYQJJ010000182.1:0-6153 GCA_964417745.1 uncultured Wenzhouxiangella sp.
ACTGGGATCTGGTCGGAAACAACATCCCGGTATTCTTCATTCAGGATGCGATGAAATTTCCCGACCTGGTTCATGCCGTCAAACCGGAACCACACAACGGCATGCCCCAGGCCGCATCGGCGCACGATACATTCTGGGATTTCGTCTCCCTGATGCCCGAATCCACTCACATGCTGATGTGGGTGATGTCCGATCGGGCAATACCCCGCAGCTATCGGATGATGCAGGGCTTCGGGGTACACACCTTCCGCCTGATCAACCAGCAGGGCGAATCGGTATTCTGCAAATTCCACTGGAAGCCGCTGCAGGGAACCCATTCGCTGGTCTGGGATGAGGCGGTAAAGATATCCGGCGCTGACCCCGATTTCCATCGACGCGATTTGTGGGAAGCCATCGAGTCGGGCGAATTCCCGGAATGGGAACTGGGGCTGCAGATTTTCACCGAGGAACAAGCCGAAGGCTTCAGCTTCGATGTTCTCGACTCGACCAAGATCGTGCCGGAAGAGCTGGTGCCGGTCACGCCCGTCGGGCGGATGGTCCTGAATCGAAATCCCGACAACTTCTTTGCCGAAACCGAGCAGGTCGCGTTCTGCACGGCTCACATCATTCCAGGCATCGACTTCTCCAACGATCCGTTGCTCGCGGGCCGGATCCATTCCTATGTGGATACCCAGATCACGCGACTCGGGGGGCCGAATTTCCACGAGATCCCGATCAATTCGCCGCTTGCCCCGGTCCACAACAATCAGCGCGATGGCCTGCACCGGCAGGCGGTACACCGTGGGCGGGTCGCCTACGAGCCGAATTCACTGGCTGGCGGCTGCCCCTTCCAGGCCGGAACAAGCGGCTTCGTTTCCTTCCCCGAAGCCATCCGCGATGACAAGGTACGGGGAAAGCCGGAGAAGTTTGCCGAACACTATGCACAAGCCAGCTTGTTCTACAACAGCCAAACGCCGGTCGAACAAGCCCATATCGCGGCCGCTTTTCGCTTCGAGCTGAGCAAGGTCGCCATCCCCGCCATTCGCGAGCGGGTGGTGTCCTCGCTGGTAAACGTTTCACCGGAACTGGCCGCAGAGGTTGCCGACGGGCTGGGCATGAAAGTGCCCACTGCAATGCCAGTTGCCATCTCCGGCCCGAAGGCTCCGGAACTTGCCGAATCCCCGGCCTTGTCGCTGACCGCGCTGCCGGGAGAATGTGGCATCCGTACAAGACAGATTGCCGTGCTGGTCGAAAATGGCGTCGACGATGCATCGCTGGTCGCCGCCTACGATGCCCTGGTCGAAGCAGGTGCCGTGGTCCATTTCCTGGGGCCAAGGGTGGGCCTGTTCAGCAGCGACTCCGGCGGAAAAATCGAAGCCGACAAGTCTATCGAGAATTCTCCGTCGGCTCTGTTCGATGCGCTGGTCTTGCCCGATGGAAAAGACGCGATCGAGGCACTGGCGCGTAGTGGCGATACGCTGGCGTTCATAAGAGACCAACTCAAGCACTCCAAGGCAATTCTTGCTCTGGGTGCCGGACGCAAGCTGCTGGAAATGGCCAGCCCCGGCCTGGCCCTGGAGAAAGACCCGGGCATTGTTCTGGCCGAGAGCACCGACACTGCTGAATCTGCATCTGCCTACATCAATGCAGTCGCCGCTCATCGCCATCCATCCCGCGAAACCGCCCCACCAGCCCAGTGAATCTGCCAGCTACGGAGCAGGGACAAGCAGATGTTGTTCAGTGACTGGGACAGCCTGCTCCGGACCCTGGTTGTCGGGGTCCTGGCCTACGTGGCGCTGGTTGTATTTCTTCGCATATCGGGCAAGCGGACGCTGTCCAAGATGAACGCGTTCGACCTGATCGTGACGGTTGCCCTGGGCTCGACCCTGGCGACCGTCCTGCTGGCCAGCGATGTGGCCCTGGCCGAAGGAGCGCTGGCATTTGCCCTGCTCATCGGTTTGCAATTCACCGTCACCTGGTCCAGCGTCCGGGCACGCTGGGTGCGGCGGCTGGCCACAGGCGATCCGCTGATGCTGCTCTACCGTGGCGAGTTTCTCCCGGCAGCGCTGCGGCAAGCCCGGGTGACCGAAGACGAAATACGCGCGGCAATCCGATCGGCCGGGGTCGGTTCACTCGACCAGGTGTACGCGGTTGTTCTGGAGACGGATGGCTCGTTCAGCGTCGTCCGGCCCGGCAAGGACGGAAACGACTCCAGTCTCGATGGTGTCGATGGCTCCCCGGAGCTCCGCCAGCAGGCCAGACAGTGAGTTGGTCAGTCAGGTCTGGATCCGGTCTGCCTGATGGTCTGATTGGAGGCTGCGGGCCAGACCCGCCTTGGCCTGGCTCCATGCCGCGATGAGGAAGGCTGTGAGGGGAACGGCCAGAATCATGCCGGTGATGCCACCGAACGCAGTACCCCAGAAGAACACCGAAATCACGACCAGCGCAGGGTGCAGCCCCGAACGATTGGCCATGATCTTCGGTGTCAGCAGCCAGCTCTCCACCAGCTGCACGACCGAGAACACCAGCAGACTGAGGCCGAGCAACTGGAAACCACCGGAGCCCTGCATATAAGCCATTGGAATGACAATCAGCAAGCCGATCAAGGTACCGAGAAATGGCACGATATTCAAAAGACCCAGAATCAGTCCGATCAGGATCCCGCCTTTCAGATCAATCATCGAAAACCCGATCGCGAACATGATGCCCATTATCATGGCAATGACAAGCTGCCCCTGAAAAAAGCCACTCACCTGGGCTACAAAGACATCGATGAAATACATGATTCGGGTCTGTGTGCCGGTGGCAAAGACAGAAAAGACCTTTTCGACCCTGGCATGCAGATCACGGCCTGACAGCAGAGCGAAAAACAGCAACAAGGGGACGAAGGAAAGCCCGGCCAGGGCACCAGCGAAGGACCGTACCGATCGTCCCGTGGTCTCCAGGCCGGGCATGGCCTGCGTGATTTCTTCACTGTCCCCCTGTTCGGCCAGCATGCGCGTGAATCCCGGGAAACGCTCGCTGAAGGATTCCTGCCATCGCGCAAGCGTTGGCGGCACCATCTCGGCAAAAAAAACCAGCTCGCGTATGAGCGCCGGAACCACCATTACAACCACCCATGCGGCTGCCGCCATCAAGAGAACCACAACGAACAGCGTGGCGAAAAGACGATTCAGCCATGTTCGTCGCTCCAGAAAGTCAACCACCGGGCACAGGACCAGCGCAAGTATCCCGGCCACGCAAAGAGGCATGACCAGGTTGTAGAAAAATGACAGGACGATGCCGAGCACCCAGACAATCGCAGCAATGATAACGCCCATGGCAAAGACGGCGAACAACACGGCCGTTGCCCTGAAAAGCCGGCGCTCCACGGTGCCGAACAACCGCGCCTGGGTTGGATCGCTCATGAATCCTTCCCCGTTGTGACCATTGTCCTGACAGGCGCCGTGACGAGTGTCAGGACAATCTCTGCCCACGGACGCCGATGGACCGGCCCAGCGGGAACCTGAAATGGAGCGGCCATGCCTGCAATCGCGTCTCTGGCCAAAGGATGGACCCGAAACACTGAATGCCTGCTGATTGACGATCTCATTGGTAACCAGCCTGCGCAATCGCCCCCCGAAGTGCTGTTCGCTGCAGCACACAGTGCCTGGTTCGGCTGGTTACCAAAGAGGCCTGCTCAAGGCCTTCGGAGTGTGATAACGCACAGACCAAAACGACTGACAAGCTGACAATGGTGATCACCTTCCGGGCGGGTCACACCCGGCCTAGTACGGAGGTGCCCGTTTAACATTTTCGTTACACGGGATGATCTTTCGAAGTCACTTACGAGGAGTTCTATCCATGAAATATCCACTCGTCTTTTTGCCGGTTCTTGCAATGGGCATTTCCGTTGCCACAGCCGAAGAAACCGATTGTGATTGCCCTTGTGAGCACCAACGGTCCGTCGCTATCGAGCAGACCAGCGACCGTGATAGTCCCGAACGTGAGCCGCTGCGCCCGGATCGCAGCGAACGTCAAACGGCCACGCCGGACTCGATGGATCGTGATTATACCGACCCGGATTCCGGGCATGACCGGAATGGGCACCAGGCCGATGACGAGTCACCCTACCTGGCGAACAAGCCCGCTGATCACTATTTCTCCGGGAACATCATTGGTCATGACGTAACGAACCGTCGGGACGACAAGGTCGTCGGCACGGTCGACGAACTCCTGATCGATCAGGACGGAAAGATTGGCGCCGTTATTCTCAACACCGGTGGCTTCATGGGCCTGGGCGAAAAGGATATCGCGATCCCCTGGGTCCAGATCGAACGCGAACTCGACGGTGATGATTTCACATTGTCTGTCGATCTTTCCGAAGAAAGCCTCAAGGACGCGCCAAGGTTCAGAAGAGATTAGTCCGACCCGGTCCCTCTGCGAATGATTCCTCTATTCCCCGTGGGCCATTTTGTTCAATCATCCCAAGTGAGAAACAATCATGAGTACAAACATCAACGAAAGTGCAACACGCAACAAGGGCGGCGTTGAAAATGCCGTACACAAGAAGGTAGGCTCGGCAGCTGAAGGCGCCCATGAAGCCGTCGATTGGGCCGCCGATGCAGCCAACAGTGCCACGGACAGCCTGAGCGACAAAGGCCAGGAGCTCCGGATCACCCAGGAGAAATGGCTGGCGGCAGCACGCGATTACGTGCAGGAAAATCCTGTCACATCGGTCGGCATTGCGGTGGCCAGCGGCTACCTCCTCAGTCGTATTCTGAGCGCACGCTAGGCCTGTTGCCTGCATGTCCCGCTCTTTCGAGGACCAGACCGACCGTGACCTGAACGGTTCTTCCGCAGCGTCCGGGCAGGAGCCCGGACTGCTGGATGTCGCCAGACTGCTGGAGCGGGAGGTACGTGGTGTTGTTTATGAACACCTGTACCTGGCCGCCCTCGAAGCACGACAGGCGGGCGAAAGCCTGGTCAGAATCATTGCGATGGGCCTGATCGCCGCCTGCCTGCTGGCGACCGCCTGGCTTGCGCTGGTTGGCGCCACGGTCGTCGTGATGGTGCAGAACGCACTGTTGACGGCCGGTGCTGCCTTGATTCTGGTATTTGCTGTTCATTGCCTGGTTGCCATGTTTCTCGTTGCAGTCATTCGAAAACATAGCCGGTCGCTTACTTTCCCGGCCACAATCAGTCGCCTCGACCCGGCCAGATCTGCCTCCGCGAACAAGGAGTCCACCCGGTGACCACGAAGCGCAAAAAGCCATTCGGGAAAAACACCGGATCCCTCAATCGCGAGATTGGCCGTGCGGCGAGCCGCCTGGACCGGCGCAAAATGAACGTAAAAGCACTTGGCCTGGCGCTGGGGTCCCGGGTTCAATCCGGGTGCACCTCAGCAAGCGGGCTCTGGATTGCCGGATGCACCGGGTTTCTACTCGCCGAATGGATCAACCGGCCTGTGGACAAGACCCCCCGCGACGATGCAAAGGGCTCAGAGCCACCCGCTCGCCCGGAAACCGAGATGATGCTGAAAGCGGCTCCGCTGGTGAAGCTGGCCATGGAGCTCAAAGCACTCTGGGAAAAGGGAGCCTCCCAAAGCACCTCTCCCAGGGAGAAGCCCGAAGGTCCCTGAGTCGTTTTTTTTGGCAGCCAGCCTTTGAGTGTGCACCAGCGCACAGATACCGACGCGGTTCAGGTGCATCTTGGTAGCAAGGCCGAACACTCGATAGTTTTCCGAACGCACCTCTGACTCGGTCACTGAACCGAAGGATTGAAGATCATGTTATTTACAATTGCCGCCATTCTCGCCGTACTCTGGATACTCGGTTTCGCCACTGGAACCACGATGGGTGGTGTAGTTCACCTTCTGATCGTGATTGCCGTCATCATGGTGATCTTCCAGCTGGTCAGCGGACGCCGGGTTGGCTAGCGTTACTATTAACCCCAACGTTGCATAAAATTCCGGAGCCAGAAGCCTGGAGAGTAGTATTTCCGGGGGCTGCACGGAGTGTTGACAACCGGAGCGTAGCTTCACCCTACGTGAGGATTGGCAACGCGAGTACAGGCCCCGGAAATGCTGCTATACGAGGCAGCGAAGCGATTCTGGCCCGGAATTTTATGCAACGTTGGGGTTAACCCGGCAGGTATGTAGATCGCATTCAGCCGCAGTGTGGCTTTCGGCAGCAA
>CAYQJJ010000183.1:0-6115 GCA_964417745.1 uncultured Wenzhouxiangella sp.
TCATCCGGGATATCGAACTGGGGCTGGCTCAGTTCATTAAATGCATACGCCATAGCGGCCGTAACCGCCCCATTTGCGAACTTGCCTACAATTGCGCGCCAGCGTCAAATAACGTGTGTCCCGCTTTCCATCAAATCATCCATCTCAGCATCTGACATATTTTTCGGACCGCCAGAGTTGCCACTATTTCCGGAGACAGAGAACGCATAACTGAACGCCGCCGTAGCCGCCCCATTTGCGAAGTTACCCAACACACTAGGGGTTACACTTAACTTCCGAATCATGATCAGCAAAAATGATTAGCCGGATATCCTGAATAGCAGGGACACCACTAAAAAGGTTTGCTTTTCCGGTAACCCTTACAGGCTCTCCAAAGCACCTTTCATCAACATCAACTGAGCCATCATCCGCATAAATTTCGGTGCCAAGTAGAACTGAAACTCGGGAAACATACTCAAGGTATGGCAGATCCAACCCTCTAAGCACCAATGGAGCCAGAACAACATCCTCCACGTCATCATCATATGTTACTGGGTATAAAAACCCAATCACAGTAACAACATTCCCAGCGTGGATATTCATATCTGATCGAAATTCTTCGACCAGCATGGTTCGCAACTGAAAATCAGTCTTGGGTTCAACCAACCTTGGTCCAAACAATCCAGCCAATACAATACCTAACCCAAGAGCCACAAATAAACCCAAGACCCAATGCCACCGTAGATGTATCAACATGAGTTCGTACCTGGATAGATATTACAGGAAGCACGCCCAGAATCAGACTGCCATTGATATCTATGCACCGGGCCCGATGTGCCATGCACAACAAAGACCGGAAGGCCATTGGACTGGGCAGACCACTCCGCGGCTAGGCCAGCTGTAAGAGAGCGGCCATCCGGAACGTTTACAATCAAAGCCACCGCATTCCGATTGCTACGAAAGCCCGAAAAAAAGAGATTTTGCTGACCCTGACCTCCGGCGGCTAGGTTAAACCCACCATCCCCTGAAAGCATATCGAAAGTATCAGGGTAATAGAAAGCCGCGCTTCTAAACCATTCTCTTTGTTCAATCACGAACCCTCCAATCGGAAGTGACCGTGCGGATCGATATTCAAAATGTTTATGATCGGATCTTGTTAGAGAATTTGCCTTCGATCTTTCATTTCTCGAAGCTTCAATACCTTTGTCGACTGCTTCTTCTTTAGTGTCCGCGCGCCTGTGCTTCGACAAATGATTAAACGCATACGCCATCGCCGCCGTAACCGCCCCATTTGCGAAAACCCCACCGAAACGACCACAGCAGGACAATCCAGAGCTGGATCAATCGACGGCGCTGCGTGCCAGCGGCATGGTCATGCAGCGGCAGCCGCCGCCGCCGCGGGCGAGTTCGGCGCCGCCGATGGTGACGACCGCGCGCTCGTCTTTTTCCAGAACGCGGCTGCCGTCGATGATTCCGGAGGCCGGTACGATGCTGAAGCCGGCGCGGTCGAGGGCCTCTATGGTGTAGACGTTGTGATCGTAGCCGAGGATACGCCCGGGTCCGAACGCGAAGAAATTCGCGCCGCTGGCCCACTGCTCGCGCTCCTGGTGGAAATCGTCTTCCCCTCCACAGGCCACTGGCTCAAGGTCGAGGCCCAGCGCCGAGAGCGCTTCGAGCACGCCGCTGTATTCGGTGATCGCGGCGCAATCGCCGCCGTCGAATGCGCAATGAAAGGCCCGGCAACGCCGCGGGCCGGTAATCAGCGGCGGGAAGACCACGCACTTGTCGCGATCGACCATCGTAAAGATCATGTCCAGGTGTATGGTCGCCCGGGTCTTGGGTATTTCGACAACCACGAAGTTGCGCACCGGCCCCTGGCTGGCGATGTCTCGCATGAGGCGGTCGATACCGGCTACCGAGGTTCGTTCCCCGTAGCCGATGACCACGAGGTCTTTGCGGATGACCAGCAGATCACCGCCCTCGATGGTGACTTCGGTATCCCGGTTGTCGGTGCCGTCGAAATAGAAGCCATGCCCCGAGATCTCGGGGTGGTGCCGGAAAACCGCCTTGAGCAACAACGCCTCGGCCACCCGCGCCTTGTAGGCCATCGAGCCGATGATGATGCGGTTGTTCAGGCACATGGTCGCATCGCGCGTGAAAAAGGTATTCGGCAGCGGCGGGATGGCGTAGCGCGAGGGGCTCAGGAACTTTTCCAGGCTCACTGGTTTTTTCGGTGTCCCCTCGATGAGCTGGGAGGCCAGTGCAGCCGGCTCGGCATCACCGAGCTGCTCGGCCAGCTCCGGGCAGTGGTACAAACTGCACAGGGCGTCGACGAGACCGGAGCGGACCGATTTGATGGCCAGCACGTCGGCCAGCAGGTCGCGCAGTTCGAGGGTTCGGGCGACGCGCTCGAGCACGCCCTTGAGCTGGCGGTGTTCGCGCAACGCCAGCGGCAGGTTGAGGATGTCGTCGTACAACACCTGGGCCGCCGTTTCCGGCGTCATGTTTTCCATTTCCGGGCCCGGGGTGTGAACCACCACCGTATCGAGCGGGCCGATTTCGGAATTGAGGTTGATCTGGATACTCATCGCGGGCTTGCCCTGTGATCTCTGGATTGTTTCTCAAGCCGCCCGGGAGGTCCGGGCGATCGCTGAATGCGGCGTCAGTGTAAGCGCTTTGCCCCGCCCCGTCAGCCCGGTCCCTGCGGATCCGACTCCCGCGTCCGCCGTCAGATATTGTGATGTTTATCACGTTTTGCGGTACCATCGCGCTCTGACTGTGCAAAGCGGGCTGCGGGACGATGAGCGAGACGCGAACCTACGACTACCGCCCGGTCATCGGCCGGGCGTTCGGCAATTTCGTCGTCGTTCGCGAACTCGGACGGGGTGCCATGGGCGCAGTGTTCGTCGGCTACCAGAAGTCCCTCAAGCGCCAGGTCGCCATCAAGCTGCTGCCCAAACAGCTGGCCACCAGCACGCTGGCCCGCCAGCAGTTTCGCGATGAAGCCGAGACCATCGCCATTCTCGACCACCCCAACATCATCACCATCTTCGACAGCGGCGAGGACGAGGACTACTTTTTCCAGGTCATGCAGCTCGTCGACGGCGACGACCTCGGCCAGCTCCAGACCCGGCTCGGCCGTCACCCGGTGCCGGCCCGGCGCCTGCTGCCGTATTCTCACGTGATCCGGTTGGTCGATGAAGTCCTCTCCGGTCTGGAATATGCCCACGCCGAGGGGGTGGTGCACCAGGACCTCAAGCCGGCCAACATCCTGGTCGAAAAGCGCACGGGCCGGGCGCTGATCGCCGACTTCGGCATCGCCAAGACCAAGCAGATCGAATACGGCGCGCGCAACATGGTCGTCGGAACGCCGACCTACCTGTCGCCGGAGCAGGCCGCGGCGCAAGAGACCGACCAGCGTACCGACCTCTACGCCGTGGGCATCGTACTGCTGGAGTTGCTCGCCGGTGGTCTGCCGATTCGCGACGAGGATGCCCGGGAGACCGTGGCGCGCAAGATCCGCGCGCCCGACTCGTTTCTGCTCAAGGCGCCGGGCGAGTGGTCGCCGCGCATCGAGCCGGGCCTGGAGAAGGTCATTCAGCGCGCGATCGCGACCGATCCCGCTCAACGCTTTCAATCCGCCCGGGCATTTCGTCAGATGCTTTCCGAAGCCGCCCTTTGAACCACACGGAGCCGATTGCCGATGAACAAGCCCCAGGCAGGCGAATTCGACGCACGACAGGCCGAACTGCTGACCCGACAGATCAATACCGTCCTGACCACCAACAGTGGTTATGGGCCCGACCACCCGATGAGCGTGCGTGCCAACGAATCGTTGCTCGAAGCCTTGCACAAGGTACTCGAGACCGAAGCCGAAGTGACCCTGTTGTACGACCGTGGCGCCCTGTTTTTCGAAAAGCACCCGGTGGGCCAGCGCTTCAATCCGCGCCGGTTGATGAACCTGCTGATCCAGTGCGGCATCGAATCGATCACCTTCGCACGCAACATCACGCTCGACGAAGTTCTGGTGCTGGCGTCGATTCTGGCAGAACCGGAGAATTACTCGGGCCTCGAGGAAATCCGGGCGCGGCTGACCGAGGCCGGGGTCAGGAATATCCGCCTCAATTACGTCGTCTACCGCAAGCTGACCGCCGACCAGCAGGTTGTCGAAGCCGACGGCAACGAAACCGATAAACCGGCCTCGAGCCGCAGCAATACCGACGGCCGGCAGGACCCGGGCGATTCGATCGCCTCGCTGATGTCGCTGGACTCGCTGGTGCGCGACCCCGACGGCTACGCCAGCCGGGTTGCCGAGCAAGACAGCGATGAGGGTGCTCGCCACGACATGGTCCGCAAGCTGCGCGATCTCGTCACGCAGATCGAGACCGGCGCCATCGGCGGTGACTCGGCGCTATCTTCCAGTGAGCTCATGAGTGCCGTGGGCAGCCTGCGCCGCAAGGTCCGCGACAACTACCGCAAGCATCGCGACATCGAGACCCTGCTTGCCGAGCCCGATTCCGTGCTTGGCGAAATCGACCAGCTCACCTACTCCACACTGGTCTCGCTGGTGCGCGAGGAATTTCGCTCCGGCAATTTTTCGCCACGTCGCATGGCACAGATCATTCGCCGCATGCTGCCCGACCAGCGCGACCTCAAGCGCCTGATGCCGCAGCTCAAGCAGGGCCTGCTCGGCGAAGGCATGAGCGTCGGTGAATACGGCAAGCTTGTCCACGAGTTGTCCGGCGACCTGCGCGATGAGAGCGTGGTCGATGCGCTCGAGAGCGGGGCCGAGAGTGTCGGCCTGGATGTTGACGAGATTGTTACGCAGATCCGCGAAGACCCGGCCGAGGCCGCCCGCCTCATCGTCATGGCCACTGAGCTCAGGCACGGCGGTGTAGACGATCAGACGCAGCTGTCCTCGGCGTTCACCGACTACATCGAGCGAGTGAGCGAAAAGCTGGCTCTGGAAAGCCTGCCCGGTGCCAACCAGGAGGCTGGCGAGACCCTGCCCGGCCAGCTCGCCCGGGTCCAGCAACTGCTCATCGACCAGCTCGGCCAGCAGGGCATGCCGGCCGAAGTCACCCGCCAGCTCCAGAATCAGCTCGAGCAACGCCAGGCCAGCCCGACCGACGCCGAGCCTGAGCCCGAAGCACCGTCCAGCCCTGCCCTCCGGCTTCCGGGCCGCATTCTGAACCCGGCCAACTCGGCATTCTTTCTCAAGCGCGAAATCAAGTCCGCTCAGCGTTACGGCACGCCGTTTTCGGTGATCAAGATCTCGATCGAATCCATCCGGCCACACAACCAGACCCGGCGGCCGCCAAGCTCCGAGGAACTGCGCGAGCTATTGCCCGAGTTCTACCAGCTGCTGCTCGACCAGCTGCGCGAACTCGACCTGATCGGCTCGCTCGACAAGGAGCGCCGGGCGGTGCCGCTGATGATCCTGCCCATGACCGAACAAACCGGCGCCGGCATCGTGCGCTGGCGCCTGACCGACCGCCTGCGCGACCAGTATTTCTCGATCAACGACACTCCGACCCAGCTGATCACAGCGATAACGTCCGTTTCGTTCGATGCCAGCAGCGGCGAGAGTGGCAAGGCCTTCATCGAACGGCTGGAAAACCAGCATCAGCGCAACCGCAGCGCGCTCGACGGCGAGGCAAGCAAGGCAGCCGGATCACCGGCGGGTACGAACTGATGGTGCCCGGGGCCGGACTCGAACCGGCACGGAGTTTCCTCCGAGGGATTTTAAGTCCCTTGCGTCTACCAATTTCGCCATCCGGGCAACCTTGGAACGCCATGATAAGCGACCCGAGCGGCCGGCAGGCCGCAACGGTGGCTCGGATCGTCGGGAATGCGGGGAAATGGAGGCTAGGCCCGGAGTCGAACCGAGGTACACGGCTTTGCAGGCCGCTGCATAACCACTCTGCCACCTAGCCGATGGAATCGTCGCCGGCGCCGAATCAGCACCGGACGACAGACACGGATTGTACCCGATCCGACTGGCACGAATCGAGCTGCTTCGAATCAACCCGGTTTAAAACAAGAAAGCCCCGGCTGCAAGGACCGGGGCTTTCCTGAAAAGCTGGAGCGGGAAACGAGACTCGAACTCGCGACCCCAACCTTGGCAAGGTTGTGC
>CAYQJJ010000184.1:0-6114 GCA_964417745.1 uncultured Wenzhouxiangella sp.
GTAGCCCTCGGCCGCGGCCACCGTGCGCAGCGCCGCGCCCTCGGCGTTGGGGATTTCCTGGTTGACGCGTTTCTGGGCCTAGTTGATCATCCGCTCGCGCTCCTGGCGCGCCTCGTTGACCTCGTTGAACGCCGGCTGGACCGCCGGCGGGGGCACCACGTCCTGCATTTCCACGGTGTTGATGCGAATGCCGGCATCGTAGCCGTCCATCAGGTCCTGGATCTCCCGGGCGCCTTTCTGCTGGATCTCGACGCGGCCGATGGTGAGCACTTCCGAGCCCAGCATGTTGCCGACGATGCGGCGCATCACCGACTCGGAAATGTCGCGCAGCGTGCGGGTGGGCTCGCGCATGTTGTAGAGGAACTTGATCGGGTCGCTGATGCGGTACTGCACCACCCATTCGACGTCGATCATGTTGAGATCACCGGTCAGCATGAGTGATTCGTCCTCGAACTGGTCGGCGCTGTAGCGGGTGCGGCCACTGGCCCGCGTGCCCTCGGTGCGGAAGCCGAACTCCTGCTTGAGGACCCGCTCGGTGGCGACGAACTGCACGCTGTCGACCCCGAACGGAATCTTGAAATGCAGCCCCGGGTCGGTGATGCCGATGACCGCGCCGAAGCGCTTGACGACCGCGCGTTCCTCGGGCTGAACGGTGTAGAACGAAGACAGCGCGCCCCAGATCAGCAGCAGCGCGATGATGCCCCCGAGTATCACGCCGCCGCCCGAGCCGCCAAAACGGCTGCCGAATTTCCTGAATACTTCCTGCAGGTCAGGTGGCCCGGATGACTGGCCCCGGCCATTGGTCTTGACGGATTCGATCACGACTTTTTGCTCCCTCTCGATGACTGATCAGCGCGCAGTTTACGCGCTTCCGAGACTGATTTGAGTGCGGGTCTTCGGGCTCGACAGGGGATCGGCAGGCCCTTCCGGGCGTCATTGATTGCAGCATTCGGACGCTGGTAACACGAAGGGCACGAAGAAATGCACGAAACTCACGAAGTTGAAAGAAAATTCAGTTTTTCCTTCGTGCCCTTCGTGCCCTCCTTCGTGGCCCCCGTGAGAAGTTTTTTACCGCTCAGGGCTAATCCTTCCACTTGATGTTGCAGCCGATGCTGGGTTTCTGGTTGTTGCTGACAGGCTGGTCGGCGAGCAGGGCGTCGAGCGCGGCGCGTACGTCGCGGCCGGTGACCGGCTGGTCGTTGCCCGGGCGGGAGTCGTCGAACTGGCCGCGGTAGACCAGCCGGCGCTGACCGTCGAAGACGAAGAAATCCGGCGTGCAGGCCGCCGAGAAGGCGCGCGCGATGTTCTGGGATTCATCGAACAGGTAGGGGAAGGCGAAGCCCTTGTCGCGGGCCAGTTCGGCCATGCGTTCAGGCCGGTCCTGGGGGTAGCCGGTCACATCGTTGCTGCTGATCGCGACCAGGCCCGCGGGCTGGTCGGCGTAGTCGTGACCGAGGCGCACGAGCCCGTCGAGCAGGTGCTTGACGAACGGGCAGTGGTTGCAGATGAACATCACCAGGGTGGCCTTGTCGCCGGCGATGTCGTCGAGACCGACGGTGCGCTTGTTGAGCGGTTCGGGCAGCGAGAAATCCGGGGCCGGCGTGCCCAGTGGCAGCATGCGCGATTCAGTCCTGGCCATGGCGGTCCTCATTGGTCGAAGGGTCGAGCGGCGATTGTCGCCGAATCAGCTCGACGGGGAAAGGCCGGGTTGCCTCGCCGGCATAGAGCGAGCGGTGCGGGAAGGGAATCTCGATGCCTTCGGCGTCGAAGGCGGCCTTGATCTCGCTGGCCATGGCATTGCGCAATGCCAGGAAATTCTCGCGCCGGGCCCAGACCGAGAACTGGATTTCGAGCGCCGAGTCGCCGAAGCCGGTGAAGATGAACAGCGGCTCGGGTTCGTCGAGGCACAGCGGGTTGGCCTCGGCCACCGACAGCAGGGTCTGGCGCACCCGGTCGACGTTTTCCTTGTAGGCCACGCCGAGCATGAGGTCGTAGCGCCGGATCGGGAACCGGGTCAGCGTGGTGACCTCGCTCTTGATCAGCGTCTCGTTGGGAATGCGCACGAACAGGTTGTCAAAGGTTCTGAGCTTGACCGACAGCGCGTCGATCGACAGCACCTCGCCGGTGGTGGTACCGACGGTAATGACGTCGCCGACCTCGAAGCTGTGCTCGCCGATCAGGAACAGCCCGCTGATCAGGTTGGAAGCGGTGGTCTGGGCGGCAAACGCCACGGCCACGGTCAGCACCCCGGCCGCCCCCATGATCACCGCGATGCTGAAGCCCAGCTCGTTGAGCGCGGCGGCAACGAACAGTCCGAGCGTGGTGTAGAACACCACCCGGCGGGTCAGCAGCATCAGGTGCGGGGTCAGGCGCTGGCTCAGTCCGCGCGCGGCCAGCCGGCCGGCGAGCGCGGCCAGCAGCACGCCGGCGGCGAGCAGGATCACGGCACGCGTGATGACCAGCAGGGTATCCAGTGCGACCAGGTTGATGATCGAGTCCATGGGGTTCCGGTCAGGCTCCGAACAGCAGGTCGAGGGCGCGGGTGACGCCGAAGCGGCCGGATTCGAGGCGGGGCTCGCTCAGCCGTGCCAGGTCCTCGTCCGGCGCGGTGGTATCGACACGCACACCGGCCAGGTCGCCGCCCGACTCGCGGGTCAGCGTCACACCCTGGGTGACCATCGTGGCGTCGGCGCGGCCGTAGAGCGCGAGCATCGGTACCGGCAACGCGATCTTTTCCAGCGCCAGCCGATCATCGGCGCGGTTGTGGATGGTCAGCGGCGTGATCGCCCGGTGGGCGCGCCGCGGCAGGTCGTCGGGCTGGTGGCGCGCATGGGTTCGTCCCGAGTAGCACAGCTCGCCCTCGCGGGTGGAACGCCCGAACCAGGTATCGGAGAGGCGAACGACCGGGTATTCACCGAGCGCGATCCCCGGGTCGCCGACCTCGATAGCCACCCACACCGGGGTGGACAGATACAGCGTGGTCGATTGATTGCCCAGCAGCTCGATCGGCTGCCGGGGGCGAATCACGACCGGCCGGTCGGCCAGCCGCGGCACCAGACGGACGGTGTCGGAGTCGCCGGCGTGGACAAAGCGTGCGTCGATGGTCTCCGGTCGTCCCCGCCGGACCTGGCGGCGGACGCTGCTGGTCTGGCCGGTTTCCGGGTCGTGGGTCCGGGCCAGCAACCATTCGCCGTCGCCGTGGCCGAGCCGTATCGTCAGCGGTCCGAGCGCCAGCCGAAGCGTGCGCCCGGGGCGGACCTCGACCGCTTCCCACCAGGGGCGGCGTCCGGGTTGGCGGCGGGGTTGAAGCCGCGATGGGTGATCACTCATGACGGCGAGTTTACCGCGCCGCCCGGCGCCTCGACCAGCTCACGGATGCGCCGGGCGAGCTGGCGTGCGGCCGGGCCGGCCGTGTCGGCGTCGGCCCAGACCAGGTACAGCGTCGCCCAGCGTTCGCCGCCTTCGGTGAGCGGCAGGGGCTTGAGCGCGCCCGAATCGAGCTCGCGGCGAATGATGTCTTCGGCATACCAGGCAAAGCCCAGGCCCATGCAGGCCGCCCGGATCGAGGTCGCCTTGGAGGTCACCGTCCAGCGCTGTTCGGTCACGTTCAGCGCCGCACCCGACGCCGGCTGGGTGCCGCTGTCGCGAACGATCAGGTGACGGTGGCGGCGCAGCTCCTGCGGGCTGACGGCACGGCCGAGCTGGTGCAGCGGATGTTGCGGCGCGGCCGCGGCCAGAAAGCGCACCTGGCAGAGCGTGTCGCCGATAAAGCCGGCCGGGATCGACGAGGCGATGGCCAGATCGACCTGGCCGGAGGTCAGCAGCTCGGCGGTGCCCCCGAGAACCGACTCGTGGAGCTGGATGCGCATCTGCGGCTGCTGGTCGGACAGCTCGGCCAGGCACTCCAGCAACCGCCAGGTCGGAAAGATGATCTCGGCGGCGATGCGCAGCTCGGCTTCCCAGCCGGCCGCCATCTGCCCGGCCGCGCGTTCAAGGCGCCCGGCCTCCTCGAGCAGTGCCCGGGCTCGCCGGCACAGCGCCTGCCCGGCAGCGGTGAGCACGGCCTTGCGGCCTTGCACCTCGAAGGCCCGGACGCCGAGCAGGTCCTCGATCCGGCCGACCGCGTAGCTGACCGTCGACTGGGACTTGTTGAGCGCCTCGGCCGCCTGCGCGTAACCGCCGGCATCGACCACCGCCACCAGCGCCCGCCATTGCTCCAGGGAAATTCTCGGCTCGGCCATTGATCTAAAATTTCGATTGGAAAGAGCGATATTTTGCGCTTTTTTATCGAATCAGCCAAGCGTATCGTTTCATCAACGCCGAGATGCAACCCCGGCCGATGAATCGAATCGAACGCAGAGGTACTTACATGAAAACGCTACTTGTCATCAAATCCAGTCTCTTCAACGGCTCCGGCCAGTCCAGCCAGCTCGCTGATGAATACGTCGAGCGCTGGCGCGCCGGCCATCCCGAAGGCCGGGTACTGTGCCGCGACCTGGCTGCCGATGCGGTGCCGCATCTGACCGCCGAGGCTTTCCAGGGCTTCCAGGCCGAGCCGAGCGAACTTACCTCGGCCCAGAAGGCGGCGCTGGCGGTCTCGGATGCGCTGATCGCGGAGTTGCGCCAGGCCGATGAAATCGTTCTCGGGCTGCCGATGTACAACTTCAGCGTGCCCTCGACGCTCAAGGCCTGGATGGACTACGTCGCGCGTGCCGGTGTCACTTTCAAATACACCGAATCCGGCCCGGTCGGCCTGCTGGAACCAACGCCGATGGTGGTGTTCGCCGCCCGCGGCGGCCAGTACCAGGGCACCGATGCCGACACCCAGACGCCGCTGATCCGGCAGTTCTTCGGCATGCTGGGCATCGACAACATCGAATTCGTGTTCGCCGAAGGCCTGGCGCTGGGCGAAAGCTCGGCCGAAGCCGCCCTGACCGACGCCCGCGCCAGCCTGCAGGCTCGCGCGGCCTGAGCCGCCCCTTTACGGAGGAACAGACCATGCAAAACCGCAAGATCGAACGCGTCATCGAAGCCCAGGCCACCTCGGACGGTGCCGGCGTCAAGCTGCGCCGCAGTCTCGGGTCGGGCCCGTTTGCCCGGCTCGACCCGTTCCTGATGCTCGATGAATTCTTTTCCGACAATCCGGACGACTACATCGCCGGCTTCCCGCCGCATCCGCATCGCGGTTTCGAGACCGTGACCTACATGCTCGACGGCCACATGCAGCACCAGGACCACATGGGCAATACCGGTGATATCGGCCCTGGTGGCGTGCAGTGGATGACCGCCGGGCGCGGCGTGATTCACTCCGAGATGCCGCGCCAGGAGGCCGGCCGCATGCGCGGCTTCCAGCTCTGGGTCAACCTGCCGGCCGCCGAGAAAATGCGCCCGGCCGACTGGCGCGACCTGCCCGCCGAGTCAATCGCTGAACAAGCCTTCGACGGGGGCCGGGCGCGGGTCATCGCCGGCGCGCTGGAAATCGACGGCCAGCGCACTGTCGGCCCGATCAACGGGGTTGATGAGTCCATGGCCACCGACCCCGTGTTCGCTGACCTGGTGCTCGAGCCGGGCGCGCGGGTCAGCCTGCCGGTGCCGGGCAGCCACAACGCGCTGATCTACCTGTACGAGGGCTCGGCGGTGGTCGGCGATACGGCCGTGCCCGAGCGCGCCGCCGGGGTACTCGGCGACGGCGAATCGCTCGAGCTTGAGGCCGGAGACAGTGGCGCCAGCCTGTTGCTGCTTGCCGGCCGGCCGCTCGACGAGCCGGTCGTCCAGCACGGGCCGTTTGTCATGAACACCCGCGAGGAAATCGAACAGGCCATGCGCGACTACCGCGACGGCAGCCTGGCCGAAAGCCACTGAGTCAGCGGGCGTGATCCCCGCTCGGTCTACTAGCCGGGGCCGAACGGGGTACCGGGGTGGCCGGTCGGGCGACCTCGCCCCGGGTCCGGAGCCCGCCCGGCCACCCCGGTACCCCGTCTGGAAGGCTCCGCTCCCGGCAAACGATTCACGCTGGCTGTGAGTCTGTTTGTGTTGTGCACAGCATTGAACCCGCCACATTCACCACCCCCTCTACTGCGACGCCGCCAGGCCCCGCATCTGCGCCGTTTCGCT
>CAYQJJ010000185.1:0-6094 GCA_964417745.1 uncultured Wenzhouxiangella sp.
TTCATTTCTTCGTGGCCCTTCGTGCATCCTTGGTGGACTTCGTGTTAAAAGTCTTTAAATCCCCATGTATCGAACGGTAACCGGATGAGTGACAAGGCGACGCTGGAACGACTGAGCGAGGAGCTGGCGCAGATTGACGCCGATGGGCTCTACAAGCGTGAGCGGGCGATCACCACGCCGCAGCGGGTCGAGATCGAGACCCGGGAAGGCGGCCAGGTGCTCAACTTCTGCGCCAACAACTACCTCGGGCTGGCCGACAACCCCGAGGTCATCCAGGCCGCCCACGAGGCGCTGGACGGGCACGGGTTCGGACTGGCCTCGGTACGCTTTATCTGCGGCACGCAGGACCTGCACCGCCAGCTCGAGACGACCATCGCCGAGTTCTTCGGCAAGGATGACAGCATTCTCTACGCCGCCTGCTTCGACGCCAACGGCGGCCTGTTCGAGCCGCTGCTCGGGCCCGAGGATGCGATCATCTCCGACCAGCTCAACCACGCCTCGATCATCGATGGCGTTCGCCTGTGCAAGGCCGAACGCCATCGCTACCCGAACTCCGACATGAACGCGCTCGAAGACGCGCTCAAGAAAACCCGCGACAAGCGCACCCGCATGATCGCCACCGACGGCGTGTTCTCGATGGACGGCACCGTCGCCAGACTCGACGAGATCACCGCGCTGGCCGAGCGCTACGACGCGCTGGTGATGGTCGATGACTGCCACGCCACCGGCTTTTTCGGCCCGACCGGCCGGGGCTCGGCCGAATACCACGGCGTCCTGGACAAGGTCGATATCTTCACCTCCACCCTCGGCAAGGCGCTCGGCGGCGGCATGGGCGGATTTACCGTCGCCGCCCAGCCGATCATCGACATGCTGCGCCAGCGCTCGCGGCCCTACCTGTTCTCCAATTCGCTCGCACCGCCCCTGGTGGCAGCCAGCCAGCGCGTGTTCGAGATGCTGACCGAATCCACCGCGCTGCGCGACCGGCTCGAGGAAAACACCCGCTACTTCCGCGGCGCGATGACCGAGGCCGGCTTCGACATCAAGCCCGGGGAGCACCCGATCGTGCCGGTCATGCTCTACGACGCGCCGCTGGCCCAGCGCATGGCCGAAGAACTGCTCGCCGAGGGCATCTACGTGATCGGGTTTTTCTACCCCGTTGTGCCGAAGGGCGAGGCACGTATCCGCACGCAGATCTCGGCGGCCCACAGCCGCGAGCACCTCGAGCGTGCCGTCGAGGCGTTTACCCGCGTCGGCCGGCGCCTGGGCGTGATCCAGTAGCCACGCCGCAACCGGCAGAACCCCACCATCGACACGCCGCAGTATCGCGTTCTCATCATCGGCGCCGGTTTCTCCGGCCTCGGGCTCGGTATGCGGCTGCTGCGCCGGGGCGAGCGGGATTTCCTGATCGTCGATGAAAATGCCGGCGTCGGCGGCACCTGGTGGGTCAATCGCTACCCGGGCTGCGGCTGCGACGTGCAGTCGCACCTCTACTCGCTGTCGTTCGCACCGCGCCCAGACTGGACCCGGCATTTCGCCGGCCGTGACGAAATCCAGGCCTACCTCGAAGACTGCGTCGACGCCGATGGCCTGGGCCCGCACTTGCGGCTCGGCACCCGGATCGTGCGCGCCGAATGGGATGCGCAGGCAGCCCTGTGGCGGGTTTGGGACCAGCACGGCACCGAGCGCACCGCCAGGCTGCTGATCCCGGCGCTGGGCGGCCTGTCGCGTCCGAATGTACCCGACATACCCGGCCTGGAGCATTTTTCAGGCCGGGTGATCCACTCCCAGCAGTGGCCGGACGACCTGGTTGTCGAGGGTCAAAGGGTGGCTGTGATCGGCACCGGGGCTTCTGCAATCCAGTTCATCCCCGAGATTCAGCCCCGGGTCGCCAGGCTGGATGTCTACCAGCGCACACCGCCCTGGATCCTGCCCAAGCCGGATCGCCCGATCGGCCCCCTGCGCCGCCGGCTGTACCGGGCCTTCCCGCCGGCGCGGTTGGCGGTTCGCCTGGCCATCTACAGCCTGCTGGAGATGCGCCTGCCGGCGTTCAATCGTTTTCCGGCCCTGTCAGCCTGGCACCGGCGCCGGGCGCGGCGGCTGCTGGCACGCCAGGTCCCCGATCCGGCACTGCGCCAGAAGCTCACGCCCGATTACGCCATGGGCTGCAAGCGCGTGCTGATGTCGAACGACTATTACCCGGCCCTGACCGGGTCGAACACGAGCCTGATCGACGGCGCGGCGAGTGCCATCGAAGCCGATGCGGTCATCGACGCCAAGGGGGTCTCGCGGCCAACCGACCTGATCATCTTCGGCACCGGATTCGAGGCCACGGCACCGGTCCCCGCCGGGATGATTCTCGGTCGTCAGGGCCAGGATCTCGCCGAGGTCTGGCAGCAGGGCCCGTTCGCCTACAAGGGAACGGCCGTGCCGGGCTTTCCCAACCTGCTGATGCTGCTGGGGCCGAACACCGCACTCGGCCATAACTCGGTGATCCTGATGATCGAATCCCAGATTCGCTACATTCTCGAGGCACTCGACTACATCGACCAGCAATCCATCGACCGGCTCGAGGTGACCCGGGAGGCTACCCGAACCTGGGATCACGACGTGCAGCAAAAGCTGACCGGTACGGTCTGGAATGCCGGCGGCTGCGCAAGCTGGTACCTGCATCCGGAAAGCGGCCGCAACACCACCCTCTGGCCCGCCTCGACCCTGAACTTCCGCTTCCAGACCCGGAGCTTCGACCCGCAAGCCTTCGATCTTAGCCAGCGCGAAACGGGCTGAGCCCGCCGGCACCGGCCGAGTTGAACGTTGGTATTCACAAACGGATTGATCTATATTGATCTCCGTTTCCGATCAACCGGGGAATCGAAGTCGGGCCCGACATCACCATGCATTCCACAAACGCAGATCCAGTTCCTGACGGGGCCGCACCATTCTCCCGGCGCAGCAATGCCCGGCTGCTGGTGGTGGCCGGAACGCTGGTAGCACTGATCACTACCGGCGCACTGGTCGGCTGGCTGGGTGCCGAGCGCATCCAGACCAACCAGGTCAAGCAGGAGCTCGACCGCAGCGCCCAGCGGATCCTCGCGCGCCTCGCAGCGATCATCGACGAGAGCGAAGCCACCTTTGCACGGATCGAACAATCCGGCCTGGCCCACTGCAGCGACGGCATGCTGCTGGCCATGCGCACCGAGCTGTTCGAGGCACGCTTCCTGCGCGACATCGGCGGCATCGACGGGCGCGAGCTGGTCTGCTCGACCGCGCTGGGCCGCATGGATGAGCGCTACCGCAGTGGTCCGCCGGACCTGCGCCTGGCGACCGGCACCGCCTTGCGCACCGACCGCTCTGTCCTCGCCTCGGCGAGCATGCGCTCGCTGGTGGTCGAACGCGAACCATTCAATGCGCTGATCCATTCGGGCCAGGTCACCGACCTGATGGCCGGCCTCGACGACAGCGAAATTTTCCTCGCCGTCGCCGACAGTAGCCGGACACCGGCCGACTGGCACCCATTCAAGGCGGACGCGCAGACCGCGGGACAAGGCAGACGCAACCATTTCCTGGCCGCCAGTACCTGCCTGGACAGCCATGATCTTTGCGTTCAGCTACGACGCCAGCGGCATCTTGTCGAGGATGCGGGTGGAGAGCTGCGCGGCGTGATGACCAGCCTTGGCGGAGCTGCCGGCTTGAGCCTGTTCTTTCTTGGCCTGGCGGGATTTCGCCAGTACCACACGCCCGAACGCGACCTCGCCCGGGCCATCGCCAATGACCAGATCCGGCCGGCCTATCAGCCCATTCTCACCCTGCCCGACCATCGGCTCGTCGGTTTCGAGGCGCTGGCGCGCTGGCGCGATTCGAGCCATACCGAACGCTCGGCCGAAGCCTTCATCCAGCTAGCCGAGAACAGCGGGCAGATCCAGGACATCACCTCACTGATGGTGCGCCGGATCGGCGAGGAACTGGGTGAATGGCTCAGCAAAAACCCCGAGCGGCATGTAGCGATCAATATCGCGCCGGCCGAGCTGGCCGACCCCGGGCTGCCCGACAAGCTCGATCGCCACCTGCTCGCACGCGGCGTTCAGCCCGGCCAGATCATTCTCGAGATCACCGAGCGCACCATGCTCACCAGTGCCGATGCCCGGCGGCATATCGAGGTGCTCACGCAGCACGGGTTCTGCCTGTACGCCGATGACTTCGGGGTCGGCTATTGCGGGCTGGCCTACCTGATCGATCTCGATATTCACGGCATCAAGCTCAGCCAGACCCTGACCGCCGCGGTCGCTACCGACAGCCCCAAGGCCGCACTGGTGCCCCGGGTCAGCGCACTGGCCCGCGAGCTCGGCCTGGCGGTGGTCGTCGAAGGGGTCGAGACCGAAGCCCAGTGCCAGGCGCTTTCGGAAATCGGGCCGGTGATGGTCCAGGGCTGGTACTTCGCGCCACCGCTGAGCGCGCGGCAGCTGATCCGCTTCTTCGACCGCTGATCAGCGCGCCAGTACGTCCTGACAGACCGCGAGCAGCTCGGCTTCGGAAGCCAGCACCAGATTGGCCGCATCGGCCAGCGGAATGTAGCAATCAGCGCCGGTCAGGCGCTTGATCGGCCGGTCGGCCAGCCCGGCCTCGAGCAGCATGGTCATGATGGCCTCGCCGATGCCGCCATCGGGACGGCCCTCGTCGAACACCACAACCGCACCGCACTGCCCGGCATGGCGCACGATGGAACGTCGGTCGAGCGGCTTGAGCCAGCGCAGGTCGACCACCCGCACGTCGATTCCGGATGCCTCCTTGAGCGCGCGCGCAGTGCGCAGCGCCATGGGTACACCGTTGCCGAAGGTGATGATCGCCAGGTCGCTCGCCTCGGGCGAATACACCCGGGCGACAAAGGGCTTGAGCGACTGTCCCGGCGCCGGGTAATCAAAGCACCACTGGTTGTCGTCCCGGGCGTGGAGGTCCTTGGTCATGTACAGCGCGATCGGCTCGATGAATGCGCTGACCCGCCCGTCGACCTCGGCAAGAGCCGCCATGGTCCTGAGCATGCAGGCGGCATCGTCTCCCCGCGACGGACAACCGATGATCAGCCCGGGTATGTCGCGCAGGGCGGAAATCGAGTTGTCGTTGTGAAAATGCCCGCCGAAGCCCTTCTGATAGCCCAGCCCGGCGATGCGCATGATCATCGGGTTGCGGAACTGGCCGTTGGAGAAGAACTGTGTCGAGCAGGCTTCGCCGCGGATCTGGTCGCAGGCGTTGTGAAAATAGGCCAGGTACTGGATCTCGGGAATCGGAAGATAGCCCATGGCACCCAGGCCCTGGGCCAGGCCGAGAATGGTGGTCTCGTCGAGCAGGGTATTGAAGACCCGGGCGCGGCCAAAGCGCTTCATCAAGTCGCGGGTCACGGTATACACCCCGCCCTTGCGCGCCACATCCTCGCCAAAGACCAGGGCTTCCGGGTACTTGGCCATCAGATCGCACAGTGCCCGGTTGATCTGGATCGCCATGTGCTTCGGACCCTGGTTCTCCGGCAGCAGGCGTTCGTTGCCGAACACCGCGAGGCGGCGGTCCGGATCGATGGTCTGATCGGCCTCGACGGCAACATCCTCGCCCGACAGCGGCGCCAGCGGGGCGACGACCTGCTCGAGGGCGGTCAGGCGCGGTGTGGCGTCGGCTTCGTCGGCGCGCGCGAGGCACTCGGCGCGCAGGCTTTCGTAGCGTGCCCGAATGTCGTCGGGGCGCATCAGGCCGCGGGCGACCACCAGTTCGGCCGAGCGCAGCAGCGGGTCGAGCGCCTCGTCGGCCTCGAGCTCGGCCGCAGGGCGGTAGTCGACCTCGAAATCGGTACCGGCATGCCCCATGAGCCTAGTCGTTCGCAGATGCAAAAAGACCGGCCGGCGCCGCGTGCGCGCGGTTGCCACCGCGCGCTCGACGGGCTCAAAGCCGGCCGCCAGATCAAGCCCGTCGGCGTACTGGTAAACCAGTCCGTGACGGCTCGCAACGCTGGACCGGACCCAGTCCGGCGGGGTCGGGACCGAGATACCCAGACCGTTGTCCTCGCACACCAGCACGATCGGCAGGGGCAGGTTCTGGTGGCGGGTCCAGGCAC
>CAYQJJ010000186.1:0-6045 GCA_964417745.1 uncultured Wenzhouxiangella sp.
GGCCTGCCGGTGGCCACGGTCGAGTCGCTCGACCGGCCGACCGGCGAGGCTTTCGCGACTGCCGTGGCGCGGCCGCGGGCACGCCTGGAGGGGGTGCGCCATCTGCTGGTGCTGATGGCCGAGTACCCCGAGGTCGATGAGCTCCGGATCGATGGCCCGGACCTGGATCAGGACCCAGCCGAAGATATCTCGATTGATGATGCCCTGAGCGAGGAGCCCGAGCCGATCGAGCCGCCGGAGGACACGCCATGACACCGCGCGAGCAGGGCCGCACACTGATGGTGCTGACGATGGCGCTGGCCTTCGCGCTGACCATCGTGCCGTTGCCCGATGCGCTCGAACTGATGCGCCCGCACTGGGTTGCGCTGTTTCTGCTGTACTGGAACCTGGAAGGCGGGCGCCTTCGCACCCTTGGTCAGGCCTTCGTGCTCGGGCTGCTGCTCGACGTGCTCACCGGGACGCTGCTGGGCCAGCATGCGCTGGGCCTGGTGATCCTGGTCTACCTGCTCGAGCGCTTTCGGGCGCGGATCCGCTTCTTTCCCCCCTGGCAGCAGGCCGTCGCCATCCTGGCGCTGCTGGTCAACGAGAGCGTCATCCAGGCCTGGGTGATCGGCCTGGCGGGCTACCCGTGGCCGCCCTGGCAGTGGTGGCTCTCGCCCCTTGTGGCGGTCCTGATCTGGCCCTGGCTTTTCCTGGCGCTCGATGCCCTGCGCCGCCGCGAGCGTCTGCACCGCTCATGATCCATCGCTCGTGATCCATTGCTCATGATGAAAGGCGCCCCCGGTCAACGCATTCGAGACGAGCACGCCGAGCTGCGTCTGATCGGCGGGCGCTACCGTCTGGTCGTGTTGCTGGTGGTCGTATTGCTGGCGCTGCTGGGATGGCGCTTTGCCCATCTCCAGGTCGGGGACCACGAGACCTACGCCGCCCGGGCCGACGACAACCGCGTCGGGCTGCGTGCGCTGGCGCCGAACCGCGGCCTGATCCTCGACCGAAAGGGACGGGTGCTGGCCGAAAACCGGCCCGCCTACCGGCTGTCGGTCGTGCCCGAGCGAACCCCGGATCTCGAAGCCACCCTGACCCGGCTTGCCGAACTCGTCGAGATCACGCCCGTCGAGCGCCGGCGCTTCGATCAACAGCGCGAGCGCTCGCGTCGCTTCGAGCCGCTTACGCTCAAGAGCAACCTCGACGAGACCCAGGTCGCACGGCTCGCCATCCACCGCCACCGCCTGCCCGGGGTGGAGGTCGAGCCCTACCTGACCCGTCACTATCCCCACGGCGAATTGTTTTCGCACGTCGTCGGCTATGTGGGGCGGATCGACCGGCGCGACCTCGAGCGCCTGCCACGCGATCAGTACCGGGCTACAAGCCATGTCGGCAAGACCGGTATCGAGCGCCGCTACGAAGCGATATTGCATGGGCGAGCCGGCCTGGAGCAGGTCGAGGCCAACGCCCAGGGGCGCGTGGTGCGCGTGCTCGAGCGCACCGACCCCGAACCCGGGCAGAATCTCACGCTCTCGCTCGATGCCGAGGTCCAGGCGGCCGCCAACGCCGCGCTCGGCGACCTGGCCGGCTCGGTCGTGGTCATCGACGTGGCTACCGGCGAGTTGATCGCGCTGGTCTCGAAGCCGGGCTTCGACCCGAACGGATTCGTTCACGGCATTGGCAGCGGCGAGTACAACCGCCTGCTCACCCATCACCAACGGCCGCTGTTCAACCGCTTTCTGGCCGGTGGCTACGAGCCCGGTTCGACCCTCAAGCCCTTCATCGCACTGGCCGGGCTGGAGACCGGGGCCATCGATCGCAATACCCAGGTGTTCTCGCGCGGCTGGTTCCAGCTGCCGGGCCACAGCCGCCGTTACCGCGACTGGCGCCGCGGCGGCCACGGCTGGGTCGATCTCGAGCTGGCGCTGGCTGAGTCGGTCAATACCTATTTCTACCAGCTGGCGGTCGATCTGGGCATCGATCGCATCGCCCGCGAGCTGGCCCTGTTCGGCTTCGGCCAGGCCACCGGTGTGGATCTGTACGGCGAAAGCGACGGGGTGCTTCCGACCCGCTCCTGGAAGCGCGCCACCTTCGGCGAAGCCTGGTTCCCCGGCGAGACGGTCATCACCGGCATCGGCCAGGGCTTTACCGTGGTCACGCCACTGCAGCTGGCCCACGCCACGGCCGCGCTGGCTGGCCGTGGCGAGACCGCACGGCCGTCGCTGACCGGGCCTTCCGAGCCGGTCCGCATGGTCCACCATCGCGATGAAGACTGGCAGGCCATTTTCGACGGCATGACGGCGGTCATCCACGGCTCGACCGGAACCGCCCGAGCGGTGGCTCAACAGTTGCCGGTTCGCATGGCCGGCAAGACCGGCACGGCGCAGGTCTATGGCTTGCCCGACGACCTGGCCGAGGACGACCGTGATGATCTCGAGCGGCCGGAGTTTTTGCGCAACCACGCCCTGTTCATCGGGTTCGCCCCGATCGAGAGCCCGCGCTTTGCCGTCAGCGTGGTGGCCGAGCACGGCGGCGGCGGTTCGCGCGTGGCCGCGCCGATTGCGGCCGAGGTGATGCGGGTGGCGCTGGAGAGCGTGCCATGACGCTGACCCGTGGTTTCGGCGCCTTCGATTCGCTGGCCGGCCTGCGGCTCGACCCCTGGCTGACCGGCTCGCTGCTGGCGCTCATGGGGTTCGGCCTGCTGGTGCTCTACAGCGCCACCGATCAGGATGGCGGCATGGTGGTACGCCAGGCCGTCCGCCTGGGTTTCGGGGTGGTGGTGCTGCTGGTGCTGGCCCAGTTGCCGGGGCGGCTGATGCAACAGTGGGCACCCTGGCTGTTTCTGCTGGCAGTGCTGTTGCTGGTTGCCGTATGGCTGTTCGGGGTCGGGCGCGGCGCCCAGCGCTGGCTTGACCTGGGCGTGATCCGCTTCCAGCCCGCCGAGGCGATGAAGCTGGCGCTGCCGCTGATGCTGGCCACCGTACTGGCGCGCCGGCCGCTGCCGCCGGGCTGGCTCGACCTGGGCCTGTGCCTGGCGCTGATCGGCGTGCCGGTTGGCCTGATCGTCGTCCAGCCCGATCTCGGCACCGCGGTTCTGGTCGGGGCCAGCGGCCTGTGCATTCTGTTTCTCGCCGGCTTGCGCTGGCGCCTGATCTTCGCCATGGCGGCGGCCGTTGCCGCGGCGCTGCCGCTGGTGTGGTTCAACCTGCACGCCTACCAGCAAAGCCGGGTTCTGACCTTTCTCAACCCCGAGCGCGACCCGCTCGGCCAGGGCTGGAACATCATTCAGTCCAAGATTGCCGTTGGCTCGGGCGGCCTGGGCGGCAAGGGCTGGCTCGAGGGCAGTCAGTCGCACCTGGAGTTCCTGCCCGAGCCGCATACCGACTTCATCTTCTCGGTGTTTGCCGAAGAGTTCGGGTTTGTAGGCGTGCTCGCCCTGCTCGCGCTGTATGCATTGATCGTGCTGCGCGGGCTGTACCTGGCCGCGAACTGTCGCGACACCTTCGGCCGCCTGCTCGGCGGCAGCCTGGTGCTGATGTTCTTTTTCTACCTCGCGGTCAACGTCGGAATGGTCAGCGGGCTGTTGCCGGTGGTTGGCGTGCCGCTGCCGCTGATCAGCTACGGCGGGACCTCGGCGGTAACGCTGCTGGCCGGCTTCGGGATCGTCATGGGGCTCTACAGCCGGCGCCGTTTCATGGGCTGAGCGCGCAATGCCGAAGCCGGGGCTGCGTGCTGGTTTTCCACGCCTTTCCACCCATTTGGCTGCCTTTCCTGAGGCGTTTTCGTATATTCTCGTCCCTACTACCTGGCGGTTATCCGGAATTTTTGATTCTATGCAGCGAGTGATTGTTTTCTTCCTGGCGGCCGTGCTGGCCGGCGCGGCGGCGGCCGACGAGCCGCACCCCGGCTCCGAGGCGTTTATCGAGCGCACCGCGGCCGAACACGGGCTCGAAGCCGACGACATACGCGCGGTGCTGGCCGAGGCTGAATATCAGCAGGCCATCATCGATGCCATCACCCGCCCGGCCGAGGCCAGGCCCTGGTACCAGTACCGGCCGATCTTTCTGACCGACACGCGTATCGACGGTGGCGCCGAGTTCTGGCGCGCCAACGAGGCCCTGCTGGCCGATGTTGCCGAGCGCTTCGGCGTGCCCGAGGAGATCATCGTCGCCATCGTCGGCGTGGAAACCAACTACGGCATGAACACCGGCAGTTTCCGGGTCATCGATGCGCTGGCAACCCTCGGATTCTACTTTCCGCGGCGCGGCGAGTTCTTCGCCTCCGAACTCGGCCACTACCTGAGCCTGGCGCGCGAGGAGGATCTGCCGCTGACCGAGGTTCGCGGCTCCTACGCCGGCGCGATGGGGCTGGGGCAGTTCATTCCTTCCAGCTACCGGGCCTATGCGGTCGATTTCGACGGCAGCGGCCGGCGCGACCTGTGGCGCTCCCTGCCCGATGCGCTGGGTTCGGTGGCCAACTACCTGGCCGAGCACCGCTGGCAGCCGGGCCAGCCCATCGTGCTGGCTGTCAGCGAGGTTCCCGAGTCCGTCGAGCCGGCCAGCCGCCTTGGTCTCGAGACCAGCCTGGGCGAGCTGGCCGCGGCCGGGGTGGCGTTCGACTCGAATGGACTGGATGATGACACCGCCGCCACGCTGGTCGAGCTCGAGACCGCCGATGGCGTCGAGTACTGGATCGGCCTGAACAATTTTTATGTCATCACCCGCTACAACCACTCGCCGCTGTATGCCATGGCCGTTACCCAGCTCGCCGAGGCCATCGCCGAGCGCGCGCCGTGAAGCGCACCGCGCTGATCGCAATCCTGGTGCTGCTGGTCGCGGCCTGCGCGCGCGAGCAGCGCGAGCCGGCCGATGGCCCGCCGGCCAACCTGGCCGATTTCGACCGCGAGCGCGTCGTTCAGCCCGAGCCGCGCCCGGAGCCGCGCAGCGCCTACGGCAACCATTCACCCTATGAGGTGATGGGCCAGACCTACCAGGTGCGCAGCAGCGCCGAAGGTTACCGCGAGACCGGCATAGCCTCCTGGTATGGCACCAAGTTTCACGGCCGCCTGACCTCTTCGGGCGAGCCCTACGACATGTACCAGATGACCGCCGCACACCGCACCCTGCCGCTGCCGACCTATGCGCGCGTGAGGCATCTCGAAAACGGTCGCAGCGTCGTCGTTCGCATCAACGACCGCGGGCCGTTCCACGACGATCGCATCATCGATCTTTCCTGGGCCGCGGCGGTCGAATTGGGCATCGACGAAGACGGCCTTGGCCCGGTCGAGGTCGAAGCGATCGCTTTCGAGGAGGGCGAGGTGCCGGCGGTACGCCCGGCCCGCGTGCCGGTCTACCTTCAGGTCGGCGCCTTCAGCGAGCGCGAACGGGCCGAGGCGGTTGCCGAGCGCCTCGGTTCGGCGGGCGTCGAGCCAGTCAGGGCCCGATCCGCGCGCACCGGGTCCGGGCGTGTCTGGCGGGTGCGGGTCGGCCCGGTGTCGGAGAGCGAGCGTGCCATCGAACTGGTCGAAAAAGTCGCCGCGCTGGGGCTGGGTCGTCCACAATATGTCTACCCTCAGTAAAGACCTCTCAATGACTGCCGATTCGACCATGACCGCGATCAGAAACCTTTGCCGGCTGCTGGCTCTCGGCGCGCTGCTGGCCGTCGTCCCGCTGGCCGCCCAGACGCCTACGCCTGCGCCGCCGTCGATCGGCGCCTCGAGCTACATCCTGGTGGATTTCCATTCCGGGCGCGCGATTGCCGAGCAGATGCCCGATGAGCGCGTCGAGCCGGCCAGTATCACCAAGCTGATGACCTCCTACGTCGCATTCCGGGAAATCGAGCAGGGCAACATGGCCCTGAGCGACGAGGTGCTTATCTCCGAGAATGCCTGGCGCACGCAGGGCTCGCGCATGTTCGTGGAAGTCGATACCCGCGTCACCGTCGAGGAATTGCTCAAGGGCATCATCATCCAGTCCGGCAACGATGCCAGTGTTGCCATCGCAGAACACATCGGCGGCAGCGAGTCGGTGTTCGCCGGCATGATGAACGAGCAGGCCCGGG
>CAYQJJ010000187.1:0-3441 GCA_964417745.1 uncultured Wenzhouxiangella sp.
TCGAGGCCGAGGTTGCGCCATTCGAGGGGCTGGCCCTCGGGGGGCGGCCGGGTTTCGAGCTGGCGGTCGGTGCCGAGGGGATGGTCGCCGTCGAGAACCCCGGCGATGTGCTCCAGGCCGGCCCAGCCCAGCGGCATGCTCGGCACCAGGCGCTCGGCCAGCCCCGGCGCGGCCAGCAGGGCATCGAAATGCTGCACGTTGGCCGCTTCCCAGTAAGCGATATCCGCACCGGCGGCACGCGCCTGCTCGAGGTAGGGCCGGCTGGAAAACGCCGCGGGGATCAGGCCATCGTTGCGACCGTGGATGACCAGTACCGGGATCTCCGGCAGCGCCGCGCTGGCCCGGGTCGCATCGACCGCCTCGGCCAGTGCCGCGGCCTGCTCGCCGTCACCGGTCGCCAGTTCGCGCAGGCAGATCAGTCCGGGCAGGGCCGGATCGCGGCCATCGGACAGGCCGTCGGCAAGAGTAATGCCCTCGCCCGGGGCAATCCCGGAATGGGTCGCCCACCAGCGCTGACGCTGCTGGTCGCTGGCGCCCTCGGCGCTGATGCCGAAACCGCAGGGCATGTCGCCGGCCTCGCGGCGCAGGTAGGCCGAGGCATAGGTCACCGCGACCGAGCGCCACAGGTCCAGCGCGGCGTTGACGGCGGCCTGCTCGAGCGCTTCGGGCTCGAAACCGGCCGCTTCGAGCAGCTCTCGGGCCGCATCCGGTTCGGCCTCATCGAGCAGCCCGGCCGTCTCCAGCGATGCACAGCGTTGCTGACCGGCCGCGGCCAGCATCGGATTGCCCAGCGGCAGCGCCATGGTGGCCTCGAGGTCGGCCAGCAGGCAGGGCTGGTACAGTGCAGCCAGGGTCGCGTAACCGAACAGATGCGGCGCCTCGGGCGGGGTGATGTTGGGCATCACGGCCACCACCGCGTCGAGCCAGCCCCCGGTATCGGCTTCGGCCGCGCGCAGCACCGCCCCGCCGCCGTTGGACAGACCGGCGGCGATCACCCGCGTCTGGCCGGGTGCGAATTCGGTCTCGAAGACTTCGCCGAGCCGCGCCAGCGCATGCTCGACGGCGACCAGCACATAGCGCCCCCAGTCGGCCTCGGGGTGGTCGCCGGAATGGGCGTGGGGCATGCCGAGCGCGCCCTCGGGCGCTTCTCCGTCGCTGGCAGGCTCGAAGCCGAGCGGCTCACTGCCCTGACCGACCCGCTGCCCGGCCAGGTTGACGCCGCTGCGATCGGCAGGATCGAAGTAATCGGTGCCGGCGCCCTTGTCGGTATAGACCACCGCGCAGCCGGCCGGCAGGGCCCAGGGCGCGACCAACGGCAGCGCGCCGTACACCCCGCGCGAGCCCGAGGCCGGTGCGGCCACCAGGCAGGGCGCTTGAGGATCGAAACCCTCGGGAACCTGCAGAAGAAGCCGGGCCGGGTGGCGCGCCTCAGGCAGCGTGACGAAGGCCGCGTGCTCTTCCCCCGAAACCGCCTCGAGCGATTCGAGCAGACCGCCGACGCCACCGGCCGGACCGGGCGCGACCAGCGCGTTCCAGTTGCTGTGGATGGCCAGGCGGCGCAGCGCTTCGGGCGCGGGTGGGCCCGCGCCCGGATCATCGAGCGCCGGCGCGGCCTCGGCCAGGCCTTCAAGCCCGAGTCCAGCGCTGACCAGATCATCGTCACCGCGGTGCACGCTGACCCGCCAGTCCAGGCTCGACTCAGCCGCCGGCCGATCCGGCGCATCCTGGTCGCTGGCTGGCTCGTCAGCGGGCTGACAGGCAGTCAGGCTCGTGACCAGAAAGAAGACCGTCATGACAACGGCGAAGGATCGGGGCTTGAACATGATCAATGGCATTCCACGCTGACGGGCCCGTCAGCGTACCAGCGTGCCAGGCATTGCGGGAGCTGGACCTTGGTACAGGACGCGCCGCGGTCCGGCTCTGCTAGTCTCTTGGTCTTGAGTCGATCTGCTCGAACCTGAGGAAACCAGAGCCATGCACGTTGCTCCACTTCGCGTACTGGTCACCGGAGCCGGCAGCGGCATCGGCGCCGGTATCGCCCACGAACTGGCCCGGGCCGGCCACGAGATCATCGTCACCGACCTGGCCGCCGAGGCCGCCGAGACCACCGCCCGGGCCATTATCGAGGCCGGCGGGCGCGCCAGCGCGCGGGCGCTGGACGTGACCTCGGAGCGCTCGATCGACGACTTCCTTGCCGATCTGGACCAGCCCGTCCAGGTGCTGGTCAACAACGCCGGCATCCAGCACGTCGCCCGGCTCGAGGAATTCCCGATGGAAAAATGGGACCAGCTGGTCCAGGTGATGCTGGTCGGCGTGGCGCGCCTGACCCGCGCCGTACTGCCGGCCATGCGCAGCCAGGAGTTCGGCCGCGTGATCAACATCGGCTCGATCCATTCGCTGGTCGCCAGCGCCTACAAGAGTGCCTACGTGGCCGCCAAGCACGGCCTGATGGGGTTTTCCAAGGTCATCGCGCTGGAGACGGCCGATACCGACATCACCATCAACACCGTCTGCCCGACCTACGTCAAGACCCCGCTGGTCGAGCGTCAGATCGCCGACCAGGCACGGGTCCACGGCATTTCCGAAGACGAGGTGATCGAGACCATCATGCTCAAGCCCATGCCCAAAGGCGTGTTCATCAGCATGCAGGAGCTCGGCGGCATCTGCGCGTTCCTGATCGGCCCGGCCGCGCGCAACATCACCGGCCAGGCGATTGTCGTCGACGGGGGCTGGACGGTAACCTGAGTCATGACCACGCGCGTGCTGATCGCCGACGACCACCCGCTGTTCCGGGCCGCACTGGTGCAGGCGCTTTCCGGCTGCCTGGCCGATGCCGAAGTGCTCGAGGCGCGCGACCTGCCCGAGGCCTGGCGCCGGCTGGAGGCCGACGAGGCCCTCGACCTGGTGCTGCTCGACCTGCACATGCCGGGCAACCAGGGCCTGGCCGGCCTGGCGGCGATTCGCAACAGCTTTCCGGCGGTGGCGGTGGTGGTGATCTCGGCCAACGAAGACCCGCGCGTGATCCGCCGATCGCTCGACCACGGCGCGGCCGGCTTCATCCCCAAAAGCTCCGCCCTGGCCGAACTGACCGAGGCGCTCGAGACGGTACTGGATTGCCGCGAGTGGATCCCGCCGCACCTGGCGCGCTCGGTCGGCGACCTGCCCGGCACCGACGAAGACCGGGCGCTGGCCGAGCGGATCGGCCGCCTCACGCCCCAGCAGTTCAAGGTGCTCGAGCGAGTCGCCGACGGCCAGCTCAACAAGCAGATCGCCGACGAACTCGAGATTCAGGAGCGCACGGTCAAGGCGCACATGAGCGAGATCTTCCAGAAACTCGGGGTCCGCAACCGCACCCAGGCCGGCATCGCGTTCCGGCGTCTGGAACTGGTCGACCCGGCCTCGCGCATGGGCGAGGCCTGAGAAGAACCGACAAGCGCTGAC
>CAYQJJ010000187.1:3541-6038 GCA_964417745.1 uncultured Wenzhouxiangella sp.
CCGCCAGAAGGCATCGACGCAGGCCGCCCCGAGGCGCTGGCTGCGCCCGGCCGACCAGCCGACCTCGGGCATCGGCAGATCAGCGTTGTCCTTGAACGGCATTTCCAGCGTCAGCGCCAGGCAGCCGAAGGTCTCGCACATGTAATCGGTGCACTTGCGCAGATCCGCACTCCCGGGTGCATCGACCTCGTAGCCGTGGGTGGTCTGGAAATCCGGGCTGATCTCGCTGAGCAGGCGCTTGAAGGCATCCTGGCGGGCCTGGCGGGTGTCGTCCCAGCCGGCCGTGCCCTCGGCACCGGCCACGAAGTTGTACGGCAGGGCTTCGTCGCCGTGGACGTCGAAGGCGAAATCGACGCCGGTCTGCTTCATCTTCTCGATCGTCCAGTAGACCTCCGGCGAGGCCTCGGCCGAAGGCTCGGCCCACTCGCGGTTGAGGTTGCGCCCGAGCGCGTTGCAGCGCAGGTGACCACGCACCGAGCCGTCGATGCACATATTGGGCACCACGTAGACCACGGCCTGCTCGAGCAGTCGCTGCGAGACCGGATCCTCGGCATCGAGCAGGCGATCGACAAAGCCCTCGACCCACCACTCGGCCATGGTCTCGCCGGGGTGCTGACGGGCGGTCACCCAGATCTTCTTGCGCCCGGCCGCCTGCTCATCGCCGATGATCAGCAGGGTGTGGGCGTGGCCGTCGGGCGTGGTGCACAGGTTCTCGGCGCGCACGCAGTCAAAGCGCAGGGCATCGGCGATGAGCTGCTGATGGCGCTGCAGCGAGTACGGCGCGAAATACGCGTAATAGACCACGCCGGCGTCGGGCCGGTCACGGATGACCAACTCGCTGCCGTTGAATTCGGTCTCGACCCGGTACCAGTGCTCGCCGTCGACCGAGGCCACGGCGCGGTAGTCGCGAAAGCCGTCGGGGAAGGACACCTTGCCGGCATTCTCGATGGTCATCACGCAGTCCTGCCCGTCGCCATCGCAGAGCTGAAAGTAGAACCACTGCAGGTGCTCATCACCCACATCGTTGCGGATCTTGAGGCGGATGTCGTCGGCGGCCGAGGCGCGCACCACCTCGATGTTGCCGCCATCGAAACGGCTGTGAATGCTCAGGCTCATGATCGTCTCTCTTGTTCTTGAATTGGAATCGATGCGCCCATTATCGCAGACCCGGCCTTCGCCACCCGGCCCGGCCGGGTTGCAAGTTGCATTGAAAAGGCGATTGCAGTAATTTCATTGTCAGTTGTGGCGGCCGGGGCGAGGGAGTTCCCGACCAACCCCGGACCTGCCGGACCACACGATCTCCAGCCGAGGGGAAGCTCATGCAAGCACTCACTCCATTGTTCTCCGAACGCCGGGCGGTATGGTCCGGACTGGCACTCCTTGCCGCGCTGCTGCTCGTGGCGCCAGCGCAGGCGCAGCAGACCCGCTTCGTTGCCGATACCGGTACCGACAGCGGCGACTGCCTGGACGCCGGCTCGCCCTGCCTGACCATCCAGTACGCCATCGATCAGGCCGACGAGGGCGACACCATCTCGGTCGGCCCGGGCACTTACAACGAGGCGCCGTTCATTAACAAGAGCCTGGACCTGGTCTCGCAGGACGGCGCGGCGGCGACCATCATCAACGCCGGCGGCGCCGACAACGCCGTCTCGATCGGTGATGTCGAGGGGAGTTTCGACCCCGACGACGGGGTCTATCCGGAACAGGTCCGGTTCGAGGGCTTTTCGGTCGTCGGCTGGACCACCCGTGGCATCGCCCAGCGCCTCGGGACCGGCACCGTCGAGATCGTCGACAACATCGTCGAGGCCACCGAGGGCGACACCACCGGCGCCATCGTGATCGCCGGCGGCGAGGGATCGCTGGTGACCGGCAACCAGGTCGAGGCGACAAGCTTCGACGGCGCCGCTTCGAGCGCCGGGGTCCTGGCGGTTGGCTCGGTCAACGCGCTGATCACCGACAACACGGTCTCGGGCGCCGATATCGGCATCGCCGTGGCCGCCGGCTTTCCCGGCATCGACCCGGGCTGGGCGCAGTCGATCGATGTGGTCATCGAGATCAACAACGTCAGCGACACCATCACCGGCATCGGCCTGCAGGGCAACGTGCTCGGCGCGCTGGTTACCGGCAACGACATCAGCAATGCAGCCGGCCGCGCCATCTCGCATATCGACTTCGACGGCGAGGGCAACTTCCCGGCCGGCATCGCCATCATCGAAAACACCGCCAGCGAGTTCGGTACCCGGGCCTTCAGCTCGGGTACCAACCCGATGAGCGACTACGAGATCCGCGACAACGACTTCAACTCGACCGTCGAGGATGCCTGGGGCATCCAGATCGGCGAGGGCAGCAGCAACATCCTGATCGACGGCAATACCGTGACCGTCGATTTCGCCGCACTCAACCTGCGCGGCATGACCAACTCAAGCGTGCTCGGCAACGAACTGGCTGGCAACGTCGCCGGGGTGGTCGTTCAGCAAGGCGGCCACGCCGACAACAC
>CAYQJJ010000188.1:0-5962 GCA_964417745.1 uncultured Wenzhouxiangella sp.
GGCGTGACGCGGGTGAGGCGGGGGCGGGTTAGGCGTGAGGCGTGAGGCGTGAGGCGTGAGGCGGGGGAAAGGGTGAATGGGAAAACGGGTGAAAGGGTTAATGGGTTATTCAAAGCCTCGCCCGACACCTTTTTACCTTGATCCTTGTACCTGATTCCCGAAACCCGAAACCCGAAACCCGTTTACCCGTTTACCCGTTTCCCCGTTTCCCCGTTCCCCGTTTCCCCGTTTCCCCGTTTCCCCGTTTCCCGTTTACCGCGCCCCTCCGTAAAACGCCACCGCCGCACCAAGCCAGATCACCAGGCCGACCCAGTGGTTGCCGAGGAAGCTCTGGAAGCAGGCCTCGGGTTCGCGGTCGCGGATGCGCCAGAGCTGGATTTGAAACAGGGCGAACACGAGCACCACAGCGGTGAACCAGGCCGGTTCGGGCAGGTAGTGCAGGCCGATGATCAGCAGCAGAGCGGTTTTCAGGCCCATCAGCGCGCCGATGATCGGGACATCGAGGCGTCCGAAGGCAATGGCGGTGGATTTGACGCCGGCGCGCAGATCGTCGGCACGGTCGGCCATGGCGTACTGGGTGTCGTAGATGATCGTCCAGATCAGGCTGGCGGCGAACAGCCACCAGGCCAGCGGCGGAATGCTGCCGGTCTCGGCGGCAAAGGCCATCGGGATGGCCCAGCCGAAGGCCGCGCCCAGCACCACCTGCGGGAAATGCGTGAAGCGCTTGAACAGCGGGTAGGTGCCGGCCAGCAGGGCGCCGCCGAAGGCCATCAGTATGGTCAGCCGATTGGTCATCGAGACCAGCATCAGGGCGATGAGCAGCAGGCCGAAAAACAGCCACAGGGCCGATCGGGGTCGGATCTCGCCGGCCGCGATCGGGCGGTCGCGGGTGCGGCTGACCTGCGGGTCAAGCTCGCGGTCGGTGTAGTCGTTGATCACGCAGCCGGCGGCTCGCATGACCACGACCCCGAGGGTGAAAATGACCAGGTTCTTCAGGCTTGGCACGCCGCCGGCAGCGAACCACAGGCCCCACCAGGTCGGCCACAGCAGCAGCGCGATGCCGATCGGCCGGTCGAAACGCATGAGCCGCAGCCAGGGCCCCAGTGAGCCTTCGAACAGGGCCGATTTCAGACGGAATTCCATACGCTGACCTCAATCGTGGTTCGTGCTGGCGGGGTCATTCATCGAAACAGGGGATGTCGCGCTGCTGCGAGTCGGGGTTGGAGCGCACGATGAACCGCCAGGGCGAGCGCTCGCCGGGCTGGATGCGATAGTCGACCCAGTAGCTCGGTGTGGACTCGCGCCGGGCCTCGATCTCGGCTTCGAAACCCAGCGCCCGAATCCGCTCGCGGCGCGCCCGCGCGTTCTCGATCTGCGAGAACAGGCCGACCGAAACGGTATTTTCCAGCGCGCCGCTGGTGACCACGTAGTAGTCTTCCACGCCCCGGGAAGCAAGATCGCGGCTCAGGCCGACCGCCTCGGAGCGGCTGTTGGCCGGCAGGTAGACCCACCAGCCCAGCTCGCGCTCGGCAATCGTCTGGCGGGTGCGGATGGCCTCGGCGAACGGTCGCAGCCGATCCTGTGCGCGCTGCTGGGCCTCGATCGAGGCCAGCGGACCGATGGTGTAGCACACCGGCTCCGAGGTATCGGCTGGCCTCGATTGGTTGTCGAGCTCGGTGACCAATTCCAGCGAGGGCAGGCCCGGATCCAGTGGCGGCGCTTCGTCTCGGGCCAGTGGTGCGGGGTCGGACGGCGTGTGCAGGATCAGCATGACCAGTCCCAGATTGGCGACCACCAGGGACAGCACCAGCCAGCGCAGCCAGCCCGCGCTCATGCCGCCTCCGCGAGCATCGCCAGCCCGCGCAGCACGAGCCAGTCGTCGCGTTGTGTGCTACGGGCCAGGTGGCCGTCGACTGCCCCGGCCTCGCCGCCGGTCAACCACAATTCAGGCGATTCTCCGAGCAGTGCCCCGGCGCCAGCCACTGCCCGGTCGATGGCGGCAATGGCCTGCAGGGCGGTGCCCCGACCGATCGCACCGGACGAGTCGAGCGCGGGCAGATCGAGCGCCTCGACGGGCAACTCGTCGCGCGGCAGGCCACGGGCGCGCTGCAGCAGGCTTTCGCGCAGACTGGTCAGCCCGGCCATGATCCAGCCGCCAAGGTGCCGGCCGCTGCCGTCGACCACATCTACCGTGATCGCAGTGCCGCAGTCGATGACGCACAGGCTCCTTCGGGACTGCTGCCAGGGCCACTGCAGGGCCAGCCATCGGTCGCTGCCGAGTTGTGGGTAGGGGGCTGCCACGGGAAGTCGAAATGCTCCGGTCTTGACCGGCTGCAAGGATAACCCTGCCCGCGACAGCTGGTCCGTGATTTGCGCCACGGTTTCGGAATTGGACTGCCCCGACAGCCAGACCGACCCGGTGGCCCCGGCAGTCAGCGCCACGATCAGGGCCTCGGGCTGGTCCAGCGCGCAGGCACCGAGGTTTTCCGGGTCGAGCCGGCCGCCCCGGGCGCTGCCCCATTTGACCCGGCTGTGGCCGATGTCGACCAGCCAGTCAGCCCGCTCGGACACTGACTTCTCCAGCGCTGACGGTCATGCGTTCCGAACCGGTGTCGAGCCAGAGGCGTCCGGTGGCATCGACGCCATCGGCGCGGCCGTGTACCGGATCGCTCATGGAGTGAATGATCACCGCTCTTCCGGCCAGTGCGTCGCGCGCGCGCCAGCGCTCGGAGAAACTGCCAAAACCGTCGGCGTCGAGGCGGGCGAGGTCGCGGCTCAGAGTCTGGATCAGGGCGCCGGCCAGGCGGTCACGATCGACCGACAGGCCCTGGGCCTGCAAGTCGGTGACGGGCTGGCCCAGGGAGTCGACCGGACCGATGGCCACGTTGATGCCCAGCCCGACGATTGCCCGGCAGGGGCCTTCGGCGCTGCCGCCGATCTCGACCAGGCAGCCGCCGAGCTTGGCTCCGTCGACCACCAGATCGTTGGGCCATTTGACCCGGACCGAATCCAGCCCGGCCTCGGCCAGGCAGTCAGCCGCCGACAGTCCGGTCACCAGGCTCAGTGCGCCGAGCCCGGTCAGGCCGGATTCGAACGACCAGGCCACTGAACAATAAATGCCGCGCCCCGGTGGCGACAGCCAGCTGCGCCCGCGCCGGCCGCGCCCGGCACGCTGGCCTTCGGCGATGAGCACCTGGCAGTCGCTGCCGGCCGCACGCAGATCGGCCAGTTCGCGGTTGGTCGAGTCGACGACAAAGCGGGTCTCGAGGACCGGCGCGCAGTCGGGCATGGCGCTTCGAATGCGCCCGGCATCGAGAAAGCGCAGCGGCCCGTCGAGCTGGTAGCCGCCTCCGGCCGCGCCACTGATGTTCAGCCCGAGGCCGCGCAGCGCCTCGATCTGTTTCCAGACCGCCGCGCGCGTGATACCCAGCGACTCGGCCAGCCCGGCGCCACTGTGGCGCCGGCCGTCGCTGAGCCTTTCCAGCACGGCTTGGCAGGTATTCATGAATCAGCGGCGGCGCAGCAGGCGCGCTTTTTCGAAGCGGTTTTCGGACCCGTCGCGCAGGCGCGCCAGGTTGCTGCGGTGAGTGAACACCAGCAACATGGCCAGCGCGATCGCCAGGCCGCCCAGCGCGGGGTGCAGCGGCTCGGGGCCGAGCAGCCACATTGCCGGCACCAGGCTCAACCCGGCCAGCAGCGTCGCCAGCCCGACATAGCCGGTGCCGATGATGGTTACCACCCAGACCAGCAACAGCGGCAGCAGACACCAGGGCGCCAGCACGGCCACCACGCCCACGGCGGTGCCCGCGCCCTTGCCTCCGCGAAACCGGAAATAGGCCGGCCAGACGTGGCCGATGACCGCGGCCAGCCCGGCCAGGCTGCCGAGCAGCACCGGCTCGCCGCCACCCGGGTTGATCAGGCCGGCCAGCAGCGGCATGCCGGCGGCCGCCAGTGCGCCCTTGCCCAGATCGATGACGATCACCGCCAGCGCGAATTTCCAGCCCAGGGTGCGCAGGGCGTTGGTGCCGCCGGCGTTGCCCGAGCCCATGGAGCGGATATCCACGCGCCGGAACCGGCCCAGCACCAGGCTGCCGGAGATCGAGCCCAGCAGGTAGCCGGCGACGAGGACAAGCGCGGCCTCAAGCATGACGGGTTTCCGGGGCCTCCCAGGGGGCGAGCCCGACCAGCAGGCTGCCGGGCCCGGCATGGACACCGATCGCCGGGCTGGCGTCCTCGAGCCAGCAGGCGTCAACCTTCGGGTGGCCGTCGAGCAGCATTTCGCGCAGGCGTTTGGCGTCGTGGCGGGCGTTGGTGTGGCTGATCATGACTCGATAGACCGTTTCGGCGTCCATGCGTTTGAGCAGGTAGCGGGCGAAGCGTTCGACCGTGTTGCTCCTTCCGGCGATGACCCCGCAGGCGCCGAGCGTGCCCTTGGGCGTATTGGCCAGGACCGGGTTGAGCGCCAGGCGCCGGGCAATGACTTCCATCCACGGCTTGATCCGGCCACCGCGCACCCCCCAGGACAAATCGCGCACCAGTGCAAAGGTCCGGAACTGCCCGCGCCGGGCCTCGAGCCCGGCCACGATTTCCTTGCGCGACCAGCCGCGCGCGGCCGCCTCGGCGGCAAACAGCACCATCAGTCCCTGGCCGCTGGCGCCGTTGCGGGTGTCGAATACTTCGACCGCGCCGTCGGGCTCGCGCCGGGCCGCGCTCTCGGCGGCCTGCAGCGTGCCGCTGAGCGCGCGCGACAGGCTCACATCGAGCACCTGAAGGCCATGCGAGGTCAGCAGCTCGAACTGTCGCCGAAAATCACCGGGCGGTGGCTGCGAGGTCTGCGGCCGGCTCGGTGAATCGGCCAGGCGGGCGTAGAAGTCGGCCGGCGAGATGGTGAGCTTGTCGAGAAACTCCTCATCGTCGAAATTGAGCCGCACCGGGACCACATGAATGCCGAGCCGGTCGATTTCCTCGGCCGGCAGGTCGGCGGCCGAGTCGGTCACAATCGCGACCTTGCCGCGCTGGTTCATCAGCCCGTGCTGGCGGGTCATGTCATCGGCTTTTTGCTGACAAATCACACCGAAGCCGGCGCACACCCGGAACACTTCGCCGGGCGAGTCGGTGTGGATGTGCACGCGTGCACGCCGCCCGCCCCCGGCGACCACCAGCGAGCTGGCGTCGAGGGCCTCCAGACGCTCGCGCATCCCGGCCACGTCAAGACCGCTGCCCTCGAGCAGACACTCGGTGCAGAAACGATGCCGGGTCGGCGCGTGGGCGTCGGTGGCCGGGCCTTCGGGCGCGGCGGAAAGTGTTGCGGCCGGGGGCAGGTCGGGAACCCGGCCGCTGCGAATGTATTGCCAGATGCCGTCGAGCAGGTCGACAAAGCCCTGCGCGCCGGCATCGACCACGCCGGCATCGCGCAGCACGCGAAGCTGGTCGGGTGTGCCGGCCAGCGAGACCCGGGCGCGCTGCAGACCACGGTGAAAGAGCTGGCGGATGTCGTCGATTCCCTCTTCAGCGCGTCGGCCAAGCTCGTCGGCGAAATCATCGAGCACGGTCGGCAGCGTACCCGGGACCGGCTCGGCCATGGCCCCCCAGGCCGAGCGCGCGGCCTCGCTGGATACCCGGGCCAGTTGCCGGCTGTCGAGGCTGTCGCAGGTACGGGCACTGTCGCTCAGCCCTTGGAAATACTGCGCCATGATCGCGCCGGAGTTGCCGCGCGCGCCGTCGATGGCCGCCTCGGCGACCCGCTCGAGGAACTCCGGCAGGGTGCGACGGGGGCCGGATTCGATGGCGTTGCGAACACTGGCCAGGGTGAACACCAGGTTGGTGCCGGTGTCGCTGTCGGCGACCGGGAAGACGTTGATGCGATTGATGTAATCGCGCCGTCTGAAGACGTTGGCGATGCCGGACAGCAAGGCAGCCTCGAGCGCGGCTGCGTCGATCCGCGTGATGGCCGCGGCGGTGC
>CAYQJJ010000189.1:0-5948 GCA_964417745.1 uncultured Wenzhouxiangella sp.
TGACCGTTGGAACCTGCCCGGGCGCGACGCACACAGACTTCGCCACGGCCTATAACCAGCTCGGCACGATTTCCGGCCCCCATTCACTGCGGCTATGCTCCGGCACGCACACGACCCCGGCAGTAACCGCAAGCTGGGGCCATGCCGATTTGACCATCGAATCGGTCTCCGGCAGCGCTGGCGACACGACACTGGTCGCCTCCGACGACAGTGTGCTGGCCGCCCAGTCACAAGACTTCACGATCAGAAACCTGACCGTCAACGGCAATCTTGAGGCGACCGGTTTTGCCAACATCGCACTGTCTGGCGCCGCGATCAACGGAAACGTGACTACCAACGGCAATATCAACAGCGATCAGACCGATGTCGTTGGCAATCTCACCACCAATAATGCAGCGATCAGCCTGACCGGCGGCACCGTTGTCGGGGCCGTGTTCGGCGGCAATGGGATCACCACATCCAACAGTGATCTTTCCGGCTCCCTGACCGCGACCAACGGTCCCATCAACCTTGGCGGCGGTACGATCAACGCCGACATCGGCACCAACGGTCAGAGCCAGCCGATCAACCTGTCGGGAGTCACCATGACCGGTGGCAGCCTTGACACGGCAGGCAATACCATCACGATCGATGCCAGCACCATCGGTTCAGCCGATAGTTCAGTAGCGATCACGACCAACAACAACATAGCGGTCACCGACAGCACGATCTGGGGTGAGCTCAGTGCGAACACCGGATACGACTCGATCAATCTCAATCCGGCTACCAGCGTGCTCGGCAGCTGCACACCCGATCCGGTCGGTGGGGGCACTTGCGAACAAGCGCCAGCGTGTTCCAGTTTCATCGGCCAGGCGACCATCAATGAAGCGCGCCGTCCGACCGGCGGCGAGGATGCCTTCATCGAGATTCGCCTGCTCAGCCCGTCGATTCCAGCCACGGAATACGACTCCTGGACACTGTCCTACTGCAGTGATCGCACCGGCAACTGCCATTCGGTGCCACTCGACGCTCCGGCGCTGGATCAGTCGGGGTACCCATGGTTCTTTCTCACCGAAGCCGGGCTCCTGGATAACCGCGACATCAGCTTCGGGACGCCGGGCGGCGGCATGGACATCCGGCTCGACGATGCCGAGGGCAACGCAATCGATTACCTCAGCGTTGCCGGCTTCACCAGTGGCCTACAGGTCAGCTGCCCCTTCGTTTATGACACCACCATGGAGAGCACCAACTCGGCGGGCATCATGCGCCTGCCCGACGGGACCGGTGACTGGATGGACGCCGGTCCCGGTAATTCCGGGGGCGACCCCACGCCCGGCGACTCCAACGATGACGAGCCGCCGTTCCCCGGGCCCGACCACCTGCGCATCTTCCACCCTGGCCAGGGGGTGACCTGCTCGCCGGAGTCGATCACCGTTCAGGCCTGCGCGGATGCGAGCTGCGATACGCTTTTCGAAGACGAGATCATCGTCGAACTGACCTCGCCGGGAGGCAACTGGGGCGCCAATCCGATTGCGGTCGACGGCACTGCCACGGTCAGCCTGCAGGTCACCACGCCGGGCACCGTCGGACTCGCCGCCGAGTCATCCCCTCCGGCCACGGGGGCTACCCGCTGCTTCTCCAGCGGAACCGAGTCGTGCCAGATGACCTGGAGTGATTCGGGCTTTGTGATCGATGTGCCGGATCACGTGGCGGCAACCGCACAGAACGTGTCGGTCGGGGCAGTTCGAACCGACGACGAGTCGCTCGCCTGCACGCCGGCATTTGCCAATCAATCGAAGGAAATCGAGCTCTGGATGAGTTATCAAAACCCCGGTAGTGGCAGCGACGCCATTTCGGTAGCCGGCACGCCCCTGCCAGCTACCTCGCCCGGAGCTTCCCTGGTGCTTGACTTCGACGCCGATGGGGTTGCCACTTCCAGCCTGGAGTATCCCGATGCGGGGCAAGTGGGACTGTTCGCGCGGTACCTGGGATCGGGTCAGGATGCCGGGTTGGAGCTTGTCGGGCAGACCAGCTTCATTACACGCCCGGACCGCTTCGAGCTGACGATCGAACAGGCCGAGGCCGCCGACAGCGCTGCGGGTCCGGTCTTCACAACCGCCGGCGCGATGTTCGGAGTTCGCGTCGAGGCGCTCAATGCCGGCGGCGCCATCACGCGCAATTTCGGCCGGGAAACCCCCTCCGAAGATGTTGACTTGAATTCAACGCTGATCGCACCGGTCGGCGGAATCGATCCCGGGCTGACGGGCGAGTTCGCTACTTTCGGTCAGGGCTGCGATGACAATGCGCCGGGCCGGGCCTGCGGTGACTATTCCTGGCCGGAAGTCGGCATCATCGATATCCAGCCTCGCCTGGCCAGTGGCGCCTACCTTGGCACTGCTGACGTGGCGGGCCAGGCCTTTGGCAACCTCGGCCGGTTCATCCCCGCTGATTTCAGCCTGCAAAATGGCCGAATCCTCGAACGCGCCGGCCTGGCAGACTGCAACAGCGATTTCAGCTACATCGGCGAACGCTTCGATGCCGAATTCACGCTCTATGCCCGAAACGCCAATGGTGACACGACGCGAAATTACGAGGGTGCCTTTGCTTTTCTGGACGGTGGCAACCTGAACCTGGCCGGAGATCCGGTGGCGCTGGATGACGATTCATCCGCCACGATCCAGTGGATGGACGGTGCCGGTGACGTCCGCGCCCAGCTGCTGGTGCCCCGCTCGACTCCCGTTGGGCCATACGCCGACTTCCAGGTCACTACGGCGCCGGTCGACAGCGATGGCGTTGCATTGAGCGGCAACGATGTGGTCGGAACGAGCGAGCTGCGCTTCGGTCGTATCGTAATCGACAACGCAATCGGCTCCGAGCTTGGACCCCTTGATCTTCCCTGGCGCGCCGAGTACTGGGACGGAACTACCTGGCTGACCAACTCCGGCGACAGCTGTACGATCATGGACCTGGCCGACGATGCGGCGCTGGAAAGTTCGGGCGGGTCCTCCGGGGACGGTACCGAGCCGATGTCGATCGGGCCAGGCACCACCCAAATCGATGCCACCGCAAGCCAGCCTGCTCTCGATGGCGGCACCGGCTGGTTCCGTTTCACCTCGCCGGGACAACCCGGCTGGGTCGATCTGCGGCTCGAGCTGGAAGACAACTGGACTTTTCTGCGCGACGATCTTGCTGACGACGGTGAGTACGACGAGAACCCGGAAGCCCGAGCATCGTTCGGCCTGTTCGACGGCGCCCCGGAGCGCGTGTTTCTGCGCGAGGTCGGGCCGTAAAGGCAGGAGCGAATCAGGCTGCGTGATATGTCACAGTCTCGCGCTTGAATATCGAACCGCTTTGCCTGACAATGAAATCCGGTGTTTACGTGATATTCGAATCGTTCCGCGTGATTGGATCGGATCGCATCACAAAGAGATTCTGAGCATGGGGCACAGGGATGGGGCAGGCAACAATGCTTGAGGCGTCGTCGAAAACGCCACCGTCGAACCGGCGCGTGCTGTTCGTGGACGACTCGCGGCTGATGCGCTACGCCGGCAGCCGTTTCCTGTCCGGCCACTGCGACCTGGTGATGGCAGAAAACGGCCAGCAGGCGCTCGACGAGCTCGAAAACGATCCCGACATCGATCTGGTCTTTACCGATCTGATGATGCCGGTCATGGATGGCCACCAGCTGATCCAGAAAATCCGGACCGCACGGACTTCGCGGCTGCGCGACATGCCGGTACTGGTGGTCACCGGCAACGAGGAATCAGCGGCGCGCGAAAAGGCCCTGCAGGACGGTGCAACGGCATTCATCTCCAAGCCCTTCAGCGCCGACGACCTGGCCGGCGCCTTGCGGGTTCATCTCGAAGGCAACACCCTGACCGAGGCGCGCCTGGTCACCGACGAGGCCGATTATCCGCCCGAGGCCGGCCTGCTGAACAACGTGCCCGAACCGGATTATTTCTACCTGCGCATCGAACAGGCGATCAGCTTCCACCTGCGCCAGAACCTCGAGTTGGCGCTGATGCACGTCAAGCTCAACAACTACCACGCGCTGACCCGTGATTACGGCCACTCCTGGGCCGAGGCCGTCATGCGCAACCTGCGCTACTTCCTGCACCGCGAACTGCGCCAGGAGGACTCGCTGCACCGCACCGATGACGACCTCTACAGCATCATCCTGATGGGCACCCACAAGGCCGGTGCGCGCAACCTGGTCAGCCGGCTGCGCCGCGCGCTGAATGGCGCACGGGTGCGTTTCGCCAACCGCGAGCTCGGATTGTCGGTACGTTTCGGCATTCAGTTTCCCGATGTTACCGAGGAACAGTCGCCGACCCGCCTGCTGTCGTCGGCCCACGGCCTGTTCGACCTGAGCGGTAACGTCGCCCGGATTCGCTAGTGGACCACTAGGCACTCCGCAGTCATGCCGCATCAACGCTATTACCTCCGGTCGGCCAGCGAAGCCCCGTTCGACTACCCCTTGAGCGAACTGCCCTGCACTATCGGCCGCAGCGCCGAGTGCGGGCTGCAGCTCGATTTTGATCGCATCTCGCGCCGCCACGCACGCATCGAGGCCGATGACCGCGGCCTGGTGCTGCACGATCTCGGCAGCACCAACGGCACCTTCGTCAATCACCACCGAATCGACCAGCCCACCCGTGTCCAGTCAGGCGATGCGATCCACTTCGCCAACCACGCCTTCAGTCTCGAGTATCGGTCGCCCGCCGGGGAGACGCTGCCGGGCGGAGCTGGCCTGTCAAGCAACGACAGGGGCGATACGATAATGGGATTCACGGCCCTGCCGACCGGGTTTCCGGTCCAGGCGCCGGAGTTTTTCGAGATGCTCAACGAGGGCCAGCTCGCCGGCACATTGCAGCCGATCCGATCGGCCAGCGGGATGCTGCTCGGGCACGCGCTGAGCTTCCGCAGTACCCACCCCGGACTGGCGGCCGACGCCGCGACCCTGTTTCGCCTGGCCGAAGAGCTCGGCGAAGAACTCCGCCTGGCCCAGTCGGCGCGCCGGATCATGCTGACCCAGGCCAGCGAGGCCGGGATCCAGTCCAACCTGTTTCTGCCCGTCCACGCTGCCGAGTACGAGGACCTGGCCTTCCTCGCCGAAACCATGAGCGAGCTGGCCAATGAATTCCGCAATCTGGCGCTGGTGTGCCAGTTGCCGATCGATCAGGTCAGCGACCCGGATGGACTGGCCACCCTGCGCAAACGCCTGGCCAGTCACGATATCGAACTCTGCTATCAGTTCGACAACCTCGATGACGATGCCCGCATAAGGGCACTCGCGGCGTCGGCCGATCACATCATGCTCAACCGGGCCGACGACCCGGAACGTCTCGCCGCACAGCTTGAAAACCTCGCGCCGCTGCCGCCGGTCATCCTGCGCGATCTCACCCGGGCCGAGGCGGCAGCCGGGTACGAGCAGGCCGGCGTGCGTTTCTTTCAGGGTGCGGCCATCGGCGGGGTCGAAGACCTGATCACCGGTCGCGCCTGAGCCCCGACCCGACACCAACTGGAGATATCCACCATGGCCGCCTTCCGCGCCGCAATCTTCGACATGGACGGTCTGCTGATCGACTCCGAGCCCCTCTGGCAGGAAGCCGAGATCAACGCTTTCAAGCCCCTGAACGTACCCATCACCCGCGATCTCTGCCGACAGACCGCCGGGCAGCGCCTCGATGAAGTCCTGCGCCTGTGGTACGAACGTTTCCAGTGGGCCGGACCGGACCTCGACGAGATGCATCGCCGCGTCATGCGCGAGGTCACCCGGCTGATGCTCGAGCGCGGCGAGGCGCTGCCAGGCGTGCATGAAACGATGCGCTCGCTCCGCCAGGCCGGGCTGAAACTCGCGATCGCCTCCTCCTCGCCCCCCGAACTGATCGAGGCAGTGGTCAAGAAACTCGAACTGGCGGCCCACCTCGATGCCACCCACTCCGGCAGCCACGAAGCGCGTGGCAAAC
>CAYQJJ010000190.1:0-5924 GCA_964417745.1 uncultured Wenzhouxiangella sp.
GGGTAGCAATTCCACGGAGTCAAATTCAGGATCCCAGGGAAGGTCGTGCCGGTGGCTTGCCCCCGGCCGGGCCGATGGGGTGTCCGGTCGGGCTCTGGACGCGTGGCGAAGTCGCCCGACCGGACACCCCATCGCCCCGCCCGATCCAAAGGCTCGTTTCTTGCTACTCCGATGGGGTTGCGTTGGCAGGATCCGTTGCAATGCGCTGCGTGACTTCGTCTTGAGCTGACATTGTCAGCGCCGTTTGGCAGCAGCCAGCGCGGCGGCCAGGCTGCCCTCGCGCTGTTTTTCCGGTTTGGGTTTGTCGGCTTTGGCGGGTTTGCCGGACTTGCCGGTTTTCGCCTGGGGCTTTCGCTGCCCGCCGCCGGGCTGCCCGGTCGACTGATCGGCCTCGTCGGGCAGTGGATCGTCCAGGCGCAGGCTCAGGGCGATGCGCTTTCTTTGCAGGTCCACATCCATGACCTTGACCTTGACCACCTGGCCGGCCTTGACCACCGATCGTGGGTCCTTGATGAACCGATCGCTCATGGCGCTGATGTGGACCAGCCCGTCCTGGTGCACTCCTAAATCGACGAAGGCGCCGAAGGCGGCGACGTTGCTGACCGTGCCTTCCAGGATCATGCCGGGCCGGAGATCAGCGATCTTTTCGACACCCTCGGTGAATCGGGCGGTCTGGAACTCCGGGCGGGGGTCGCGGCCGGGTTTTTCAAGCTCTTTCAGGATGTCCTGGACGGTGGGCAGGCCGAAGCGTTCGTCGATGAATTCCCTGGCGTTGAGCGCGCGCAGGCTGCTGGTGTCGCCGATGACTTCGGTGACGGGTTTTGACAATTTTTCGAGCATGCGCTTGACCACCGGGTAGGCCTCCGGGTGCACGGCCGAGGCGTCGAGCGGGTCATCACCACCGGTTATGCGCAGAAAGCCGGCGGCCTGTTCGAAGCTCTTGTCGCCCAGGCGCGGCACTTTCTTCAAGTCCCTCCGGCGCCGGAACGGGCCGTGCTCGTCGCGGTGGCTGACGATGTTTTCGGCCACGGTCTGGCTCAGCCCGGCTACCCGTGCCAGCAGTGCGCTGGAAGCGGTATTGACGTTCACGCCCACGGCATTGACGCAGTCTTCGACCCGCGCGTTCAGCGCCCTGGCCAGCTTGTTCTGATCGACATCGTGCTGGTACTGGCCGACACCAATCGCCTTCGGTTCGATCTTGACCAGTTCGGCCAGCGGGTCCTGCAGCCGGCGGGCGATCGAGACGGCTCCGCGCAGGCTCACATCCAGGTTCGGAAACTCCTTCGCCGCCAGCTCAGAGGCCGAATAGACCGATGCACCGGCCTCGGAGACCACCAGTTTCTGAATGCCGCGCAGCCCCAGCTCCTTGAGCGCATGGCCGACGAACTGATCGACTTCGCGCGAGGCCGTGCCGTTGCCGATGGCGATCAGCTCGACCTGGTGCTGGCGGCACAGGTTGCCCAGCTTGTCCAGCGCATCCTCGAGCCGCTTGTGCGGCGCCACCGGATAGATGGTGGCGCTGTCGAGCAGCTTGCCGGTGGGGTCGATGACGACCAGCTTGGTGCCGGTGCGCAGTCCCGGGTCCAGCCCCATCACGGTGCGCGCACCGGCCGGGGCGGCTAGCATCAGGTCGCCCAGGTTGTCGCCGAAGATGCGAATCGCCTCGGCCTCGGCCCGCTCGCGCGCGGACACCATCAGCTCGATCTGGAGGTTCATCTGCACCTTTGCTTTCCAGGCCAGGCGCGCCCCGGCCATCAGCCATTGATCGGCCGGTCGATCCTGATCGGTTATGTCCAGGTAGCTGGCTACCCGGGCAACGGCATGCGCGTGGCCGGCTTCGGGGTCATCGCCGGGTTCGAGCTCGATGTTGAGCACGCCCTCGTTGCGCCCGCGCAGCATGGCCAGCACGCGGTGCGACGGGGCCTTGTTCAGCGGCTCGGAATACTCGAAGTAATCGCGGTACTTGGCGCCCTCGTCCTGCTTGCCTTCGACCACCCGCGCGACCAGCCGGGCGCAGTCGCCGTACCAGGCTCGCAGTTCGCCGAGCAGATCGGCGTGCTCGCCGGCCCGCTCGATCAGGATTTGCCGCGCCCCATCCAGTGCGGCATCTCTGTCGGCGACATTCCTGTCGGCATCGATGTAGTTGGCAGCAGTCGCCTGCGGGTCCAGTGCGGGGTTGCTCAGCAGGGCATCGAGCAGCGGCTCCAGCCCGGCCTCGCGTGCGATCTGGGCGCGCGTTCGGCGCTTGGGTTTGTAGGGCAGGTAGAGATCTTCCAGCCGCGCCTTGGTCTCGGCGCCCTCGATTGCCGCGCGCAGCTCGTCGGTCAGCTTGTCCTGCTCGGCGATGGTTGCCAGCACCGTCGAGCGCCGGTCTTCGAGCTCGCGCAGGTAGCCCAGGCGCGACTCGAGGTTGCGCAGTTGCGTGTCGTCCAGGCCGCCGGTCACTTCCTTGCGGTAGCGTGCGATAAACGGCACCGTCGCCCCCTCGTCCAGCAGGCGTACCGCGGCCAGCACCTGGTTGGCGCGCGCCTCGAGTTCCTCGGCAATACGTTGGGCAATGTTCGCAGCGGTCGGGTCGGTCATGGTCAATCGGAATCCGGGTGAATTGGAGAAATTGAATTATCCATGAACCACGCCGCCTCGGGTGCTGAGAGTGGCAAGGCCGGCCTCCCGATCGGGTAAGATAAATATCGGGACAACGTAAAATCAGTTGGGAGCCACGCCATGACTCATCAGAGCAAGTATTTCCTTGGGCGCAAGGTCCAGCCCACGGTCGCACCGCTGACCGCAGCCGTTTCACTGGCACTGGGGGCGACGTCCCTGCAAGCGGCCACCATCACGGTGAATACGCTCGACGACGGCAGCGTCGCCGGCCAATGCACCCTGCGCGACGCCTTCGAGGCGGCCAATACCGATACCGCCGTGGCCGGATGTGCCGCTGGCAGCGGAGCCGACGAGATTGTTTTCGAGTCCGGCCTGAGCGGTACGCTTACCCTGTCCGACGACGCGATCGTGGCGTACAGTGAAATCAGCGTTGTCGGCCCCGGCGCCGATCAACTCAGCATCGATGGCGATGGCTATTTCCAGCTGTTCGGTGCCGCCACCGGCGCCGCGCTTTCGCTGTCGGGCCTGACCCTGACCAATGCCTACACCAACGGCATCTACGGCGGCGCGGCGGTGCTCGGGATCTACGGCGCCAGCCTGGCGCTGAGCGATTGTGTCGTCTCCGGAAATCTCGCCAGCGCTCCCGCCGTAGGCGGCGCCGGGGTCTCTGTGATCGACTCTGAGCTTTCGATCACCGGCTGCAGTTTTGAAAACAACCTGGCCGGCGGTGGCATCCGGGGTGGCATTTACGGACTGGGCGCGGCCGTGTTCGGCTACTCAACGACTGGGTTCGAGATCAGCGATTCGACCTTTACCTACAACGAGGCCGCTTACTCGGGCGGTGCCATCGCCGTCCTGGCCGGCGATGGCATTACCATGACATCGCTCGATCTCTCCGGCAACGAGGCTTTCTTCGGCGGCAGCATCGCCCTGCTCGAGGGCAGTCAGGGCACGCTTGCCGAGTCGACCGTTTCCGGCAACGAAGCCGCGGTCGGCGGCGGTATTCTGGTCTCCTCGGGTTCGATCCTCGATATCGACGGCTCCAGCATCGAAGGCAATGCCGCCTACTACGACGGCGGTGGCGTGAATGCCGGCATCGGTTACAGCGGTGGCGTCATCACTGGCACCGACACAAGCCTGGGCGGTGGTGGCAGCGATCTGATTTACGGCAGAGGGGATGTCTTTCTCTCCGGCTCGACTGTCAGCGGCAACACCGCCGGTCGTTTTGGCGGCGGCATGGCGGTCAAGTACAGCGGCATCGACGGCGGCAGCTACGCAGAAATCGTCGGCAGCACCCTGAGCGGCAACTCTGCCGGCACACCCGTTCGCTCACCGTCCAGGTCGTCAGGCCAGCCGTCGTTCGATCCTGCCGGCGGCGGTGGTGGCGGGTACGTTTCCGGTGGCGGCGGTATGGCGGTCATCTATGGTGGCGAGGCCTACATTGCCTACGGCAGTGGACTGATCGGCAATCAGGCCCTGCAGGGTGGCGGTCTGCTCGTCTTCGACGGCCTTGCCGGCGTATTCGAGTCGCTGGTCGACGGCAACGAGGCCTATTACGGCGGCGGTATCCAGGCGGGCCTGTACGGCGCCATGGTTTCCGGCGATCAGCAGCGTGGTGGTGGTCCGGGCGGGGGGCTGGCCATAATTGGCGGCAGCACGCTCAGCAACAACCAGGCAATTGCCGGGGGCGGTGCACTGGCCTTCTCCGGTGGCTCAGTCGCGCTCAACGAGTCCGTGCTGGAATCCAACCTGGCCGAAATCGGTGGCGGTCTGGCCAGCTATAACGGAAACTCGGGCATCAAGTACAGCCAGGTAGCTGACAACGTAGCCTATTATTACGGCGGCGGTGTCGCCGCGATCGGTGCGGGCTGCGATTCGACCATCGTGCACACACTCGTCACCGGCAACAACGCCGAACTTGGCGGTGGCGTCTCGACCGGAGATTGCGCCAGCTATATCGGTTACTCGACCATTGCCGATAATCAGGCCGTGTCCGGTGGTGGTGTGGTGCACTACGCCGGCGCCACCCAGCCGGAGATACTCAACACGACCATCACCGGCAATACGGCCGAAGACGTCGGCGGCATTTTCGCCAGCGCCCTGGTGGCTGACTTCATCACCGTCAGCCACAACACCAGCACCGGCCCCGGCCCCGGACCAGTCGCCGGCAATCCGTTCCGGGGCGGGGCACCCGTCGGCGGCGCGCTGCTGCTTGCCAACAATGGCGATGTCAGCGTCGACAGCTCGATCTTTTCCGACAATATCGGTCCCGACGGTCCGCTTGACCTGGGTATGGGCGGTAGCGGGAGCCTTGCGCTCGACCATTCGCTCGTCCAGGAACCCGGCGCCGGTCTGCCCGGCGGCACCGGCAACCTGATCGGCGCGGACCCGCAGCTTCAGCCCCTGGCCGACAACGGCGGGCCGACACCGACCAGGGCGCTGGCAGCATCGTCACCGGCCGTCGATGCAGGGAATCCGGACACCACAGTCGAATTCGACCAGCGCGGCGACCCGTTCATCCGGGAGTTCGGCGGCCGGGCCGACATGGGTGCCTTCGAGCTGTTCGTCGATGGCGTATTCGCCGACCGGTTCGAACAACCCTGAATCAGGGCTCGAATCGATCACCGAAGATCGCGTCGCCGGACGTTTGCAGTTCGTGCGCTCCCATGTCCAGGCCGCCTCCGGTGATCCGGGGAAAGCCCGGTCCGCGTTGATCGAAGTCGGGAACCTGAGATTCGGCCTGACCGGCATCGATAGCCGGGGAGTCGGACTGAAGCCGGTGGGTGCGCCCGCCGTTGCCGCCATTGAAGGCCAACGGCAACAGACCGGCTTCCTGGTCGAGAATGTTGCCTTCTATGTCGTTAAAGCTTGAATTGGCTGCACCGCGGACCAGGGAGCTCTGGATGTTGATGTTCGATCCGACCGTGTCCTGCGGCTGAAAGTCGGCATAGTTCTGCAGGATGCTGTTGATGACGGTCGCATTGCCGCTGTCGGGACCAAACGCGATGCCGCCACCGTCGACTTCGGCTGCGTTGAAGGCCAGGGTCGAATACTTGGCGGCCAGGCTGGTCTGTTCGCTGGCGACGAATACCCCGCCGCCGACTTCGGCGCCGGTGTTTCCCGACAGGGTCGTGCTGGCGATCGTGAAGCCCTGGTTCGGGGCCAGTCTCAGGAAAACACCTGCGCCGTTGCCGCCACCCTCGGCCAGGTTGTTGCTCAGCTCGCTATTGCTCAGAATCCGATTGCCGACGCCGGAAGCCGGGGCATCAATGGCCAGTCCGCCACCGGCATAGGCACGGTTGCCCTGAAAGCGGGTTCGC